>JAVBOX010000091.1:0-13645 GCA_031550095.1 Eubacteriales bacterium
CACTGGCCCGACGCCTTCATTCACAAGGCGATAGGGGCCAAAGCCGGCTGGTACCACCGCCATGTCCATCAGCGTGAGCGTATAGAAAAGCGTCGGGTTCTCCAGGGACTCCACGCGAACCCTTTCCCCATCCACGAGGGCCAACACATGGAACATGCCCGCCGTATCGTCCTCCATCTCCGACAAGAACCGAAGGTTACGCAAAGAGAAATAGAGCAGGTCGTGTTCACCCACGACCACCTCTTCATATCCGTCCCCACTTCGAACCACATAGCCATGGTTCACCACATTTTCCCGCACCCATTCCTCTGTGCGCTCGGGCCGCAGGGTTTCCCGTCCCATCTTCAGGTGAATGGGGCGGGGCTTCTCCGTAATCGGATCCAACCGTTGGTAATCATACAGCTTATACGTATACGACCCTACCGTCAGGCTGCCGATTTCCAGGATGACTTGGTTTTGGCCAGAAGCGTGGATGGTGCCCGCGGGGATCATCACCTGGGTCCCGGGCTTGGATTCAACCGCGTAGACATACTTCTGATAGTCCACCATCTCGCCAGTGCTCTGGGCCTTTTCCGCCAGCGCGAGGAACTCTCCGCAACTATCCTCTCCCTTAAAGCCCAAGTACGTTGCCGCGCCTTGGCCCGCCACGCATACAAAATAGCTCTCATCCTGACGTCCAAGCTCTCCATGGTTTTTCACCACATAATCAGCGTCCGGATGGCACTGGATGGACATGTTTCCGGAGGAATGATAGGTGTCGTCGTAGTTAAAGCGAATGGGGAAGTATCCGCCAAAGGCCTCGTAGGCCTTTTTCCCCAGCAGCTTTTCGCCTTGGGCCATGACAAAGGTAAAGAAAGGCACTTCCACCTCCATCCCCTCCAGGAGAATCGCCAAGGAAACCTCCATTGGAATCATGTCAAAGATCCAGGCGCAGTTACGCATGTCCTCCGGCAAGTTCCGCAACCGCTTGATGTAATACCCACCCCATACACCCTCCAGGTACACCGGACGGCACCGGAAAGGCCTTCGGTTCACCTCGTCGAAAACCCGGCATAGGGCGCTAAAAGGCAGCAGCACCATGCGCTGGGGATCGCTAGCGGCGATGTACCAATCGATCTTGCCCTGGCGGATGAGACTCCATCGGTTTTCGATTGCCACCTCAAAATCCACATAAAAATTGCGGCGCATCATTTCCCCATAGGGCAATGCCGCTTGGCTGCCAATGTTGGCTGCCAGCCCGTTTTTAAAGTTCAACACCGCCTGCTTGGGCGTTATGTCCATCCAAACCCGCAAATCATACGCTCCGGCAAGTTGCTCCGCCAGAGCGCCAAGCCCATACACGATCGTTGGTACTTTCGCCGCAGCAAGCGTTTCCAAAAGGGCCTGCAAAGCGGCCTCATCCTGCAGGCCAGGATATCCTTCCGTAAAGCGAACGCCATACAGGAGCACGGGATCGGCCTGTTTATCGTTGGGCAGGCAAGGGGCAACCTTGCTCTCCAGCAAATCCGCCCTCAGCAGAAGGGAACGGGCATCCACAAATGCCATGGCGCCAGCCGGGAATTGCTGGGAAACGCTGTTGACAAGCATGGAAAACTGCGCTCCGGGAAAGCCGTCGATGCCAACGCGGAGGGATCCCTTGCGTATCGCGGCCGCGACGCGCTTGGCAACCTGCGCAAGCCCAACGGTCATTTCCTCCATAACCCCAGCAGGGGCGGGAATCGGATTGACGGCACGAGGATCGCTATACGGGTGGGGGTGAAACATAAAGCTCATGGTCGGTCCATCCTTTCGTTGCATCCTGACTTTTTTCCCGATCCGATGTTGATTTCGGATCAAAGTCCGGAATGGCGAAGATTCCTCCAGTTTCTAGAGAGATCCATCCGCCGTAATTGTTCATCAGCCAATTGCCGCCGCGCTTAGACGCGTCATAAGGGATTTTGTTTCCCCACGGGCGATGGCATCCATGCCGCTTTCCGCCCAGGGAAGCGAGAGGTTTGGCGCGTCCACCATCCATGTCATGGGTTCGACGCAGATAAAATTCCGCTCAGCTCCGGCATTCCATAGCATCCAGAAACGAAAACCATCGTCTACATCATACCGGATCTCCGCGCCTCTTACAATGTCCCGGATACGCACCGGGCCAGGCAACCGCCGGTAAAAGCCGCTGACAGGATGCGAAAGGGGTGGCACGCCCTCATCATTCAGCAAAAAATGTTCTTCGGTTCCCACCGCGGTTTCCCCGGTGGGTAGCGCGGTGGCCGGATCCATTCTCCACTGGGTTTCTACGGGCACACAAACGCGGTAATTCTCCCCCCGCTCCCTGGGAATGGCAAACGCCGTATGCAGGCCGAAGCCAAAGGGCATCCGGGAGCTTCCCAGGTTTCGGAACCGAACGGTCTGGGTCAGGCCTTCCGGGCTCAGCCCATACGCCACCCGATAGGAAAAGACATGGGGAAAGTTCATGTAGGAATAGGGTTCCCCCGCTTCATAGGAAAGGGTGATTTCCTCGGAGTACGCGCTCTCCCCCATGGCTTCCACCCGCATGGCCGTCGCGCTGAGCGCTCCGTGCAGGGAGTTGCCGCGCTCCGGCTCATTGACAGGGAACCGGTACGCCTGCCCGTCAAAGGAAAATGATCCGCCGCGAATCCGGTTTGGCGGAAACAAGGGGGGCGCACCGAACACGTTGGGGGAATTCCGAAGAATACTTGGGGATGGAGGCACCCGAAGGACTTCCATGCCCAAACCCCCATGGTACAGCCTGATCACATTCCCGCCCATCGAAGGCGCGACCCACGCCTCATAGGGAGCCGCACGCAGCCGCAGTAGCGCCATGCCCTGAAAGTCTATCTGATCAACATTCATCGGATCGCCTCATCCATTTTGGGGGCTATATCAACAAGAGAGCGATCTGCCCGGGCTGTAGGGTCTCTGGGCAGCCTTCCCCACTGCCTGTGGGCGATGCCCACGCCCGAATGATGACCCATGAAAAATCGATGGCCTGCGCATCCGGCGTGTCATTCCAGACGGCGATTCCACACCTGCTTTCCCCTTCATAGCGAGCGGCGGCAAGGCTATGGTTTCGGTTAACAAAACCGGCGTCCGCCCGGAAATGCCCATGGAGTAAAATATCAGCGTACGCCTTGCGGAAAGCGGTGACGCTGGCAGCGTAAGCCTTCCAATCCTGATGCTCTCCGGCCCGAATGGCCTCCTGATCATAGGCGTAGCGCAATTCCATTTCATAGCGAAAACCATAAAAATACGCGTAATTGACCATCCTCGGCGCCAGATATGGCCGCTGATTCCGCACGGTAATGATGGTTTCCGGGAAGCAATACCGGAACAGCTCTGGATAGTTGAGCGTCACGCTGGGCCTGCCATCCGCGCCTTCGATGCAGGCGTAAACCCCTTCCGGCCCGTTTGGGGCGCTGTTGATGCCGTGGAGGGCGTCCAGGAACTGAGAATACAGGTCCGTAATATGCTCGGAAAAGAAAGCGAACTCATTCCCATGGGTTTTCGCCCGTGCGCGAATACGGGGAAGCAGCATAAGGCGGCCTTGGGTATAGGAAAGGGAAGGGCGGCCTTCCATATGGGGATGGGTTTCGTCGAAGCAGGGATAGGGCGGCATGCCTCCAATCTGATCATACAGCATGCCGTCAGGGCCAAATCCGGCGATCCAGTCCGCCTTCTCCTCCATCAAGCCCTGCCATTCCGGGCAGGAGGGGCACACCGTGGCGAACAACTTTTTGCTAAAGTGCTGCAGGTATCCACTCCGGGCATATTTGCTGTATTCCTCGAAATAAGGCGTCCTCCAGCGGGTTTTAGCCTCCAGCCGATGTCCGATGGTCCTATAATACACGCTGCCCAGGTCAAGGAGATGTCCCTGGTAATAAAGCGTCACACGGCCGCCATCCGCCTGCACCGCCTTGATCTGCCTTTTGAGGTTCTCCGCGCCGCCCATGGAATCGCTGGCTGTAAGATCCGGGTAGCCATTGTCGTGGCCTGTATCATACCAGCCGAACAAGCCCAAGGTGTCACAGCCGTTTTCCTTGGCGTAAGCATAGAGTTCCGGAAGCGTGTCGTAGGGCCAGATCCCATCGCCATATTGCTGCTTGTTGATGACCAGAAAATAACCCGTCATATCCCGTACCCACTGGGACTGCTTTGCCGGCGTCCGCCAGCCCTTTGCCCACTGGGCATAGCAATCTGCGCCCTTTTTCCAGTCTCCCGTGTAGAGCATAAGAACGGAAGTCGGGCATTCCCAAGCCTCGCCAGGCCGCACAAAGGCCAGGGTATCGATTTCCAGTGTGGCGTCAGCGGCTTCGCTGCCAATAGCGCGCAGCAATGTCACATGGTGCTTGTCATCATGGCTGCCCAAATAAAGGCTCTGCTCCCCGTCCACAAGTCCCATCCAGCACATGCTGGCCAAGCCGGGATAGGACATGCTCAGGACATAGGGTCCGTCGGAGCTCCTGCCAAGATCCAACAAGCGCTCACAGATGTTCGTGATCCGCTGCCCAGACTCATAGGGCCAGATCAGGTCGGGCTTTCCATCGCCCAGTGTCCCGATGGCACCGATGCGGGGGAAGGAAAAGTCCGTGATTTCCGCGCCACTCCTATTGTCCACCTTGGCCGAGAAAAGAAGTCTGTCCTCCTCAATTCCAACGAAAAATCGGGCGTGAATGTCCATTTCAGCCCCACTCCGGCCGCGAAGAGCACCCATTTCAAAGCACACGGAATCCTTTTCCTCAACCACCACAATTTTCTGTTCCGCTGCCTCAACCACATGTTCCCAGTTATCGTTAAGATGGCAGACCAACCGAAAGAGACCCTCCGGCCTGCAGATGATGTTCCCCCTGCCGTCCAACTTGTTCTCGAGGTATATCAGGCTTCCCTTTTCGTCAAAGCATGCCTTCAGCGCGGCATTTTCCAGCTTGACCATCGTAAATGCCCCTTTCACTCCCGGCGAGTAATCACATCCGCCTGTTCCTGGGTCGGTTTGATATCCCCCAGCACAAGGGGATATATGCGCGGCGCGAGCCGCTCAAACATCCCGGCCATCTCTCCATAGGGCTTGTTGCACAGGCTGATAAGGCCATGTTGCATGCACTCCCCGTCAAAGCGCCCGAGGACGGGCTGATCGTTCATCTCAAAATAGTGAATGCCAACCGCCGAAGGATGAGCGAAGGACTGCTCCATGTAGTACTGGCAAGCCTTGGCCCGCTCAGCCTGTCCATGGGTATGCAGAAGGCCCGTGGCGTAATTGCGGGCGTCATCCCCCGCCACATGCCATTCCCCCACAAGGCTGGGCCGGGAATCGTTATCCCTAACGGTATCAAAGAAAGGCACAGGCGTGGTCTTATAGCAGTTAAACGAGCAGACGTCAAAGCAATCGTTCCCCGCGAACTCGCGCTCGGTCAAATGAGCATAGCGCATGCCTAGGTTCATGTGATCGGGATCCACCTTGCGGAGGGCTTCCGAGGGCACCTGACTGTACTTTTTGATGAGGATATCCCGGAACGCCTCCAAATCAGCCCGGGACGCTTGGGTTCGCTCGTCCGCCCGGGCGAATGGCGCGAAAAGGCCTTCGAAGCCGGAAAGCGACAGAGACCACGCGGTATTAAATGCCCCAATATCCCCTCGATAGCGCTCCTTCAGGAATTCGATCAGCGCATCCTTGCTGTGCAGATGCCCGTCAAACGCCAACACCCGCTCCGCAGGGTTCACGGAAGCCTGGAACAGCCATTCCGGCTCATTGGTGATGAAATATCCGATCAGGAAGGGGTTTTTCAGAAGAGGCGCCAGCTGTTCCCGGGCAAAGTGCTCACTGCCCTCCCTGTACTCCGGGCTGAACACGTCCGGGAAGTCCCGGAACACAGTCGTCTTCGTCAGCGGGAACTCCTTCAGCGTCCAGACAAATGGGATCTCCGCCGTGGCTAGGTATTCCAAAACCCGCTCGTCCCCATAATTGTTAACGCCAACGCCGATGGTGTTGAATCCCCAGCGCTTCATGCGCGCCGCGTTGATGGCCGCCCACGCGTCCCACCAGCCCTCCGGGCCAAACGCGCGTATCATGTTGGCTCGGGCAAAGTTGAACATACGCCTATCCTTGCCGGCTTGCGTTCCGTTCCGCTTAACGAATTCGGCAATTTTATCGGCGGTGGTCCAGCAGTCGGTGTAGGTCCCATCGGATGGATCTGGAAGCCACTCAAAAAGCGCCTCCATCCGGTCCACAAAGCCATGCACCCCCATCCGGCTTCCATAGCAGACCCCATTGCTGAAAAAAGCATAGCCATCCGGGTCAACGAGCCACCACCTACGGCCATCATGATGGGTATGAAAATAACCCGTGGCGTCAAATCGGAGGGAAAGCAAGCCGCCAAAGCGGCTCCAGCCTTGGGGATAGCCATCGGCCTTCTTCGCGCTTTCCAGTTCCGCCCGCAAGTACGCGGTCATTTCGGCTTCATCCCGCATCTTATCCGGCCAATCAAATCCCTTTCGCTGCCCGAGGGCATCCACCATGGGCTTCCCAGAAACACGAAAATCCAGCGGCTCCTTGGAGAGGGTAACGGCATAAAGGCACAAACCCCGAACCCCATCATTGGGAATGAGGCGAATGCGGAAGGTGTCAATTCGGTCGATATCCGTGGGCTCCCCATACACATGCCCCTTATAGGATCCCGGGTTTGTGGGCAGAAAAAACCGGCGGGAGGAAAGCTCCAGCAGCTGAAACGCCATTTTCACACGGCAGGTCGGAATCATATGATAATGAATCGCAAGCTCTCGCTCCGTATCCGCTTCAATAAACTCCGTGCGCACCGACGCCATGCGATCCATATCCGCGCAGAATTCCAGGGTAAGCCAGTCCTCCGGCCGCCAAGAAAGGCCTCCCAGTTCCCCCGGCTTTCCTTTCAGCGCGAGCAACACCACCCCGTCCTCTCCCGGCAGGAAAAGGCGGCCTTCCGCCGAGGACACCTCTGATCCAATTTCCAGTGTCAGCAGTGACAAATCCAGCGATTGCATGAGCATCCTCCCTAACGCGCACATTGCCATTGATCAATTGGAAGCGGGCGAGAGCGCGAATTCCCGCCCGCCAAAGGGGCTATTTTGCCTGTTCGGCAGCGTATGCCGCCGTAGCTTCGGCCTCATATTCCAGGCCGCCTTCGTTGTTCCAGCGCTCTACAAACGCTTGGTATTCGGCGTCCACATCGCCCTTGGACATGATCAGTTCGGCAAAGGCTTGCTGGTTCAACTCCCGAAGGGTTGCCTTGTACTCAATATCCGCCTGCAGCGGCGTGAGGATCAGCGGATAATCCACGGCGTGCTCCCGGGCATAGGCCTGACCATCCCGAGTCTGCTTGTTCATGGTCCGCGCCTCGGCATTGTTGAAAGGTAACTGCCTCCAATAAACAAACGCGCCGTTCGCCCGATGGGTCGCCTGATCTGCGTTGTCGCCCAGCAGCTGGTACTGGCCGTTAGCCTTGTCCACCCATTCGAACATAGTGTCTTCCACGCCCAGATAGAGCAGTTCATCTCCCGCCTCGCTATACACGAAATCCAGCAATTTCATGGCGGCTTCTGGGTTTTCGCACGCGGAGGAAATCACATAGGCGCTATCATATCTGGGATACATACGGGTCGGGCCACTCTTTCCATCCGGTCCCGCGATGACGGTGAAGTCGAAAGTCGGCTGGGGGTTCTCCGTATAACGACCGCCCTTTACCCAGTTATTCGTAGTGCCCACATTCTGGAAATCAAGCACGCCTGTGCGGCCTGTCCACAGGAGCTCAAATGCGCTCATCTGAGGGATGGTGGCAAAGTCGGGCAGGAGAATGCCTTCCTGGTACAGCTTGCGTAGGTACTTGATGGCGTCCAGGTATCCCGGGGCCTTCATATAGGTGGTTACTGTGCCGTCCTCCATGAGATAGGGGCGATCCGCGCAGATGCCATAGGCACCGAAAATGTGCTCAAACATGCGCATATGGTCGCTGGCCATGGAGGCCACATAACCGATGGTGTCATCTGCGCCGTTCTGATCGGGGTCGTTAAATGTGAAGGCCTTCAGCACCTCATACAAGCTATCCAGATCCGTGGGCATGGAAAGGCCCAGGTTTTCAAGCCAGTCCGTGCGAACGGCAAGGTTGGACGCATAGGGCAGAGAAGCAGAAATGACGCCATAGGTTGTGCCGTCCCCATTGATGGGAGCAACGGCCAGTTCCTCACCCAATTCGGCTAGGATGGTGGAGCCATACTCCTTCAGAAGGTCATCCAAGGGCAGCAGCAGTCCGTTATCCCGGAACTCAACGGCCGTCGCCACATCCCTGCACTCAAAGATGTCGGGCAAAGTCTTGGAGGCAATCATGGTGTTCAACTTGGCCGTGTAATCAGCGACAGGAACATATGTAACCTCCATGCGCACGCCGGTCTGCTTCTCAAGTTCCTGGAGCACCAGATTATCAGGGGTGGGCGTGTTGTCTCCCGACATAAGCCATGTGATGACGACGGGCGCTTCGGCCACCACCGCAGAAAGCGGCAAGAGCGCCAGCAGCATACAAAGCGCCAAAAGGGTAGCTAGGGTCTTCTTCATGAAATGTCCCTCCTTTTTCATATGAGCTCAACCCTTCACCGCGCCAACCGTAATACCTTTTGTATAGTAGCGCTGTAGGAAGGGATAAACTACCAAGACGGGAATGACCGAGATGGCGATGGTCGCCATTTTCATGCTCTCCTCGCTGAGCTTGCTGGCCTCCGAAAGGTTTTCGATGCCCGACAGCGCCCCCAACGCGCCGGTGGAAGCCATCAGGGTGCGCAGATACACCTGCAAGATCTGCAGTTGGGGCGTATTGGTGTAAAGAATGCCATCCAGATATGCGTTCCAGTTGGCGACACCATAGAACATGGTGACCGCGGCAAGGGCTGGCGTGGAAATGGGCAGGATGATGCGCACGAGCACGGTCATAGGATTCGCGCCATCGATATGGGCGCTCTCCTCCAGGGAATGGGGCAATGATTGAAAGCTGTTGCGAAGGATGAACATGTTGTAGGCATTCATCATCCCAGGAATGACCAGCGCCCAGAAGGTATCCAGCAGGCCCAAGGACTGGATGACCAGAAACGTGGGAATCAGGCCGCCGGAAAAAAGCATGGTAAAGAAGATGAGCATGGAAAAGAAATTGCGCCCGCGGAACCGCCGCAGCGAAAGAGGATACGCGGTCAGCACCGTGATGACCAGGCTGAAAGCCACGCCCACCACTGTCCGCGCCACGGTGATGAAATAAACCCTGTAGATCTGGCTCGTCTTGAAGATCAGCTTATACGCCAGAAAGTCGATCTTCCGCGGCAGGAAGAAAAGCCCGCCCCCCATGGCCGCCTGGGAGTTGCTGATGGAATACATGAGCACATGCCAAAAAGGGTACAGGGTTGTAAACGAGAACAGAACAAGGATGGTGACGACGGCTGCATGCCCAACGCGTTCGGAACGGGTGCCGCGGATTTTTTGGGCGCCTTTGGCCATGGATACCCACCTCCTCACATGATGCCGCTTTCGTGGTCAATCCGCTTGGCGACCCAGTTGGTCACAAGAACCAGCACCAGCCCGATCACCGATTGGAATAGGCCCGCCGCGGTAGCCTCCGAGAACTTCCGGCTCTCCATGCCCAGCTTGTAGACATACGTATCGATGATTTCCGAGACGGAGATGACAGGGGGGCTTTGAATGGCGAAAATCTGATCAAATCCAGCGTACATCATCTCCCCAACGCGGAAAATGAGCAGCACGACGATGGTGGAGCGGATGGAAGAGAGGGTGATGTGCCAGAGCTGGCGGAGCTTGCCGGCGCCATCAATCTGGGCTGCCTCATAGAGCTCCTGATCGATACCCACGATGGCCGCCAGATAGACCACCGTGCCCATGCCCGCCCCTTTCCAGATGTGGGAGATGATGATAACCCAAAGAAAGCTGTCCTTATCCCCCATGACATTGCTGATCTGCCCCGTATACCCCAGGCCGCGCAAGAGGCCTGGAACGGCGCCGCTTGTCAGGTTGAACAGGGCGAACATCAGGCCGTTGATTACAATCCAGCTGACAAAGTTTGGCAGGATCACGGCGGTTTGAATCCCTTTTCGGGCCTTGGAGTTGCGGATCTCGTTGATCATCAGGGCAAGGATGAGGGATGCCGGGAAGCCCAGCACTAGCTTCAGCACGCTGATCACCACGTTGTTGCGAAGGGCTTGCATGAAGGCCGCTCGTTGAAACAATTTGGCGAAATTGGCCATGCCAATCCATGGCGCGTCCGAAAAACCCTTAAAGACATTGTAGTTTCGAAAGGCGATGGAAATGCCGTACATAGGCCAGTATTTGAATAGGACGATGTAGATAATCCCCGGCAGTATCATCAGATAAAGCCAATATTCCCGTTTTAAATAAGAACGCCATCCATCGAAGGTTGTGTGACCCTGGCGCAACAGGCGGCCTCTTTCCATACATGAGCCTCCCAATCAGCAGTTTAAGCATTGCTTAGAATCTTCAGACGAGTGATTATAGGGTGTTTTTATAAAATAGTTTTGGGCTTAAAGGCTTATTGCCTAATTTATAGTAAATTAATTTCTATTTTTGAATTCTATCACGAAACTATTTTTGCGTCAAGAGAAATATTAAATATATCCAGGGCACAAATTAGTGAGATGATTGGCTTACCCTTTCCCGCGCTTTATGGTATGATAGGACGAGTGAGTTAACAAAGGAAACTGGCTTGCTATTTTGATTCCATACAAGCGAATCACGAAAATGTGGAGGTATCGCATGTCCATAGCGGCCGAAGAGATCCATGCGTTTTTTCTCTCCATGCTCCCGGTCATTGAGCTCAGGGGCGGTATCCTTTACGCAGCCGCGCGAGACATCCCTTTTGTTACGGCATTCGTCATCTGCCTTATAGGCAATATCTTGCCCATTCCCTTTATTCTCCTTTTCACCCGCCGCGTTTTCAAATTGTTAGAGCGCTTCCGTTACACGGAGAAAATGGTGCATTGGCTGGAAAACAAGGCCCGAAAAAAAGGAGGGGCGCTGGAAAAGTATCAGCTATGGGGGCTTTTTATGCTGGTGGCCATCCCGCTCCCCGGAACGGGCGCATGGACAGGGGCCCTTGTGGCCACGCTGTTCGACCTGCAAATCCGGCGTTCCTTTCCCACCATCTCCTTAGGCGTGGTGGCGGCCGGGCTCATCATGTCGCTCATTTCCTATCTTATTCCGGGGCTATTCTTCCCCGTTGGATGAGTGAGCGCTCTATTTTTCAAGCAGCGCCTCCCGCAGCTTCTTCAGCCAATCCGCCTCACCGAACCCGCCGGCTTTTGTGGTGATGGGCATTTCGCCTCGCTCCGTCTCCACCAGGGACAACACGGCGCCGGGGGTTATTTCACGCAACGGCGTCAGGCGGACGCGGCCCATTTGCTTCAGATAGCTTCCCAGGGTATCCCCGCCGATAAAGACAAGCATGGCTCCCGGCGCCATCGCCTGCACACGCCCTGCCATAACGCCCAAGCGCCCCGCGATCCTTTCCCGCGCCCACGCCTTACCCATGCCCAAAGCCAAGGCAAGGTCCATCTTCTCACCCGGCGTCCTGTCATTTGCGTCAATAATCAAAGGCCTTTCATCGGCTAAAAAGTGAGCAGCCCTGTTCAAAAGGTTTTTTTCCGAGAAAGCCTCGCCAAGAACATCCGAAGCGGACAGCGTCAGCCTGTGAAAGCCCATTTCCTGGCCATAACGAAGCTGGGCCTGGGCCATTGGGTTTACGCTGCCGCAGACGACGACCAGTTTCTGCCAGCCAACAGAAACAGCGGGCCTCTCGCCAGACAGTGACAGGAGATCCGGAAGAACCGTCGCGAACCCCGCGCTGCCTGCCATAACCCGGGGAATGCCTTCTCCTGCGAAACTTGCCCCAATGGCCCGAATGTCCCCGTCCGTCACCCCGTCGTAGATCAGAATTCGCTTGTCCGCCCTCTCGTTTTTTTCTTCCGGTGTAGCGTAGCATCCCCTGGGCACAAGGACGGTCGGGGTTTTGCTTTGCGCGGAGATGATATCCGGCACACACGAGCAGGCAGGCAGCTCAAGGGGGTCAAGGCTGGATATCCCCATGTGGATGGGCATCCCATTCACATACTGGACACCGCCTTCCGTGGTACGGTTTTGGACGGGCAACGCCGGGACGAAAACCAACCGGGAATCCCCCGAAGCGTCCAGCATGGCGGTAAGCTCGCTCCCAATATTGCCTCGCAGGGTAGAATCGGTCTTTTTGTAGAGGTAGGCGAGAGGCGCCGCTTCCAGGGCGCGGCGCGTCAGCGCACAGACTCGATCATACGCCTGGCGAGGCGGAAGATGCCGTGTTTCCGCGTTGACGGCGACGACCTCCACATCCGTCGGAAACACTAAATCCTCAGGTGAATAGCCGGTAAAAACCGCTGTGGATGCTCCGGCCTGGGCCAACTGCACGGCCGTATCCAAGGCGCCCGTCATGTCGTCCACCACAATGAACAGCTTCATAGCGCCTCGCTCCATCCGACTGTAGTGCCCCCATTATATCAGGATTTCATGGGAAATACAGCGACAACGAGGGAGATGATCAATAAAATCCAGAACCCATAAAGAAACCCCACGGCAAGCGCCATGAAGCTCCTACCGTGAGGTGGTTTCAACTTTGCTTGGGACAAAACATTTCAAACGGCAGTGTCTCCTTGATTGGGCTTATTTCAGCACCTTGTCCAGCGCCTTCTGCGCCGCCTCGCATGCCTCGTCCAAGGCTTCCTGGGCGGGAATGCCTTCTACCTCAACAAGATCCGTCGCGATGCGCAGCGCGTCGAAGATGCTGTTGCCTGTGGGATCGAGGATGGTGGGAATGCCGATTTCCGCCGCCTGCTTGAGGGGCACCAGGATTTGCGGGTTTTCCTCCGCGTAAGCCTTGTAGTCCGGATCCTCCTGGGCAGATTTGCGCACCGCGATGTATCCGGTTTGCATGGACCAGCGGGCCGTGTTCTTGGTGTTGGTCAGGAAGGTGACAAAATCAAAGGCGCCCTGCTTCGCTTCCTTGGAAGCGCCGTTCAAAATGACCAGTTGGGTGGCTTCCACGACCGCCGCGCCCGGATTGCCACCCATGCCGGGCTGAATGTGGGCCGCGATGCGAGTAAAGTCCAGGTCGCCTTGGTCGCCCGCGGATCCAGTGTAGCCCGCCGCGCGGCCCTGCATCACGTCGTCGATTGTGGAATACCAATACTCCCATCCCTGGCCGGTGGAATGAACGCGCATGATCTTCTCTTCATGAATCGACGTCCGGACCATTTCCCATGCTTCCACCCATTCCGGGGTGTTGACGAGAACCCGGGTTCCATCCTCGCTCAACAGCTTTCCGCCGTTGGCGTAGGCGATATCCATCAGGTTCCAATAGCCCCACATGGGCTCCCAGCCAAAGTACGTCGTGTTGCCCTTATCGTCTTTCTTTGTCAGCTTCCGCGCCGCGTCCACCAGCCCTTCCCATGTGTTCAGGGCCGTCTCCGCATCGATTCCAGCGGCCGCAAAGGCATCCTTGTCATAATAGAGCACCTGGGTTGTGCCCTGTAGCGGCAACGCGTAGAGAGCCTCGTCGTATCGGCCCTGCTCCCT
>JAVBOX010000128.1:0-14053 GCA_031550095.1 Eubacteriales bacterium
GCGGCTGATGAGCGTGCATGCCCCAAGGCCGCCCACCTCATACACGCCGGGCATGCGCAAAAGGGTGAGAAAATCCCGCGCACGTATGGCCTCTTCCTCCGGGGCCAGCACCTCATCAAAAGCCCTGGGACACAGGTCGTAGACGTCGTAAAGCCACACGTTGGGGAGGGGCTCCTGGTCATACCGCCAGCGGGTCCAAAAGATCTCGCTGATGATGTCCTTATCAGCGGCCAGCAGGTGCGCAAGAAGGTTTGGGTGCAGCACCAAGTCGGAATCCACCAGGAACACATGGGTATAGTCTGATTCCAAGGCATGCTGAAAAATCTTATCCTTAAAGGCGGCTACCTTCTGTGTCAAGCTGGTATTCCAGTGATGCTCCTCCTGATCACAATGGTAGAACAGCTCCGCCTCCCCGCTGGGAAACACCGTCACACCCTTGTTTTCGGCTTGAAAGGCTTTCAAGGCCGCAGAGGAAGCGGGATCCTTGTTGTCATCGATGAAGAGATAGTCCGCTGCCACATCCGCCTTGACCAGCCTTTCCAGGGACCGCAAAAACAGCGCCAGAATATCCGGCTTTTGGTATACCGGCCCGCCGATCAGGATTCGAACCATAAAGCACGCCCCCTCTCCCAGCAGCTGCCGGGTGCTCTGGAGGAAGCCTATGGCATCAAAGAAGCGGCTATACCGGGGAAAAAGGGCCTCCCGGAAGAGAAATCAAAGGAGGTTCATCCAAGGAAGGGGTCAATCCTCCTCTTTGGGCAGGCCATGGCCGATAAGCCGGTCCCCCGCCGCTTCCCCATATTTTTCAACATCCCTCTTGGCCTGAGGCCGATGAACGAGGCAGGCCGGACCTCCGATGCAGCCGCCGTTGCATGCCATGCCCTCGATAAAGTTATGGGGCAGAGCGCCTTTGTCCGCCCGGATCAGGGCGGCGCGGCAGGCTTCCAGCCCATCGCAGGAAATGGGGTGATAGGGAAATTCCCCCTTCCCCCGCTCCCGGATGGCCTGGGCCACCGCTTCCGCCACACCGCCGCACCGGGCAAACACCCGGCCAAAGGAGGACGCGCCGTCCAATGGCGTCTCCGGCAAAGCGGTGATGTCGATATCCCGGCTATCCAGCAGGGCCTGCATTTCCTCAAAGGTCAACACGCTATCCACATAGGGCTTTACGCTTTCCCGTTTGGCTTCCATTTTTTTCGCCGTGCAAGGCCCGATGAAAACCACCTTGGCGTCCGGGTGGATCTGTTTCAGATGGCGGGATACCTGGGCCATGGGCGACAGGGTGCGGGAAATATGGCCCGCCATCTGGGGAAAGTTCCTTTCGGCATAGGCCACAAAGGCGGGGCAGCAGGAGCTGGCCAGAAATCCTGCGTCAAGCAGCTCCTCCGCTTCCTGAAAGGCCGTCATGTCCGCCCCCAGGGCGGCTTCCACCACCTGGTCAAAGCCCAGGCGGCGCAGGCCCGTAACCGCCTGCCCCAGCTTGGCATAGGTGAACTGGCTGGCAATGGTAGGCGCCACCACCGCCAGAAGCGGGCCGCACTCACCCTTTTCCCGGGCGCGGATAAAATGCGCCACATTGACGAGATAGGATTTATCCATGATGGCGCCAAAGGGGCACATGGCCACGCAGGCGCCGCAAGCAACGCATTTCTCTCCATCGATGCGGGCGGCCCAGTTTTCATCCATATCGATGGCCTTCACCTTGCAGGCGTTCTGGCAAGGCCGTTTCACATTTTGAATGGCGGAATAGGGGCAAGCCAAGGCGCAGCGCCCGCACTCCACACACTTTTCCTTATCGATGCGGGCTCGTTGATGCCGATCAAAGAGGATCGCTTCCTTGGGGCAGGCCTCCTCGCACCGGTGAGCAATGCAGCCGCGGCATGTATCGCTGACCAAATAGCCTCCCGCCGGGCATTCATCGCAGGCTATGTCCAGCACCTCGATGACATTGGGGTCATTCCAGGTGCCTCCCATGGCCATCTTGATCCGCTCGGCGATGATGGCGCGCTCCTTAAACACACAGCACCGCATGGTGGGCTTGGGCCCGGGCATGATCCGCTTGGGGATGTCGTGGATGGTGGCCAACAGATTTCCAGAAAACGCCTCCCGTGCCACTTCCCGAAAAACCCGATATTTCAGCTCCTGTACCTTGGTTTCGAATTTGCGCATGGGCTCCCCCTCGTTTTCCGGAAATTGGAACGTGCGCCGTTCCCAGTTCCTCTCGTTGGTTGGTCATAGCATATGGCCCATGGGCGTCAGGATAGCTTTTCCTCGATAAATCTGGCGAGCTCAAAGGCGTCCCGCTCCACCTCGCGCTGGTCGGGGCCTTCAATCATCACGCGGATAAGGGGCTCCGTTCCGGAAACACGCACTAAAGTGCGCCCCCGACCCTTATACTTGGCCTCCACTTCCGCCACCTGCGCCGCTATGGCCTCATCCTTGCCAAAGCCGTCCTTTTTGCCGGGGGCCACATGGGCGTTGACGGTTGCCTGGGGCAAGGGCTTCATAAAGGCGGAAATTCTGGAGAGGGACTGCTTTGCCTGAGCCATGTGGCACACGAGCTGAATACCGGTGAGAACGCCGTCCCCGGTGGTGTTATGGTCTAAAAAGATCACATGGCCGCTCTGCTCGCCCCCCAGGCTGTAATTGCATTCCAGCATCTTCTCCAGCACATACCGGTCCCCCACCTTGGTACGAATCAAGGAGATGCCATTTTCTTTCATGGCGATTTCCAAGCCCATGTTGCTCATCACAGTAGTCACCAGGGCATTCCGGGAAAGCTTCCCTTCTTTTTTTAGATGAACGGCGCAAATGGCCATGATCCGGTCTCCGTCCACCAGCTGGCCCCGCTCATCCACGGCGATGAGGCGGTCCGCGTCCCCGTCAAAGGCAAGGCCCACATCCGCCCCAAGCTCGCTGACCAGCTGCTGAAGCCTGGCCGGATCCGTGCTGCCGCAGTTTTCGTTGATGTTGGTTCCGTCCGGCTCATGATAAAAGGAGCTGACCTGGGCGCCAAGCTCCTGGAATACCCAGGGGGCAATGTTGGACGCGGCACCATGGGCGCAGTCCAGAACGATATGCAGCCCATCCAGCCTGCACTCGGCGGTGCTCTTGAGAAAATCGATGTATTGCCGGGCGGCGTTCAGCTGGCGAATGGGCCGCCCAACCGCCTTGCCCACCGGAAAGGGAGGTTTAGGCCCGCCGGAGGAGATGAGCTCCTCGATTTTATCCTCAATGGCGTCCGGAAGCTTGTGGCCATTTTTGTCGAAAAACTTGATGCCGTTATACTCCATAGTGTTATGGGAAGCGGAGATGACGACACCCGCGTCCGCCTCATAGAGCCTGGTCAAATAGGCGATGCCCGGCGTAGGCAATACGCCAAGGAGAACGGCACGGGCACCTTGGGAGCAAACCCCGGCGATGATGGCGGATTCCAGCATTTCTCCCGAAATGCGGGTATCCCGCCCGATGAGAATGGTAGGCCTGTGAACCGACGAGGCCAAAACACACGCCCCCGCCTGCCCCAGGCGAAAGGCCAGTTCGCAGGTTAAATCCTCGTTGGCGACACCACGCACCCCGTCCGTGCCAAACAATCTTGCCATTGTGTACCCTCCCCCAAAATAGATAGGATCATGGAAGCGCCGGAAACACCCAGCGGCGGGGATTCCCGAAGTGTTGTATAGTATATGTGGATGCCATGAAGGTTATCCAGCGAGACAGGCAAGCGGCGGTCCGCGAAAGCAAAGACGGTCGGTTTTGCGCCGGTTTTCGGTCGGTTTGTACGGGTCAACGATCAATCGTGCGCGTCAACGGAATCGCCCAAAAGCGTCCCGCCTTACGCCCACCACATTTCCGCCTTCTCCTCAAACATCATCGCGTCCTTCAGGAACGCAATGGCCTTCATCAGGCCTTCGTTGACGCTCATGAGGCCGTCCTCATGCTCGATGGAGACGACACCGTCATAGCCGGTCGTGCGAAGGGCGGACATGATATCCCGCCAGGTCTGCATGTCATGTCCATAGCCGACGGTGCGGAAGACCCAGCTCCTGTTGAGCTCGTCCCCATAGTGCTTCATGTCCAGAACGCCGTTGACCCGGCAATTGATGGGATCAACCTTGGTATCCTTGGCGTGGAAATGATAGATGGCGCCTTGCATGGCCCGGATGGCGGCAACGGGATCGATTCCCTGCCAGAAAAGGTGGCTGGGGTCAAAGTTGGCGCCGATGGCGGGGCCGACGGCTTCCCGAAGGCGCAGGCAGGTCTCCGGGTTATAGACGCAAAAGCCCGGATGCATTTCCAGGGCAATCCGCTGAATGCCATGCTCCGCGGCCGTCGCCGCGGCCTTTTTCCAATAGGGAATCAGCACGTCATTCCATTGGTAGTTGAAGATATCCGTGAAATCATCGGGCCAGGGGCAGGTGGTCCAGTTGGGCGTCCGGTCCGAAGCGCAGCCTCCCGGACAGCCGGAGAAGGTGACGACGGTTTTAACCCCCAGGCGCTCCGCCAGCTGGCAGGCATCCAGAAAATCATCATGGGCCGCCTTGGCCACCGCCGGGTCCGGGTGTACCCCATTGCCGTGGACGGAAAGGACCCCGAGCTCCAGACCGTTGTCCTCAATCGCCGCCACAAAGTCCTTCCGCTTGCCCTCATCCGAGAGCAGCGCCCTGGGATCGCAGTGGACCTTGCCAGGGTTTCCCCCACAGCCGATTTCTACCGCCTGCACTCCCGCGCGGCCTAGATAGGCACAGGCATCCCGGAGCGGCTGCGCACCCAAAAGTACGGTGAATACGCCTAGCTTCATGGAAATAACCCTCCTCATTTTTCTTACCATGAATGTAACAAGAAAACGATGGGAACTCAATCCAATTTCTTTCAAGATAAAAAAGGCGCCCATTCCGGCACCTTTTCCCGCTATCCTCAAGGCGCCGATCTCATCGGAGGGCCTTACGCCATCCGGATGCCCGCCTCTTCCTGCTCCTGGTGATATTTGGTCAAAAGCCTCTTGATCCGCTCCCAGGGGTTCAGCAGGCTATGGAGGCTATGGTCATGGTTGAGGGTGGCGATGATAAAGGAGATGTATTTGGACATGTCCACCTCCACAAACCAGGGGGCGGAACACATTTCAGGGGGAAGGTATGTCAGGTTCGTGCTGAGTACCCTGGCGATGGAGCCCTCGGCGTACGCCTTGTTAAACTCATCCAACCCATTGGTGAAGAAGGAGAACGTGGCGGCGACGAAGATCCGGTTAGCCTTTCGGGACTTGAGCTCCCGGGCCAGGTCCAGGATGGACTCGCCGGTGGAGATGATGTCGTCGGCCACGATGATGTCCTTGCCCTCCACGTCATCCCCCAGGTATTCATGTTTGATGATGGGGTTTCTTCCGTTTACGACCCGCGTATAGTCCCGCCGCTTGAAGAAAAGGCCCATGTCCAAGCCAAGGACGGTGGAATAGTATATGTTGCGGCTGATAGCCCCTTCGTCCGGGGAAATGATCATCATGGAGGCCTTGCTGATGTCCAGCTGCTTCTCCGTGCGAAGGAGCGCCTTGAGCATTTGGTAGGTGGGGTGTACGGATTCAAAGCCCATGAGGGGGATGGCGTTCTGCACCCGTGGATCATGGGCGTCGAAGGTAATGATGTTGGCAACCCCCATGCGCTCAAGCTCCTGAAGCATCACAGCGCAATCCATGGATTCACGGCTTGTGCGGCGATGCTGGCGGCTTTCATAGAGAAAAGGCATGATGACATTGATGCGCTTCGCTTTCCCGCCGATGGCCGCGATGACCCGCTTGAGATCCGAGTAATGATCATCCGGAGACATGGGAACATTTTTGCCATACATTTGATATTCGATTTGATAGGCGGTAACATCGGAGATGATATAGAGATCATAGCCACGGACGCTCTGCTTGAGCAAAGCCTTTCCCTCTCCCGTTCCAAAGCGGGGGCAGCTGACATCCAGCAGGAAAGAATCGCGGTTGTAGCCGGGGCTGGTATATAGTTCCGAAGGCTCTTCCGCCGACTCATCCCGTTCCGTCCGCCAACGGGTAAGATATTCATTCGCGCGCGCACCCAGGGCCTCACAGCCTGGCATCGCAATAATCCCGAGCGGCGCGATAGGAGCGCGGTCGAGAACATCACGCTCAATTCCCTGCAGTTGATCCGCCATTTTTCCTCAACCCTTTCACAGCGATAGGTGCGATGGTTATCCTGTTACGAGAGTATTATAGCATGGTTTGTCGAGTTATGACAATGCCGGGGATGGGAAGAGGAAATCAAACGCGCCGCCTCACCTTTCATTATTCCTCGGCGAATCGCTTTCATCCACCAGCAGTCGATAAAGGGTAGGGCGCAGGTGAAACGCTTCCATGGCGGCCTTCGCTTCGTCCAGCGGACGAATTCTTTTGCCTTCCTGGGTTTTTATGGCGCGAATTAAAATATTTTTCGGCGTATGTTCCAAATCGATGAATTCCAAAAGCTGGGTCCGATACCCGCAATATTCCAATAAATTGCCGCGAATGGCGTCCGTCATCAGCGCGGCGATCCGCTCCTTCACGATGCCATAGCGGGTCAGCAGCGCCAGGGAATCCGTTTGGATCTGACGATTCAGCTCATGCTGGCAGCAGGGAACGGAGAAAATCATCCGCGCGCCGCTCTGAACGGCGTGGAAGAGGGCATAATCGGTGGCGGTATCGCAGGCATGGAGAGTAATCACCATATCCATAGGCCTATCCGGCTGATAAGCGCCGATATCGCCCACCCGGAAGGAGAGCCCCGTATAGCCGTACTTTTCCGCCACCTGATTGCAGCGGTCGATGAGATCCCGCTTCAAATCCAGGCCCACCATGGTGACGGTCCTCCCTCGGACGGCGGTTAAATAGTGATAGAGAACAAAGGTCAGGTAGGACTTTCCGCAGCCGAAGTCCATGATGGAGAGGGGCATTTTAGGATCGTCCTCACGGATCTCGTCGTCGATGATCTCCAGAAAGCGGTTGATCTGCCGGAACTTGCGCCGCATGGCATGAACCACCTGGCCGGAGGGCGTCATCACCCCCATATCCACCAAGGGCGGGACCCGATCCCCCGGGGCGATGAGGTAGTTCTTTTCTATGTCATGGCTCTGCCGCCGCTTGGGGGCGTCGGGCCCCGCGGCCTTTCCCGAAACAAGCAACTTTCCCCTTTGGGTGACGCGGAGGCAAAACTCCCGAGCATCACTCCAGGCATGGAGCTGGGAATAGCGGGCCGCCAGCGCCTCGGCCAAAAAAGCCTGGGCTTCGGCGGCGGCATGGTTCTCATGAAACGCTTGCTGCCCTTTATACCAGGTCAGTTGGAACCCATCGGCGCAGGCGTCCATTTCAAGCCGTTCCAAAGGCTGTTCCCGGTTCCGGGGGCAGCTCAGCACAAACCGGTAAGCGCCCTTTAAAAACAGCTTCCCGATTGTGGCTTGGATTTCATCCATAGCAAAGTGCACCTGCTTTCCAAAGGTTCTTCCCGGGATAAACCAGGCGCGTCATTCCTGGGGGCGCTCGCCCTTCATTGTGATGGCCGCCGCCATCCGCTCTCCCGCTTCCGTCAGCGCCATGCTGCCCAGCTCCAGCACGGGGACATCATAGGAATGCTCCGGCAGCGCGGCGGCTTCCTTTACGGTTTGCACAAAGAGGGCGAACAGGTCGGAGGATTTATATTCCTCATATGGATAGCCTTTCAGCGGAGCGTCATAGTCCAGCGTGATGAGGCCGCCTTCCTCAAGAGCGATGAGCTCGGCGCCAATTTCTTTCACCCGGTCCATGGAATCCTCCGGAGCGCTAATGTATACGGGGTCCAAGGCGATGGCGTTGGGCCCTTCCACCCCTTCTTTGGCAAGCGAAAAGCAGGCCACAGGCAAGAACCTCCGCATCGTCAGCGTCAGCAGAACATCCAGCTGTGTCCGCGTGAGGCCCTCCGGAATGATGGGCTCCGCGTGTGCGCAGCCGCAGCCGCAATGCTCTCCGTGTACATGGTCATGGTCATGGTCATGATGGGCGTGACCCTGGGAAGAATGGCCCCTGCAGCCGCAGGAAGAATCATGTTGACGCATTTGCTCTTTCCCTTTCTGTTCCCGGCGGGGCAAAAGCCTTGACCGGCCGGAATGCCTGTTTATTATAACCTCCACCCGCATGTTATGCAACGCGGAACCCCGGGGCGGCAATCCATCCTTGCAATCCATGAGGGGCTATGCGATAATAAAAGCGACATATAAAATAAGAATGAACGCCTCCATTCACCGATTGCGCCTTCCCAATGCACAAACGCGCAAGCCATCCCCAAAGCCAAATTCATTATACCATAAAACCATAAAAAGGAAGCGTGCCCACATGAACGCCATATTGAGAAAACGAAACATTCTCCTGTCCGCCCTTCTAGCCCTCGCCCTTTTCACGCCGCTTTCCGCCTCCGTTGAGTCCTGGAGCCAGATGAACCAAGCCCTGACCCGCCCGGAGAACTGGCGGCAGATTGTAACGGGCAACGCTTTTGCCCTCGGCGAGCCTCAGGACATCACAGAATTCGGGGTTACCTTTAAGGAGATGCCCTTTGGCACCTACCCCAGCATTGACGGCTCCACGGTGGCCGTTCCCATGGCCCTTGAGTTCGCCCGGCAGCACCTGGGCATGGAAGAGGCGGATCTGACGGGCTTTGTGAATTTTTCCACCACCCACAGCGCCTATCTGAATCTCATTGGCAGGAAGCCCAACGGCTCCGCTACGGTGATCACCAAGGGCGCCGTCATGGACGCCGCGAAGCCCGTGGATCTGATGATCGGCACGGAGCCTTCCGACGAGGAGCTGGCCTTGGCCTTGGAAAACGGCGTGGAGCTGATCAAAAAGCCCGTATGCTACGACGCGTTCGTGTTCATCACCCATGCTGATAATCCTACGGAAAGCCTCACCGTGGAACAGATTCGGCAGATTTTTTCCGGAAAGGTGTGGGATTGGAGAGAAGTGGATCCCCAATGGAAAGAAAGGAAGCCTTCGGAGGATGCGCCTGACTATGAAAAGGAGCAGTTTTACATAATCAACGTCTACCAGCGAAATCCCAACTCCGGCAGCCAGACGGCCATGGAAAATCTGGTGATGAAAGGCCTTCCCCTTTCACCGGCAGGCACCAACGCCTATGTGGTGACGGAGATGGCCACCCTAGTCTCCCACATCGGCGGTTACGACAACCATCCCAATGCCATCGGTTACACCTACAAATTCTATATCGATGAGCTTTACAAGGACCCAAGCATCAAGGTGCTCGCCATCGATGGGGTCTATCCTTCCGAAGAGAACCTGCGCAGCGGCGCGTATCCCTTTACCGTCAACTACTACGGCGTTATCCGCAAGGGCGACGAGGCGGCTCCCGGTGGGCTTTTCCTGGACTGGATGACAGCAGAGGAGGGCCAGCGCTGCGTTTTGCAGGCTGGGTATGTGCCCTGCATGCCTCTGGGCGAATAAAGGGGGAACAAACGATGCGGCGCTTTTTTATCCTGTTTGCCTTCGCCTTTTTTCTCTGCGCCATGACAGCGACCACCGCCTTGGGCGAAACCGTCACGGCGGACGGCATTCGCTATGAACTGAACGGCGGGGTGGCCGACATCGTTGGCATTGAGGAAGGCGTCACGGAGATTACCATTTATCCGGAATTTCGGGGATTGCCAACGGAGGCGATATACGGATTTGATACAGGCACCCTTCATACCGTGATCTTGGGGGAGGGCGTCGATGCTTTAGAGGATTATGAGGCTCTGTTTCAATCCCCCCTGAAACGGGTGGAAATCCCCTCAACCCTCCCTTTGCCAAACGAGGATGTTTGGAGGGCGGATTGGTTGAATTCGCTGGGCCGGGTGGAAGAGATCAAGCTTCCGGCCAACTACACTCTGGCCGACTTGAACAATCTGGCCGCGAAGACGCGGATTCTGTATTGGGACTCCGCGTACAGCATTATGTTTTACAATTGGGAATACTGGATGTACGAGGAGGACGGGGAAGAAGCGCCCCAATTGGATCCCTTATCCTTCCGGGTGCTTCGCCGGATTAAGATCGACAAAGACAATCCTCGGCTATACGACATTGACGGGGTTGTTTTTGAAAGGGGAACCGACCGGTTGGTTCTATGCCCCATCGCCAGGAGCGGCGGCTATGACATTCCCATGGGTACCCGTGGCATCGGCGCCAGCGCGTTTGAGTCATGCGACCAGTTGGAGAGCGTCGCCATTCCCAGAAGCGTCGCCACCATCGAGAGCTCCGCTTTTAAAGAGTGTTCCGCCCTGCATACCATTAACCTGCCGCCCACCCTCCAGCGCATTGAACCCATGGCGTTTAAGAATTGCGTTTCGCTCACTTCCATCATTCTGCCAAACGGCATCACGGTAGAAGAAAGCGCGTTCGATTACTGCACGGGCCTTCGCGCGATCTATTGCAATGGGGACAGCATGGACATTCACAAGGACGCCTTCCTCAAATGCGTGCGGCCGCTGGCCCTTTACGCCAAGGAGCACTCCGGCGGATACAACGCCGCCGCGGAAAATGAGCTGCTTTGGGCGGAGATCGGGGGTGCGCCGGCGCGGCTGCCAAACCCAAACCATCCCCATCAGCGGCCCGCCATCGTCCATCAGCCCTATGAGGCGGACATGCTGCCCCTTTATGAAAAGCCCGATTCCTCTTCCGCCGTTTTGGGGCAATATCCGCTGGGGACCACCGTGGACATCTTGGATGATCAGGGCGGTTGGGCCCATGTCGCTCTATACCAGGCGGAGGGATACATGCGCCTGTCCGGCCTTTTGCCCCAAAATGACAACACCGCGCTGGAACGGGTGCTTCAAGTCAAATGCGCCGAAGGCAGCGACCAATTTATCATTTACGACGGGCCTTCCCTGGATGCCCCCTCCACCCGATTGGACACTTGGGAAGCGTATAACGTCATTCAACGGTTTGGCATTTGGTATGTGGTGGAAACACAGGACGGCCCCAAATACAGCCTTGTGCGGGACTGCTTACCCTTTGGGATGCGCCTGCAGGATTTTAGTGTCCGTGTGGTCGCAAGCAAGAGTCCCTACCAGAGAGCCGTCCTTTTCAGCGAGCCGGACGAAAAGAGCGCCCCCCTGGGCGCCGCGTATAACGGCGTTCAGGTCAAAATCCTGAAGTGGGACGCGGAGGAGAAGGATGGCTTTGAAAAAGTGCAGATCGGCGAAACGGTGGGTTACATGAAAGACGACCGAATGTCATGGATCGGGACGGTCACACAGTATGAGGGCTACTGATGCCCTCATACCATTCTATTTTGCCGTGCCTTCAATGACTTCGATGACCTTTCGGGTGCCATCCACCAAGGGTTCCGCTTCCATGGCCTTCCGGTAGCCGGCCTGCTCCCGCCAAAGGCCCAGCAGTTCCCGCTCCAAGGTGGCCGCGTTCATGTCCTCCTGGGCCAGCACCCGGGAAAAACCCCGCTTCGCGAAGGATTGGGCGTTGAGAATCTGATCCCCACGGCTGGCCCCCAAGGGATATGGCACCAGGAGGGCCGGCTTTTTCAGCGCCAAAATCTCTGAGATGGCGTTGGCTCCCGCGCGGGAGAGCATCAAGTCCGTGGCAGCCAGCACATCCGGCAGATCCCGGGACACATACTCCATCTGCCGATATCCGGAGGTGCCCTCCAGCTCCGGGCTCAGATTGCCCTTGCCGCAAATATGGGCGATGTCAAAATGGGCCAAGAGGGCGGTAAGCGCCTCCCGAAGGGCTTTATTCACAGACTGGGCGCCGCTGGAGCCGCCCATCATGGTCAAAACGGGTTTTCTCCCATCAAACGAAAGAAAAGCCAAGCCTTTGACCCGGGTGCCGGAGAACAAGGAGGCCCGAAGGGGCGTGCCCGTGTAGATGGCCTTTGGGCCGATGGAGGCGGCTGCCTCTGGAAAGGTGGTGCAGATCACCTTTGCGCAGGAGACAGTCATCCGGTTCGCCAAACCGGGGGTGATGTCGCTCTCATGGAGCACAGCCGGAATGCGCCGAAGCCAAGCCCCATACACCACCGGCACGGCCACAAAGCCACCCTTGGAAAACACCACGTTTGGCGCGAGCTTTCCCAGGAGCGCGAACGCTTCATAGGCCCCTTGGACCACCCGGAAAGGGTCCGTAAAATTCTTTATATCAAAATAACGGCGCAGCTTGCCCGAATGGATGGCGTGGTATGTGACCCCCGCTTCATGGCTGATGAGCTCCCGCTCGATGCCGTCCCCGGTTCCAATGTAATGGACATCCCAGCCTGACTGCAGAAAATGGGGCAAAAGCGCCAGGTTCGGCGTCACATGACCCGCCGTTCCCCCACCTGTAAACACAATCCGCTTCATCCAAAGTATCCCTCCGCTTTCATGGCCTTCTACCTACATTATAGCAGGAGGCGTCAAGGGATATACGGGCGGCGGACAAGAAGATTTCCTGTTAATTCCGCCCCAAGCGCGGCGTTGTGTTTTAGGTGTGGACGTGGTATACTGTTTGGGCCGGAAAACGCGGACGAGGAGGATGGCGATGGCGCGGGAGCGGGGCGAAAAGATCATCGCGGTGAATCGCAAGGCGCGCCACGACTATTTTGTGGAGGACGTGTTTGAGGCGGGTTTGGTGCTCCATGGCACCGAGGTGAAGTCCATGCGCCAGGGCCGGGTGAACCTGAAGGAAAGCTTTTGCGCCGTCAAGGAGCGGGAGATGTTTGCCTTTGGGATGCATATCAGCCCATACGAGCAGGGCAACATCTACAACAAGGATCCCATGCGGCCCAAAAAGCTATTGCTCCACAGGGCGCAGATCCTAAAGCTTGGCAACCTGGTTCAGCGGCAGGGTTATGCCCTGGTGCCCCTTCGAATCTACCTGAAGGACGGCTACATGAAGCTGGAGCTGGGCCTTTGTAAGGGGAAAAAGCTGCACGACAAGCGGGACGACGCGGCAGAGCGCAGCGCGAAGCGGGACATGGAGCGGGCCATCAAATCCGATTAAGGGGGCGTACTGGTTTCGACGGGGATCGTCGGGGGGTTGGGAAGCGAGCCGCGGCCCCGAACCGCGTTAAAATCGGGGTTAAAATTAACTGAGAACAATAACACCAACGCTTTTGCGTTCGCGGCCTAAGGCCGTGCGTCGGACTCAAGCGCCTACTGCTTGAACCCCCGGCGTCATTGAAGTAGGGAACGGGCCCGCCTAAGCTTTGCGGCGCGGCCGGCATTATGAAGCTACCGGCGATAGGATCCCGCCTATGGGAGCCTGACAAAGGGAATATGAAAACGTAGGCTGCGCTCGGAGATGCCTGGTTTCTCGGATTTTCGGACGGGGGTTCGATTCCCCCCGCCTCCACCAAAATGGGAACCGCCAGAAGTGGCGGTTTTTTCATTTGTCTAGTATTATCAATAGGTTGAGCTGTCCGGCCATCTGGAGAGAAACGCGAACATTCGGACGATAAACCAATAGTCTCCGTCATGAAAAAGCATTACCTCACCCACCATCCCGGTCTGGTCGTTGATCACTTGGCACGCGTACCGCATTCCCTGCCCGCCCGCTCGAAGCGATGCCGCGCACCGTACGTCTTTCACTCGTTCCGATAAACACTACGCCATCGTCGCGTAGCCTCGCGGCCCTTCCGCCGTATAGCGGACGAAGGGCATGCCGTTGAAGTGCATGCCCTTAACGCCCTGAAATTCCGGCGGTGCCGAAAACCCCATCAGACGCGCCGACAAACTTCGGTTTGCCAGCGCGGAATGGGCAGTCCCCGACGCGCATGCCGTCGGGAGGGCTGCCTTTACGCGAGGACTCACACCCCCGCGCTCCCAGAGCCGGGATCAACCCTTGCCGCTCCTTCATTCCGCCTTCGGTTGCCGTCAGTTTTAACCGGCGCCCCGTGGCGAGCCGCGTTACGGAATCGTCGCCCGGGACCCATCCTCCAGCACGGCCACCATGGCGTCCTCATCCGCCGTGAGCCACAGTTCCGTCACGCCCGCCAGGTTCGCGGCCTGATACGCGGCGAGCAGCTCCACCGTATTGTAGACATAGGCGTCCCCT
>JAVBOX010000039.1:0-19887 GCA_031550095.1 Eubacteriales bacterium
CGCGAGGAGGAGTTCCTCGTTCCAAGGGAGCTGACGGAAGGAGCCAAAACCCTCCGGCTGCGCTTTGAGTTCGTGCCAATCCAGCGGGATTTATATCCCGGCTACGCCTATCCGGGGCAGAACGCATGGAGCGAATGCCGATACTTTATATACAATTACAAGATGCCCTATGCAATTCTTTGACAAGTATTGTATAATGCGGGAAAGAAGGTGTACCGGCGAAGGAGAGGAAAGAATCCGCATGAGCACATTGAAGGACATCGCGAAGCTGGCCGGCGTATCCGTGACGACAGTGTCTCACGTACTCAATAAAACTCGCTTTGTCTCCAATGAGATTGAGGCCAGGGTTTCCGCCGCGGTGGATGAGCTGCAATACCGGCCAAACCGCTTGGCCCAGAGCCTGCGCAAGCAGCAGACGAAGATCATCGGCTTTATCGCGCCTCTCCTTCGCGCCGAGGCAACCAACTCCTTCTGCATGCGGGTGCTCCAGGGGGCGTGTTCCGTGCTGAATGAGGAAAATTACAGCGTTATCCTGGGCGACAACAGCCACTGCACCGATCAGAACCAGGAGAACGAGGTTCTCCTGGAGTTCCGGGCCCAAATGGTGGATGGCCTGATCATCTTGCCCGGAGCCTCTCTGCCCGACCTTGGCTACATGCGGGAGGCCGTGGGCGAGGAGATGCCCATCGTCATCGTGGATCACCACGCGGAAGGCGCCTATGATCTGGTGCAGGTCGATGCGGAGAGCGGCTATTGTGACCTGGTGAATCGAATGATTGCCGAAGGGCACCGGCGCATAGGGCTGATCACGGGAAGCCTTGGGGATACATCCGCCTACCGCCGCCGTTTTGACGGCTATCGCAAGGCGCTTTCGGCCTGGGGCATCCCCCTGGACCGAGGCCTTGTGGGGGAGGACACCGTCCTGGAAAACGCCGGGTATTCCCAGATGAGGCGCCTAGTGGCGGAAAATCCCGACATGACCGCCGTGGTGATGCTCTCCAACGTGATGGCCGTCGGCGCCATGAGCTATCTCAACGAGAAGCGGATTCAAATTCCAAAGGATCTGGCGGTGGTGGTCATCGACGACTACACCTGGTCCAGAATGACCACGCCGCCCCTGACGGTCATCGACCAGCCCACATACTTGCTGGGGCGGAAGGCTTCCCAGCTGTTGCTGGAGCGGCTGAAAAATCCGGACACGCCATATGTCACCATCCGGGAACCGCTAACGCTGATTCGCCGGGGGTCTTTTTAAAACGACTTGAAGCTGGGCGCGTACAAATCGTCATCGGAGAAGCGCTCCCTGAGAGACCAGCCCCATTCCGCCTCGTCGGCGGTGGCGGCTGGCCTTATTTTATGAATATCACCTCAAAAGGCGAAGGCGGAAGCCTTTCCCCATAGGCGAGGCGCATGGCGCAGCGGGCGAGCCGGTCGCCCACGCCCTGTTTGTTCTGGGGGTGCAAATCATTGTGCTCCCCAAGATCGTCGGCCGCAGCCATGGCCGTCGCCGGCACGCGGAGACAGCGCCGCTGCTCATCCCGCAGCCGATCCCATGCGGGCCCTTCCGTCCAGTGGGCCAGCTCCACAAAAACGATGGGAAAGTCCCTTTTCCATCCGCGCCGCCAGCTTTGCGCCATGGCGGCAAACTTCTCCGCGTATCGTTCCGGATTCTCCGCGTCGGACTCCCCCTGATACCAGAGAGCGCCCGTGACGGCATAGCCCATGAGGGGCGCAAGCATGCCGTTATAGAGCCCCGTGGGCTTATAGTGGAAAAAGGTTTCCGTCGGATAGGCGGATGCCACTCCACCCAGATGGAATTTCCAGCTTCCGTTCAGATCGAAGGCTCCATCCTCCGTGGCTAGAAGGTATTGCTTGCCCGGGGTGAAGCCGCCTCCATCCCTGCTGATGGCCCGAATGGCGATAGAGCAAGGGCCTGATGGCAGCGCGGGGATTGCGTATTCCCGGGGTGGGTACCGGTAGGTGGTGTTGCCCACCAACGCCCCGTTCACGTACACCTCGTCCCAGTCCACCAGGGTGCCCAGGAAAAGCGTCGCCTTCTTCCCGGCAAGGCAGGAGGGAATCATGAGGGTTTTTCGGAGCCAGAAGGAGCCTATCCCCGCCCATGGCGCCCAAAGGCGCCTCTCGTCCCATCCGCTGTCGTCAAAATCCCGGGCTTGCCATCCCTCGGTCATCCCTGGGTCGGTATCAAAAATGGCCTGATAAAAACCTTCAACGCGCCGTTGCTCCTCCGCCTGAACCCGGGCCACATGCGCATCATCCCCACAGCGATCCGCCTCCGCCAGGGCCTCTGGAAAATCCGCCAAGGCTTCCCGGCTCATCCAGGCGTGAATGGGCGTTCCACCGATGGCGCACAAGAGCAGGCCAATGGGCACCGGGTGCCGCTCCTGGAGTCTGCGAGCAAAAAAGTATCCCACCGCTGAAAAAGCTCGGATGGTTTCAGGAGAAACCCCTTCCCACCCACCTTCGGGCAAATCTTGCCGGGGGCCATGGAAATCCACCCGCTGGGGCATGGAAAACTGGCGTATTTGGGGATTCGTCCGGTAAAGCTCATGGGGAAACATGTGCCGGACCCGCTCCATGGGCAGCTGCATGTTGGACTGGCCGCCCAGAAGCCAAACATCCCCCACATACACATCTTCAATGATGATCTCATTGATGGAAAGGGTATAGGGCCCTCCCGGCGGGAGGTCGTCAAGGCCCACGGACCAGCTTCCATTGATATCCGGAAGGGCCCGGTATTCCCGGCCCAAAAACCGAATGTTCACCGCTTCATCCGCCTGCCCCCAGAGGCTCACAGCCGAGCCTCGCTGCAACACCATGCCATGGGAAATCAGCCTTGGCAGCCTTACGCTCATACCAGTGTCCTCCTTTGCCCACGTGTCCCGTCATCGGATGAATTCAATCCAGGCCAAGTCCAGGTTGCAGCCCGGCAGGAATAGGAGGGAGACCGTCTTTTTCCCCGTCGCGGCTATGGACAATGAAAACGCTGCGTGGGTATAGCCTTCGCTGGCCCTGACCTCCACCATTTCCCGGCGCTCTCCATGGTCGTCCGCGAAAAGGAGCTGGATGGAGTTCTTCGGCTGGGCTGACCGCCAGCAGAGGACGACCCGGCTTGCGCCTTCCGTCCCAAAGTCCATGTTCCGATAGACCAGGGTAACGTTGTTGCCGATGCGCTCTATGGCGGTGCCGTTGACCGTGAGGGAATCCCCATACACCGCATCGCACTCAGCCGCGTGGAGCCGCTGAAAAGCCTTTTCAAGCCGGATGAACTGAAAGCCCTTAATGTGCACCTTTTGCCGGAACACAAAGCACAGCGTGGCGACGCCGCAAAGGCGCTTTGGAAGCCGATAGGTGGTTTCCTGGTAGGTATTCCAAACGGAGCCCTTGTCATAAACCAGATCGCACAGCTTCACGCCGCCCGACAGGGGCATGCCTTCCCACACCTCAAAGGTGAAGGGTTCCTTCAACAAGGGAAACAAGGGGAGGAGAAACGCATCGGAGCCATAATCCCCAAAGTCAAGCCCTTCAAAGCCCACATGGCTTTCCCCATCCCGAAGGGTGGCAACGCCCCGATCATTGCCGTTGGTGAGCTCCACATTGCTGGCGCTATATAGCCCGCCCGCGATGAAAGTATAGGGATCCAGGCTGGCTTTGCCCTTTCCAGCGATCCGGATGGGCCAAAGGGAGATCAGCGCCCCATGATCCGCGCCATTCTTGGCGGCGCATCGGACATAGACCGTTCCATCCCCCTTGGGGAGGATGGTGACGCTTCGGCCATCCTCAGCAACGGTGAAGTCCGCCAGAGGGCTGTCGATTCCGCCCGCGTCCGCCAGCCGCCAAGTGAGATCCCCAAAGGTGGCGTTGGGTGGGAAGAGTTGGGCGTGAACCCCGCTTCCCGCCTGTGACAGCTGAATTTTCCGGATGGGAATATCCGCCTCATCCAGGGATGCCCGGATCACGGGCGTTATGTCCGGGATCGCCTGAACGACGGCCAATAGCTTGCCGCTGAAGAGCCTGCGGCTGTCCGCCTGATAGGGCTGATAATCCGTGGCGTCCCCGTTATCCAGACAGAGGAGCTTGCCGCCTTCCACGGCCACATTCACCCGCCGATTGGCGTTTTCCACGGGATAGCCCTCCTGGTCACGGGCGGTGATGGTGACAAAGATCAGCTCGCCCACCCGCTCCTCTTCCATGTGGAGGCTCACCGCATCTCCAAAGGAGCGCTGAACAGCCCTGGCAACCTCCCGGCCGCTCTCATCATACGCCACCGCCTCCAGCGTTCCCGGCCGGTAAGGAATCTGCCAGTCCGCCACAAAGCCGCCTTCCAGCGCCTTTTCTCCCATGGGCTCTCCATTCAGAAACAGGGCCACCTTCGGGGCGTTGGTACACGCCCGCACGTCAATGGGCTGCCCCGGTGAAAAGTCCCAGTAGGGGTACAGGCGCACCATTGGCGCTTTCTTGGGATCCGTCCAAGCCGCCTGAAAAAGATAATAGGAATCCTTGGGGAATCCCGCGGTATCCACATGGCCCAAATATGCGTTTTTCGTGTGGTAAGGGGTAGGCTCGCCCAGATAGTCCTGTCCCGCCCAGACAAACTGGCCAAGGGAGTATGGCGCGTCGATCTCGGCCTGAATGCAGGCCTCCACGCTCTTGGCGCCCCAGCTTGTGGAGGTGTTGCCCAGGGCGCTGCATTGGAGGTCGTCATCCGCCAGCATGGACTTGGCCAGGGGGAAATGGTACACGCCCCGGCTTTGGGTGGTGGAGCAGGTTTCCCCGCCGAAAATCACCCAGTCCGGATGGGCCTTGTGATGGGCGTCGTAAAGGTATTCGGCGTAGTTATAACCGATGACCTTGATCAGATCCACACACCGCTGGGTATTCTCCCAGTGCATATAGTTGGAGCTGAGGGTCACTGGCGCGTGTCCCTTGGGATCGTGCCTGTGCGCTTGCTCCATGAGATAGCGCAGGGTTTTCATCCCCTCCCGGGCATCATGATGGGTGTCGTAAATTTCATTGCCCAGGCTCCACAGAATGACGGAAGGGTGGTTCCGATCCCGGCGGATCCAGGCCGCGATGTCCCTCTCCACCCATTCGTCAAAGAAACGAGCGTAATCGTAGGTGTTCTTGGGCAGCCGCCACATGTCCAGTATTTCCGACATGACCAAAAAGCCCATCTCGTCCGCCAAGTCCATAAAGACGGACGCGGGTGGGTTGTGGGCTGTCCGGATGGCGTTGACGCCCATTTTGCGGAATATATTCAGCTGGCGCACGATGGCGTCCCTGTGAACCCTCGCGCCAAGGCCTCCCAGATCGTGATGCAGGCAGACGCCCTTGATCTTCAGCGGACGGCCGTTGAGCATAAAGCCATCGTCGGGCGAAAAGGCTGTCATCCGAAAGCCAAAGCGGGTTTTTTGGGTGTCCGTCACCTCCCCACCCACAATCAGCTCAGACCGAAGGGTATAGAGCCTGGGGTTCTCCACATCCCAGGGAACGATCTCCTCTCCCTCCCCAACGTCCAGCAGCGTATGCCGAAGCGTATAGGGCTCTCCGTAGGTCTCCACCTCCGCGTCCACCTCATATTGCCACTGGCCATCCCGGAACGCCGTGGTAATATAAATCCCATCCTGAATGAAGTGGCAGGGATTTTTGATGATTAAGAATACATCCCGGTAGATGCCCGCGCCCGTGTACCAGCGGGCACTGGGCGCCTTATAGTCCACCTTCAGCAGAAGGGTGTTGGTGCCGCCGGGGATTAAAAAGTCGGTGATGTCGTGGGCGAACGCGGTATATCCGTATTTCCACGACCCAACCGTCCTGTCATTGACGAAAAGTGTGCTGTCCATATAGACCCCATCAAAGCGCAAAAACACCCGCTGTCCCACCTGCAAAGAAGGCAAAACAAGGGGGCGCTTGTACCATCCGATGCCGCTGGTGTAAAAATGATGGGGATCGCAAATGAGCCAGTCATGGGGTATGTCAACGGGCGCGAACTTTTGGGCCTCTCCCTTCGCGAAGAGCCAGCCGTCGTTCAAAAGCTTCATGATCCTTCCTCCATTCTCTGCACGGAACCCCGAACCACCAACTCAGGCTGGAAGAGGATATCCCGGCCCTCGGCGCCGCCAAGCATGGAGATCAAAAGAGAGGCGGCGGCCTCTCCCAGCCGGTCTCCCGGGTGAATGACGCTGGTGAGCGCGGCGAACTTCGCCAGCTCCGAATTGTCAATTCCCACGATGGACAGATCCTCCGGCACAAGCCGGCCATTCTCCCGATAGATTTCCACCAGCATAAGGGCCAGCTGGTCATTGTAGCACAGGACGGCGCTGCACCGGTTCAGGCATTCCAACAGCTGCTGCCCGCGGATGATCTGGCGGTAATTCTCATAGGAATACCAATGGACCAGGTCGTCCTGCAGGGGGATGCCCCGTTCAGCCAGCGCCCTGGCGTAGCCCACATACCGGCCATGACCCGGGCGGTTGGTATGGGAAAAAATTCCGGCAATCCGCCGATGGCCCATGTCCAACAGATGGGTGGTGGCCTGATAGCCGACCTGCTCGTCATCCAGGGACACGCAGGGAACATGGGAAAGCTCCGCGAAACGGGAATCGGTGAAGATCAGGGGAATGCCCTTTTGAAGGATCGCCTGGTACAGCCCTAGGTTATGGCAGGGCAGGCCGCTTTTGGTGGGTTCCACGATTAGCCCTGCCACAGGGCTTTCCAGCATTTGCCGCAGAGCCCTGGTTTCCCCGGAAACCACATTTTTCGTGGAGACAAGCTGCACAAAAAAGCCCTTAGCGCTCAAAACGCCCTCGATACCTCGGGTAATGCCGGGAAAGATGTAGTCGTCCAGCTGGGTGGTGATGATCCCAATGGTCATGGAGGATGGCCCGCTCTCATCCGCCCGATACCGGCTTATGGGCCGCTCGCCGGCGACATAAGTGCCACTGCCCTGTATGCGCGTAATATAACCTCCCTGGGCAAGCACATCCAGAGCCCGGCGAACGGTTTGGCGGGAGACGCGAAAGGCCTCGCAAAGCTCGGCTTCCGAAAGAAACTTTTTCCCCGGCGCGAACGCCCCGGCGGCAATTTGTTTCTTAGCCCACGCAACAATGGCCAAATACTTATATGACCCAATCATCCTGCCGCTCCTTTCCCCATGTCTATCCGTGTAGCTTCATCATATACTTAATTTTAGGCAAATACAAGTCTACTTCAACTTGTAATGACAATTTAACAAAATTTCTCGTTTTACCAAAAGTTCAAGCATTGTCCCGAGCCAATAGGCCATAGAAATTTTACAAAAGTGATAAAAAATCAAAAATAACATTGACAAGATATGGAAGCCGTAGTACGCTAATGCCGAAAAAGAACCGTACAATTGTTTTCAAACCTGTTTTGCAAGTAGGTACAAGTTTGCACCAATGGCAGCGCCTTCCCTGGTTCTGTGATGATACAAGATTCGGAGGGGGATGGTCAAGTGAGCGTCGCACCCGCAAAGATCAAAGCGCGGCGATCCGGCACCCTTGCGTATATAAAGCGCTATTGGACGCTTTATTTTCTGCTGGTTCTGCCCGTGGCTTTCTTCATTGTCTTCCGGTATATCCCCATGACCTACATTCAGATCGCTTTTAAAAAGTTTAACCTGATGCAGAGTGTCTGGCAGATGGAATGGGCCAAGGACGGTGGGCTTGAACACTTCATCAAGGCATTTTCCAACCGAGATTTTCTCTTTGCCCTCCGAAACACGGTCACCCTGAACCTGCTGGATCTCCTGTTCGGCTTCCCCGCGCCGATTCTCCTGGCCATTCTTTTGAATGAGCTGCCCTTCAAGCGCTTTAAGCGGATCACCCAGACGGTGGTCTATATGCCCCATTTTCTCTCCTGGATCATCATCTATGGCATGGCGCTACAGCTCTTCGCGCCGTCAACAGGGTTCGTGAACATCCTCTTGAAGCGGTTGGGCCACGAGTCCATCCCTTTCCTGAATGAACCGGCCAACTGGGTGATGACCTATATTCTCCTGGGCATCTGGCAGAGCATGGGGTGGAACGCCATCATCTATCTGGCGGCCTTCACGGGCATCAACCCAGAGCTTTACGAGGCCGCTTCCGTGGACGGCGCCGGCCGCCTCCGCAAGATATGGCATATTACCCTGCCGGGCCTTCGCCCCACCATCATCACGCTTCTGATCATGAACCTAGGCCGAATTTTGGGCAGTGAGTTCGATAGGCCCTTTGCCCTGGGCAACAACCTGGTCAAATCCGCTTCCAATGTGATTTCCACCTTTGTCTATACCAACGGCATCCGTGGGCTCCAGTTTTCCCTGACCTCCGCGGTGGGCCTGTTCCAGTCCGTGGTGTGCGTCTTTTTCCTCCTGGGCGCCAACGCCCTGGCAAAGCGGTTTGGCGAGCGGGGCGTATGGTGATGGGAAAGGAGGAAGCCCCATGATCAAGTCAAAGTCCGCAAAATTCGGCGACATTCTGGTCGCCTTGGTCTGCGTATTTTTAATCCTCATCTGCCTGCTGCCCCTGATGAACATTCTGGCCCGGTCCCTGAGTTCCTCCATGGCCCTGGTGCGCAGCGAGGTGACGCTTTGGCCCGTGGGCTTCAACCTGGACGCGTACAAGCTGGTCCTCAGTGACGCCAAGTACACATGGTCCCTGGCGTGGACCGCCATCCTGACGGGGATCTGCATCTGCGTATCCATGATCATGACTGTCATGTGCGCCTATCCTCTGACCTACGACAACCTGAAAGGGCGGCGCTTTTTCAACATCCTGATGATCCTGACCATGTACTTCAGCGCCGGCGTAGTGCCCAACTATTTGCTTCTGAAGGATATCGGCCTGCTGAACACTCCCCTGGTGCTCATCCTGCCCAGCTGTATCAGCGTGTTCTACATGATCATCATGCGGAGCTTCCTGTATTCCATCCCCGACAGCCTCAGGGAGTCCGCCGAGCTGGACGGGGCTGGGCCCATCCGCGTTTTGATCAGCATCTATCTTCCTCTTTCCACATCGGTTCTGGCCACCTTGACCCTCTTTTATGCCGTTGGCCGCTGGAACGGATTTTCCGACGCCCTCATGTTCATGAACAAGCGGGATTTCTATCCCATTCAGCTGCTGCTGTATAACATCCTCAACAACATGGCAAGCGTGGAGACGGCCACTTTGGAAGGCTTCAACTCCCCCGGGTTGTCGGAGACCCTTAAATCCGCGTCCATCATGTTTGCCACCGTGCCAGTCCTTTTGATCTATCCCTGGCTTCAGCGGTATTTCATCACGGGCGTGACCATCGGCGCGGTAAAAGGTTAGTACCCAGCATGCCGCATCAAGGCATGTGAAGGAATATAAGGAAAAGCTAGGAGGATTACCATGAAAAAGGTTCTTTCCCTCTTGCTCGTGTGCATCATGCTGGCGGCGACCAGCGCCACCTGTTTCGCGGCCGGAAGTGACGAAATTGTGGATGGGAAGTTTGTCGAAACCAAGCACATCACCGTGGAAGTGTTTGACCGCGGCAACGAAGGCGGCTCTAAACCAGAAGACAATGTCTATACCGATTTCATCAAAGAAGGGCTCCTCAGGGATCACAACATCGACGTGACGTTTGTGCCCGTGCCCCGCTGGACGGAAGTGGAGCAGCTCAACAACCTGCTGGCCGCCGGCGACGCGCCGGATATCTGCGTCACCTATAGCTATCCCACCATTCAGACCTACGCCAACATGGGCGGCGTGGTGGATCTGAGCGCCTATCTGGAGCAGAATAAGGAACTTCTGCCCAACCTGTGGGATTTCGTGGGTGAGGCGGGCTTGCTGGCTCATAAGGACCCCGAGACGGGCGACAAGATTTGGGCCATTGAGGCGAGATTGTTCCACCTCTCCCGGATCAGCACCTTTGTCCGGGAGGACTGGCTCCAGAAGCTGAACATCGCGGCGCCCACCAACATGGAGGAGTTTGAGGCGATGCTCAAGGCCTTCAGCGACAACGCGGAGACCCTTCTGGGCGCCGACGCGGACAAGATGATTCCCTTCTCCATCAGCTTCGACGTGGGCTGGCGGGCGGATCATCTGGCCGCCTCCTTTGTTCCCAGCGACATCACCAACCGGGATCTGTATATTTACGGCTTTGACGACAGGCACATGCTGTATCCCAACTATAAAGAGGGAATACGCAAGCTGAACCAGTGGTACAACGAAGGCTTGGTCTGGAAGGATTTTGCCCTCTATCCCGCCGGGGATACCACCGAGGACAACCTCATGAAGAGTGGCTATGTGGGCGCGTTCATACACAACTGGGATTATCCATACCGCAACGGTGACAACAGCATTCACTATGCCCTGCAGACCTTGGTTGGCCCGGAAGCCGGGTACATTGCCATTGAGCCCTTCCCTAATGACGCGGGTGTCTACAAGAAGTTCCTCAGCAGCCCCGTGGCTGACCGGAAGGTGTTCTTCCCCGCCACCAACGAAGAACCCCTCGCTTCCCTGATTTATCTGGACTGGATTTCCACCTTTGAAAACCGGAATTACCTCCAGATCGGCGACGAGAGCGTGACCCATGAGACTTTACCGGATGGCTCCGTGAAGACCATCGCGGCCAAAGCGCCCCAGATCATGAACTCTCCCAACAACATCGACTATACGATCATCATCAACGGTTTGGATATGGGCGACCCGCAAAAGACTCTACTGTCCTTGGCCAACGGCTACGCGTTTGTGGACAGCCGGTATATCCAAGCCGCCTATGACGCCACACTCCATGACGGCTATGTTGTGCCCTTCGTCAATGTGGGCGAAATCAAGGCCGAGGAGGGCATGGGCCCCGCGCTGAAGGAAAAGCGGGATGCCATGCTGGATCAGGCAGTCGCGGCGAAGCCTGAAGATTTTGACGCGGTCTATGACGCGGGCATGGCGGACTACATGGCTTCGGGCGGTCAGGCGATCATCGACGAGCGGGCCGCAGCCTGGGATAAGTATAACAAGTAAGAGAAAAGCCGAAGGTTTTGGGCGGTGGTTTTGCGGCGTATCCATACCGGGAAGCCGGCTGCCGCGGACCCCGCCCTTTTTATGCGCGGACATCATAATTCTGCGGGAGTGATTCGCAATGGAGACCAGTGCCGCTCTTTGCTGGCTGCCCTTTCTTGGAAACGAGGTGGAGGCCCTTTCCGAAACCTGCGAGGCCATGGCCCATAGTGAGCTGGCAATTGGGCTTCGGGGTTTGGGCCGGATGGAAAACGTCACCGTTCAGGTGTGTCCCGATCTCTCGGAGGGCTATGAGGTCCTCGCCGCGGAAGGAGGATATGTCCTTCGCGGCGGAAAAACCGGGGTCCTTTACGGGGCCTATGCCCTGCTGATGAGGCTTGCCGCCCGGATGAACCCCGTCACCTCCTGGACGGAACCCCGATTCGCCCTCCGCATGATCAACCATTGGGACAATATGACCGGAAAAGTGGAGCGAGGATATGCCGGAGACTCCCTGTTCTTCCGAAACGGGGAATTCTGCTATGACGAAGGCAGACTTCGCCTGTATGCCCGCTATTTGGCCTCGGTGGGCATCAACACGGTTTCCATCAACAATGTCAATGTATATCCTCCGGCGGGTGAGCTCATCACCGAGACGTCGCTCCCAAGACTGGCGGCGGTGGCTGATATCTTTCGGCCTTTTGGCATCCGCCTGCTGGTGGCGGTGGATTACGCCCTGCCCGTAACCTGCGGGCAAAAATCAGCCGATCCGTTGGATGCGTCAGTCTTGGCTTGGTGGCGAAAACAGGTGGCGCTTGTATACCGCCATATCCCAGATTTGAGGGGCTTTCTCGTCAAAGCAGACAGCGAGTTCCGCCCCGGGCCCTATCTTTACGAGAGGGATCACGCCCAGGGCGCTAACGCCCTGGCCCAGGCTCTAAAGCCCTATGGGGGTGTTTTGGTCTGGCGCTGCTTTGTTTATAACTGCCGTCAGGACTGGCGGGATAAAAAGACAGACCGGCCCAAGGCGGCGTATGATACCTATGTGCCCCTTGAGGGCCAGTTTGACGAAAACGTCATCTTGCAAGTGAAGTATGGTCCCTTTGACTTCCAGGCCCGGGAGCCAGTTTCTCCGCTGCTGTTCGCCATGCCGACCACCGCGAAAGCCTTGGAGCTGCAGCTTGCCCAGGAATATACAGGCCAGCAAATCGATCTGTACTATATGCCGCCCCAATGGGAGGAAATTCTTTCCGACCTAGGCGAAAAAGCGCCGCGGCATATCTCCGCCGTGAGCAACCTTGGAAACGACCCAAACTGGACCGGCCATGATATGGCCCAGGCGAACTTGTTCGCCTATGGTCAGCTGGCCTGGACGGGCACGGCCTGCCCGGAGGAAATCGCCCGCTGGTGGGCGGCATTGACTTATGGCCCGCCACCCCAGGCAGTGGATACGATGGCGGGAATGCTGCTGATATCCCGGAATATATACGAGCAATACACAGCCCCGTTGGGCCTTTGCTGGATGGTTACACCCCACATCCATTACGGCCCCAGCCCGGAAGGCTATGAATACACGGCCTGGGGAGCCTACCTGCGGGCCAACCGGGATGGTGTCGGCATCGACAGAACGAGAAGCGGAACAGGCTTTACCGCTCAATATCCGAAAGATAAGCGGGATCAATACGAGGATATAAGCGCCTGTCCGGAAAAGCTCCTGCTGTTCTTTCATCGCCTCCCATACACCCACCGGCTTCCGGATGGCCGCACCCTCATCCAGCGGATTTATGATGATCATTTCGCCGGGGCGGAAGGGGCGAAAGCGCTCCTGGACGCGTGGGAATCCGTGAAAGGACACGTGCCCAAGGTTTCCTTTGAAAATGTGCATGAACGCCTGGTCCGTCAGGTTGCCAACGCCCGGGAATGGCGGGATGTGGTGAATACGTATTTCTACCGCTACAGCGGCATCAAGGATCAAAAGGGACGGGAAATCGCCGAGTAAGCATGTGGGTCATCCAGTATGATGAGCAGGGGAAAAAAGCAGATGAAAATGGCATTGCGATGGTTTGGTGAGGCGTATGACACGGTGAAGTTGTGGCAAATCAGGCAGATTCCCGGCGTGCAGGGCGTTGTCACCACCCTCTATGGCGCAAAGCCGGGAGAGGTTTGGGAAGCGGAGCCCATCCGCCGGATCAAGGCTCAGGTAGAGGAAGCCGGGTTATCCGTGCTGGGCATCGAGAGCGTTAACATCCATGACGCCATCAAGGCGGGAGGCCCGGACCGGGACCGCTATATAGATCGCTACATCCAAACCATTGAGATGCTTGGCTGTCAGGGCCTCCGGATGATCTGCTACAATTTTATGCCGGTTTTTGACTGGATCCGGTCGGATTTGGCCAAACTTCGGCCCGATGGTTCCACGGTCATGGCCTATGACCATCGGGTCATCGACGGCATTGATCCGGAGAGGATCTTCGCGTCCATGGAAAAGGGCGCCAATGGAAACCTCCTTCCCGGCTGGGAGCCGGAGCGCATGAAGAGGGTGCGGGAGCTTTTCACCCTCTACCGGCCTGTGGATGCGGAGGTCCTCTTCCAAAACCTTGTGTATTTTCTGAAGGCCATCATGCCCGCCTGCAACCGCTATGATGTGAACATGGCCATCCATATGGATGATCCAGCCTGGAGCGTCTTTGGTCTGCCCCGGATTGTTACCGGAGAGCGGTCCATTTCGCGCCTCATGGAGGCGGTTGACGATCCCTACAACGGGGTCACCCTATGTACGGGCAGCCTAGGCAGCGATCCTGATAACGATATCCCCCGCATCATCCGCAGCCTGAAAGGGCGGATCCACTTCGCCCATGTGCGCAATGTCCGGCACGTCGCCCCTCTTCGTTTCGAAGAGGCCGCCCATTATTCGGCGGATGGCTCCCTGGACATGGTTGAAATCATGCGGGCGTTGGTTGAAATTGGGTATGACGGCCCCATCCGCCCGGATCATGGCCGAGCCATCTGGGGCGAGGTCTCCATGCCCGGTTACGGCCTGTATGACCGGGCGTTGGGAAGCCAATACCTGCTGGGGCTGTATGACGCCGTCATTCGGGACTGTTCTTCTCCCCATTCCGAACGATTGAAAAAATAAGGTCCCATACTTTCCAATAATTCCGAACAATTCCAAAGAATCCCATTGAAATATTCACCATTTTCCGCTATAATCAACTCGCGAATCCATGGTTCTTTTTGCGGAAATTTTTCTTTGTGCGTCGGCGGGGCACACCAAAAATCCGTCTTTTTTGTTTGGTTTTTTTAGGATCCGGTTCCATCGCGGTTTTTGGATGCGTTGGACAGATACGCAAGGAGGAGGGGGATGAACACTCATACGCCAGGGGAGCAGGAAACCCGAAGCTCATGTAGATGATTTGGCAATGAAAGGAAAGATGCAAAGTGGATTTTGGAGCGATTTGGGCCATGATTGTCGCCATCATCGCGGTGGCCGTGAACGGAATCCCTCAGCTGCTGTATGCGAAGGAGAAGGGCTTTAAGCTCAAGTCCGTGGCGTACGCCTATTTTTTGGCGGCGGGCCTCAACCTGATTTTAGGCTCGGTAACGCCCATTTCCGCCCAGGCGGAAACCATCACCGTCGCGGGCAACACCAAGGAAATGAAGGCGCGGATTACGGCGCTGCTGATGGCCGCTCTGGCGATGACCCTGCTGGGCCTCTTCGGTTTGGTGAGCAAGATTGCCGACTGGGCAGGCGCGGGCGTTGTGGCTGGCATGATGGCCGGTGTGGGCTTCATGCTGTGCGAGGTCTCCTACAACTTCACCAAGACGGACTGGCAGGTCAGCGTGGTCTCCATCGTATCCGCCGTTGGTACCTGGATGCTTCTGAAGAACGATTCCAACGCCGTGGTCTACACCATCGGCATTTCCGTGGCCATCTCCACAATCTACTATGTGATCCGCAAGCGCATTCAAAGCGATAAGGCGGAAGGCGCGGCTGAGACGCCTGAAACCAAACAGTCCCTTATTGAGGATTACAAAGCCGGCTGGCGGGGTCTTGTCTTCAACAAGACCTCCATTCTGGCCGCGATGGGCCTTGTCTGCATGGGCATCGGCTGCAACATTTCCTTTGGCAACATCACCGCCAGCATCGCGGGCACAACCCAAAACCTCAACCACTTGACATTGGTCAACGCCTTGGCGGACTTCGTCAGCGTCCCAGCCGGCGGCTTGCCCCTGGAAGGCATCATCAGCGGAACCGCTGGCGCCTCCAACCCCGTTCTTACCGGCGCCCTCATGATGGCCTTTATCGGCATCCTGATCGTCACCGGCATGGTGGAAAAACTTGGCAAGTACGTTCCCGCCGAATCCATCAGCGGCTTCCTGCTGGTGATTGGCTTTGTCCTCACGGTAATGCCCAGCGTAAGCGGCGTTATCGCCTCGGGCATGATCGGCGCGGGTATGGCTGCCCTGGGAATGACCATACTAAGCAAAAATCCATTTTACGGCATGGTAGCCGGCATCCTGGTTCGGCTGTGAGGCACCGCGATAGGTGTGTAATACACACGGCGCGAGAGCGCACTGCTTTGGGGATCGTCCGAGGTGCGCTCCTCCCCCTGTCGGCAAAGAAAGGCGCGAGAATATGTCCAATCAACACCCCCCCATGAACCTCCCCGAGAAGCTAATGGTGAAGCTGGGCAAGGAAGTGGAGATGAACCTGGAGCTGGTTGCCTCGGGAGGCGTATGCTTTTATTCCCTGAATCTTTTAGGCCATGCCCTCATCAACCATCAGGCTGCCAAAGCCCTCTGCGCGGAAATTAAGAATCGGGGGCTTTCCTGCGACGTGCTGGTCGCCGCTGAGGCTAAGGCCATTGGCTTGGTGCAGGAGCTAGCCATGCTGCTGGGGCATGTCCATTACGTGATTCTTCGGAAGTCGCGAAAGGCCTATATGGTGGATCCGCTGGTGACAACGGTGAAGTCCATTACCACCACCGACCAGCAGCAGCTCATTCTGGACCGAACGGACATGGAGCTGCTCCGGGACAGGACGGCCTGCTTTGTGGATGATGTCATTTCCACCGGGGCGACCTACAAGGCCGCCCAGGATCTCTACCGGCAGGCCACGGGAAAAGATTTTGCCTTTAGCGTCTGTGTGGCCACGGAGGGCAAAAACCTTGAGGACAATCCAGAAGGATATGTGCGCCTGGGTCATCTGCCGCTGTATGACGCCGCGGGAAATGCCATTTAACGCAAGAAAGCCAGAGGGCAACAGCAATATGGAGTCGAAGGTGTCATTGCTCCGGCTCCATTGCCGTTACTGAGCATGTGGCGATCCGGCGCGTATTCCTATCGGGAAAAACCTCCGGCTCACCGCATCAATTTAGGGATCGCCATGGCGCCATTCAGTGCGGAACCCATGTTTATCACCTGGATGCCGGGGATGATGGGATTCGCAAAGGTCTTAGACCGAATTTTTCGCAGCGAAAACGCCTCTACAGAGCCGTTCTTGGTGATGGCATAATCGCCAAACCGCCCGCTTACCTGGGCGAAGAGTGCGCCATCCACGTCCATGCTGTTATCCAAGGCGGTGAAAGCCACCACAGCGGCAAGGTCATTATAATATGAATCGTACATCTTCCGCTGGGCTTCCGTTATGCCGGCAGGCGCCTTTTCGGGTACCAACAGCACGACGGTATAGATGATTTCCAAATAACCGAACGTATTGTACTGAGCCGCGAAGCTTTGCATATCCGCCAGCAAAGCGCCTCGCGCCTTCTCGGCATAGCCCATGCAAAGGGCCTTGACGGTCTCATCCTGGCCCGTATACGCCTCGCCAAAGCCGCTAAGCGGCGCCTCCGATCCAGAGGCCAGTCCGGGGCAAATCCCCAGGAACAAGCAAAAAACAAGAAATAGAGAAATTCGTTTACGCATGCGATACCTCCTATGCATCATTCGCGAAGACAGCTGCACGATGTTGTTTTCGTTTCGTTAACCCTATCATACAGCAGAACCATTTTTCTCGCAATACCGGCCCCGCCGGACCAATTCGCGTCTCCGTATAGGACAAGCCTTGCGAGCGCTGGCGACGAAATTTCATGGAATCTGCGCTGGTTTTTATGGCGCTTTGTTTGCTTTCTCTCACAGGTGATGATATAATTCATCCACAATATAGCATATATGAAATGTAAACTAAAGGAGAGGGCAACTATGAACATCGTTGTTTGTAAGAATCAGGAGACGCAGGGAGAGGCAGCGGCCTGTATCTTCGCGGCGCAGGTGCTTAGAAAGCCCGATTGTGTGCTTGGCTTTGCCACGGGCTCAACGCCTCTGCACACATATGCGGCGTTAACCAGCCTCTATCAGCGAGGAGTCCTAAGCTTTCGGAATGTCCGCACCTATAACCTGGACGAGTATGTGGGCCTTGATCCAAACCATGAGCAGAGCTACGCCCGGTTTATGGAGGACAACCTCTTCTCCAAGATCGACATACGAAATGAAAACCACCATGTGCCAAACGGCATCGCGGCGGATGTCGACGCGGAGGCTGGCCGTTACGAGGCGGAGATACAGGCGGCGGGAGGCATCGATCTGCAGCTCCTGGGCATTGGGCTTAACGGCCACATTGGCTTCAACGAGCCCGGTGATACTTTCCCCAACGGAACCCATTGCGTAACCCTTACCGAGAGCACCATTGAGGCCAACAAGCGCTTTTTCGCTACCGCGGATGAGGTGCCGAGGCGAGCCCTTTCCATGGGCATTGGTACCATCATGCGGGCGCGGGAAATCGTGCTGCTGATCAGCGGCGCCGCGAAGGCGGATATCGCCTTGGCCGCCCTAAAAGGGCCGGTGACCTCAAAAGTGCCTGCCAGCATCCTGAAGCTCCACAGCCATGTGACGGTCATTCTGGACGAGGCGGCCGCGGCAAGGCTATAGGTTAGCCCCACCGGAAACGCGTAGGGAGAAGCCTACGGGGATTTTTCGGGTTGGTGCGCAAAATACGCTTGAAATCCGCCATGAATCGTGCTATGATTCTTCCGTTATGGAAATAGGGGGGTATTCACCATGAGTGTCGTACTTCGTACAATCTGTACCATCTTTCTTGTCCTTTCCGCTCTGATCGTCATCGTGACAGTTCTTCTTCAGGAAGGATCCAAACAGGGCTTAGGCGCGATATCCGGTGGCGCGGACACCTTCTTTGGCAAGAACAAAGCCAGGTCCTATGAAGGCAAGCTGGCGCTGGCGACGAAGATTGCGGCGGGGGTGTTCATCGCTCTTTCGCTGTTGATGGCCGCGGTTCATTCGTGAGGCCGTCCCCTTTTACGCGCCTTGTTGCAAAAGCATCCCCTAACAAGGGGGATGCTTTTGTCATCGCTCGAGAGCGTTCCATTGGATGGGTTTAGAGAGCTTCTGGCATTCCTCGCCTTCTATCGCCATTGCCCCTCCCTCACGCGCCGTTTTCTTCCTTCTTTCACAGCTTCGTTCACAGCATGACGGAAAACGACAGCTTTTCGTCCTTTGCGTCCACCTCCACCCCCGTCCCTTCCGGCACCTGTCCCCGCAGAATCATCCGGGCGATTTCCGTCTCAACTTCCCGCTGCACAAACCGCTTTACGGGCCTTGCGCCATAGGTGGGCGTATAGGCCTCTTCCGCGATGAATCGCTTGGCGTCGTCGGTGACGGCCAGCTTATAGCCTTCATCCAGCATTCGTTTGCCTGTCTTTTCCAGCACAAGCGCCACAATTCGGGTGATTTCCTCCCGGGTCAAGGGCTTGAATAGCACGATCTCATCCATCCGGTTGAGAAACTCCGGCTTGAAGCTCTGGCGCAGCAGGGTCAGCGTCCTCTTCCGGGCGTCTTCGGAAAGCTCTCCTTGGGCGTCGATGCCATCCAGCAGGTATTCGCTGCCCAGGTTGGAGGTCATGATGACCACGGCGTTCTTAAAGTTCACGGTCCGGCCCTGGCTGTCGGTGAGGCGCCCATCATCCAGAATTTGCAGGAGCAGGTTGAAAACATCAGGATGCCCCTTTTCAATCTCATCAAACAGGATGATCGCATAGGGCTTCCGCCGCACTGCCTCGGTAAGCTGTCCCCCCTCGTCATGGCCGATATAACCCGGAGGTGCTCCGATAAGGCGGGAGATGGTGTGCTTCTCCTGATATTCGCTCATGTCGATGCGGACAATGTTGCTCTCGCTGGCAAACAGCGCCTCGGCGAGGGCTCTGGCCAGCTCAGTCTTGCCAACGCCGGTAGGCCCTAAAAACAGAAAGGAGCCGATGGGTCGGTTGGGGTCGGACAAACCGGATCTTGCCCGAAGAATGGCGTCGCTCACCGCATCCACGGCTTCGTTCTGGCCAATCACTCTGTTGTGAAGGGTTTCCGGCAAACGCAGCAGCTTTTCCCGCTCCCCTTCTACAAGCCGGGCCACTGGGATGCCCGTCCATTGGGATACGATCCTGGCAATTTCCTCTTCAGTAACCACCTCGCGGATCAGGAACGCCCCATCCTGGCGCGCCTGCTCCGTTCTTGCCTTGCAGGCCTCCAGCTCCTGGGTCAGGGCGGGGATTTCCCCATATTTCAAAGCGGCCATCCGGTTCAGGTCATAGGCCCGCTCAGCTTGCTCCAGCTCCAGCTTTTTTTGATCAATCTGTTCCCGGAGCGCCCGCATTTGGTCGATGTCCTGCTTTTCCCGCTGCCATTGGGCGCTCATGGCGTCCGCGGTTGTCCGTCGCTCGGCGATTTCCCGCTCAATGGCGGTGAGCCTCTCCCGGCTCTGCGCATCTTCCTCCTTTTTGAGGGCCTCCCGCTCAATTTCCAGCTGCATGATCCGCCTGTCAATCTCATCCAGCTTGGCCGCCTTGGAGGTGATATCCGTCCGAAGGATGGATGCAGCCTCATCCATAAGGTCGATGGCCTT
>JAVBOX010000154.1:0-33870 GCA_031550095.1 Eubacteriales bacterium
CACTGCTGACGGGCGTCCTTCTCCAGGGGAGCCTTGTGGGCATATATCGGCTGCTGGGGCTGGTGATGATTGCCTCATGCGCCGTCTCGTGCTTTTTGCCGCCGGTTCGCGGCCATCAACATGGGCATGCCAAGGTATCGATGAAAGCGCTGCTTGGGGATAAGCACTTGGTTCTGCTGGTGGGCATGGTCTTTATCGGCACCATCACCTCTCAGTTTTACATGGCTTTCTTTGCCAAGCACCTGGGGGACCTGAACATTGATAACGCCATGACCGGCATCATGCTGTTTGTTTCCGTTTTTTTGGAGCTGCCCTTCTTGCTCTTTGCGGATAAGCTGGCTCGGAAGACGAGCATTTGGAATTGGGTCCTGATCGGGTATGGGTTTAGCGCAGTGCGCTGGCTTGGCATCGCCCTAAGCAAAAGCGTTCTGCCCATCATGATATTCCAAATCCCCGCCGTGACGGTGATGGCGTGCTTTGAATATATGCCCGCCGTCTATGTGAATCAGCGGGCTCCCAAAGAACTCAAGGGCTCCGCCCAGAACGCGCTGATGATCGTGTCCTTTGGCGTAAGCAAGGTGGTGGGAAGCTTGCTGGGGGGATTGATCAGCGATCAGGTGGGAATTCCTGTGGTTTTCGCTGGGAATGGCTTGATGCTGGTGCTGGCGATTGCCGCTTTCTGGAAGCCAACAAGGCGGGCCATTCAGACGGAAAGGGTTACCTAGGGCCGCTGGAGTCAGATGATTGCCGACCGCGCCACCTTCGCCAGCATTGCCAGGGATTCAGCTGGGTATTTTCCGATGGATGTTTCCTCGGAGAGCATCAGCGAAGCGGCTCCGTCCAACACCGCGTTGTATATGTCCATGACCTCCGCGCTGGTGGGGAAGGGATGATCCCGCATGGTGCTCAGAAGCCCTCCTGCCACCATGTGAGGAATGCCGGCCAAGTTCGCCGCGGCGGAAATCCGCTTCTGCACCCCGGCAATTTCGTGCGGCGGAACGTTGCGTCCCATGGAAATTCTGGCGATGACCACTTCGCTCGCTTGGGATAGCCATAGGGGAATGGCTTCCACATCGTTTTTGCGCTGTGCTTTTGCCATGACGCGGAACTTTGATGCCAGTGGGGCGATAAAGGAGGCGAGCTCTTCCCTGCCGTGAGGAAGCGAGAGGAGAAGGGTGGACGGGGGATAGGATTTGATATCCTGGGGCAAAGCTTTTTTGGATGACAGATCCAGAATCAGGTTCGGAGGGATGCCCGAATGGGCAGCGGCTGTGTAATACGCCTCGATCCAGGGAAGCGCCTCCGCCAGGGATCGATGGGTGAGGCTGAGGCGGATGCCCGCCATTCCCTCGTCCATAAGCCGTGCCAAAACATCCGCGTTTGCGCAGGCAGGGCCGAAGGAGGCATAAAGGAGCGGCATTCGGCGGAGGGCTTGGGCGATGGGATAATCAGCGGAGTGGGAATTCGTGCGGACGGCATGCATGTGCGCCTGAACGGGAAGATGGGCCGGATGGGTTCGGTAGGCATCCAGGGCGGCTTTGGAGTCAAAAACCATGTTGAGACAAAGATGACATGAGCGATCCGAATGAAGCGCGTCCATTTCAACTTCGCAGGTAAGCAGACCTTCTATTTTTCCAGCTAGGGAGCGAAGCTTGTCACGGGCGACAATCAGGTTTTTCTCGCTGGAATCCTTCAGCCAAAAAAGAACAATGTGACGATACACACAGATGCCTCCTTTAGCTCGTTTTTCCTGTTTCTTCCATGTAGTGTATCGCAGAGAAGGGAATCGCGCAAGCTTTCAGCGTAAATTATGCCGAACGGCCAGTGAGGCAAGGAGCGCTTTTCCCATAAAGAAAGTCCAGCGCGGCAACGCGTTTAGGAAAACAAAAGGAGAGGCTGATTATGAAGCTATTCAAGAGGATTGAGATCAACGTACTGGCTACCGCGATGCTGTACATCGTTCTAGGGCTGCTGTTCGTGCTCTTGCCGGGAGTGACGGAGCGGGTGATTTGCTATCTGATTGCCGCCGCGCTTGCCCTGATGGGCATCGTTTACATCGTTGAATTTTTTCGGGGCGGGGAAGCCTCCATTCAGAAAAACAGCCTGGCGGTGGGCATGCTGCTGGCGCTGGCAGCGCTTTTCATGTTGCTGAAGACGAATGTGGTGGTTGCCGCCATCCCTATTTTGCTTGGCATGGCGGTGGTCGTCAGCGGCGTGCTGAAGCTGCAGAATACCATCATCCTTTATCGCATGCGCAACAGGCTTTGGATCGCGGCGCTTGTGCTGTCCCTGCTGTGCGTCGCCTTTGGCGTCGTTTTAATCGAGGATCCCTTCCTGGAAGCCCGTGTGCTGATTACGGTGATCGGCACCGCCCTGCTTTTCAGTGGGATTACGGATATCGTCATGCTGTTTATCATGTCCCGGAAGATCAAAGAGATCAAGAAGGCATCCAAGGAAGCGGCCCACGAACGGGTTGCCCCGAAACCGTTGGAAAGCGCGGAAATCCCCACAAAGGATACGCCAGCCCAGTAACGTTTTCGGCAAAACCCGAACGAACTCTCGCGTCCCCCTTGCCATTTCGCTTTATTTCCATGTTGTTTATTTGTGGCGTTTATGAAGGAACCTGGACGCTATGTAGAGAATGTGTATGGACAACGAAATGATTCGAGGGGGACCGCCTATGAAAAATGGGAAAAAGCGGGATCTAAAAAAGATTTTTGCCTGGATTTTGTTTGCTTCGCTTTTGCTTTCCGCTATTTTTACCGCCTTTCGCGTTTTTTTCGTTCCTACCTCGTCTGATACTGGCGAGTTTAACATGCGGCGCAGCGACCATACGCTGATGCTGATCCAATGCCTGCTGGGCATCGTCGTGATGATGCTCCCCTCCGTTATTGAACGCAAGTGGTCTATTCCCATTCCAAATTTCATATACATCATGTATTATATATTCCTGTATTGCGCTGTTTTTCTCGGTGAGGTTTTCTCCTTCTATTATCGGATCAAGCACTGGGATGTGATTCTGCATGCGTTTTCCGGCGCCATGCTTGGAGCGCTGGGGTTGATCCTGGTAGGCCTTCTCAATGAGCACGAGCGATTTCGCGTGGAGCTGAGCCCATTCTTTGTGGCCCTTTTCGCGTTTTGTTTCGCGCTGGCTTTGGGGGCTTTGTGGGAGATCTACGAGTATACCTGCGATGGCCTTATGCAGCTGAACATGCAGAAGTACTTGACCGACGCGGGGGAAGCGCTCATCGGCCGTGCCGCGCTGGCGGATACCATGGAGGACATCATCACGGATGCCTTGGCGGCATTGTCCGTCTCGGCTGTTGGCTTTTTTTCCATGCGCAGGGAGCGAAAGCAAAAGGAGATTGAACCGGCGTGCGAATAGGCCAGTATTCGGACTCGTTCATGCCCGTTGTGGACGGTGTTGGGCGGGTGGTCTATAGCTATGTGGAGACCCTTGGCAGCATGGGCCATACCGTGTATGCCTTTGCGCCGCGCACTGATTTTAAGAATCAACCAGAAAGCCATTTTCAGATGGTGAACTACAATACGCTGCAGATGCCGGGCCGTATGCCATACCGGGTGGGTGTGCCGCAGCTGGATGTTCACTTTGAAAAGCAGGTTCGAAACATTGGGCTGGATATTGTGCATGTGCATTCCCCGTTCATGCTGGGCTTTTCAGGGCTCAGACTGGCTCAAAAGCGGGGGATCCCCGTTGTGGGCACTTTCCATTCCAAGTATTATGACGACTTTATGCAGGTCTTTAAGGTCGATGTCCTCGCGCGGTTGGGGGTCAAGCAGGTGGTGGAGTTTTTTGAGCAGTGCGATGAGGTTTGGGCCGTGAATGAGGCCACGGGCCACACGCTCCATGAGTATGGGTATAGAGGCCGCATTGTCGCCATGCCGAATGGAACCGAGGTTCGCGCCCTGGATGCGAGCGTATTGCCCAGCCTTCGGGAAAAGTACGCCTTGAGGCCTGATGTGCCCATGCTGCTTTTCGTCGGCCAGTTGAACTGGAAGAAGAATATCCGGAGAATCCTGGAGGCCTCCGAGCTATTGGCCAAGGACGGAATCCCTTTTCAATTGCTTTTGGCTGGCCAGGGGACCCACCGGGAGGAGATCGGGGAAGCGGCCAAGAAGATGGGAATCGCTGAACGCGTTACGTTCACCGGCCATATTCAAAGTACCCGCGAGCTGGACGGGCTCTATGCCCTTGCGAAGCTGCTGGTGTTTCCCTCCCTCTATGACAACGCGCCCATGGTGCTCCGGGAGGCGGCAGTGATGGGCACTCCCGCCGTGCTCATCCGGGGCAGCAACGCCGCGGAAGGCGTTACGGACGGGGCGAACGGGTTGACCTGCGCGGATGACGCCAAATCCCTGGCCGCCGCCATTTGCAAGGGAATTTCAGACGAGGATTTTCGGCAGGCCATTGGAAAAGCCGCCCAGGACACGATTCCCATGCCGTGGACGGCCATCATGGATAAAGCGCTTTGCCGGTATCAGGATTTAATTGACGCGAAAAGAAATGAGCAGGCGCAAAAGCGCGTCAAAGGGACTGGGCGAATGCGAGGCCAAAGGCGAAAGCGTTCGAAAGATCTTCTTCCGTAGGCTTCAAACGAACGCGGAAGCCCTCCTCTGGCACCTTGAGACCAAGCTGGCGCAAGCGGACAAGCATATTGGGAACCCCTTCTCCGCTCCACCCATAGCTGCCAAAAGCGCCCGCTTTTTTGCCGCTGAACAGGGGCACGCGCATCCCAAGGGTCAGCGCCAGAATGGGCTCAAGCGCGTCAGCCAGGATGGTGGGCGTGCCCATGAGAATGCCGTCGGCGGTTTCCATGTCCCGCAAAACCTGAGTGGCGTCAGCTCTGCCCATGTCATAGAGATCCACATCCATGTTTCCGTCGCTAAGGACTCCTTTGGCGATGGACGCTGCCAGCGCGGCGGTGTATCCATAGGCGCTGACATATGGGATCGCAACCCGTTTTTTCGCTTTTGGCGCTTCTTCACACCACGCTTGATAAAGCGCCAGGAGATCTGGGATGCGGCAGTTCAGCACCGGACCGTGGCCTGTGCAGATCATCTTCAAGGGCAGATTCTTCACCCGGTCGATGGCCCGCTGCATAAAGGGCCGCTTGAACGGGCCCAGGATCATATCGAAGTAATATCGGACGGCGCTGAGGTAGTCCGACTCGTTTTCCAGCGTGCTCCGGAGAATGCCTTCATGGGCATAATGGGCGCCGAAGGCGTCGCAGGTGACCAGGGTATCATTTTCCTGAATGTAGGTGAACATGGTGTCCGGCCAATGCAGATTTGGCAGGGCAAAAAAGCGGAGCGTCTTGTTTCCTAGGGACAGCGTATCGTTATCCTTGACGATGATGGACTGGAACTTACGATTGACAATCTGCTCCAGGAAGCCGATCCCCGCCCGGGTTCCAACAACAGTAAGATTGGGGTTGATGGCCAGCAAACGCTCCACGCTGCCCGCGTGATCCGGTTCCGTATGGCTGACGATCAGGTAGTCAATGGCTGCCGGGCTGGTCAGGCTTTCCAGTTCCGCGAAGAAATCATCCGCGAACCCCAGCTTGACGGTTTCAAAGAGTGCGCTTTTTTCACTGCCCCGCAGAAGATAAGCGTTATAGGTTGTGCCGAACTCTGTGCGCATGATGATATCAAAGATACGAAGATCCGCATCGATGGCTCCGACCCAGAAAAGATCCTCTTGCAGCTTGAGTGTTTTCATTTTTCGTCTCCTCTAATTCCATTCAAATTGCCGTATTTCACTCGAAGATAAAAAATCTGCTTCTCTTGCGCTTTCTTATTGATTACAGCGAACCTTAGTATACCCTATTTATATAAAAAGTAAAACGCTCAGATTTATCGGTATGGGATTTTCTGGCCGCTTTTTCTTTATCCATTTGCCAGAAACATATGACGGCTCAGCCTGGGAATAGTATACTTGACGCGTGAAATGTCCCATTGTAGAACAGGCGTCTTGACGTTTCATTCTATCTCTGTTACGCTGATTTGGTTGTTAATGAATGGCAATTCTTGAACAATTGGAAGGAGCTTACGATGGATTTTGTTACGCGGGATGTGAATGACGCATTCCAAGAGTTAAGAAGCGGGCCGAATGGACTTACCGCCGATGAAGCGCGGCAAAGGCTGAGCCAAGACGGGCCGAACAAGCTGCAGGAAGCGAAAAAAATAAGCCTCCTTGCCCGGTTTTTAAAGCAGCTATCCGATCCGATGATCATCATTCTATTGGTGGCGGCCGGGCTCTCCGCGGTTACGGCCATCTATGCGGGGGAATCCCTCGCGGATGTCATCATCATCCTGGCCGTGGTGCTGATTAACGCGGTGCTGGGCGTATATCAGGAGAGTAAGGCGGAAAAGGCCATTGAAGCCCTGCAGGGGATGATGGCCCCCATGAGCAAGGTCATTCGTGATGGGCACCTCATGAACGTGAACAGCCAGGAGGTGGTGGTGGGGGATGTGCTAGCCTTTGAGGCGGGAGACGCGGTGCCTGCGGACGCGCGCATCTTTGAGAGCGCCAGCCTTCAGACGGAGGAAGCCGCCCTGACCGGTGAATCCACCCCCGTGAGCAAGTTCATCAATGCCCTGGACCTGGGCTTGGGAGATCCATTGCCTTTGGGTGACCGGAAGAACATGGCCTACATGGGCGGCACCGTCGTCTATGGCCGCGGGCGCGCCGTGGTGACAGCCACGGGCATGCGGACAGAAATGGGCAGGATTGCCGGTGCGCTGGCCCAGGCGGAGGAACAGGAAACCCCGCTCCAGCGAAAACTTTCCCAGCTCAGCAAGGTCCTAAGCTTTGTGGTGCTCGGTATCTGCGCGTTTATTTTCGCCTTTACGCTCATCAAAACAGGGAACTTCTCCGGTGAGGTCATCCTGGATACGTTTATGGTGGCGGTCAGCCTGGCTGTGGCGGCGATTCCCGAGGGCCTGGCGGCGGTGGTGACCATCGTGCTCTCCATCGGGGTAACCAAGATGTCCAAGCGGAACGCGGTGATCCGGCGGCTGACAGCGGTGGAGACCCTGGGCTGCGCTCAGATCATCTGCTCCGATAAGACCGGCACGCTGACCCAGAACCGGATGACCGTGGTGGAGCAGTGGAGTGATCAGGAGGCGCTCCTGGCCAGGGCGCTTGCTCTATGCACCGACGCGGAATGGGAGAATGGCGCGGCGGTGGGAGAACCCACCGAATGTGCCTTGGTCGCCTATGCGGCGAAGCTCAATATGCCAAAGGGCGAGCTAAAGACAGGCGCCCCGCGGGTGGGAGAGGCACCCTTTGACTCCATGCGCAAGATGATGACCACCTTGCACAAGGAAAAGGAGGGGGAGATCGTTCAGTTCACAAAGGGTGCGCCGGACGAGGTGCTGGCCCGCTGCGCCTTCCTGATGAAGGCTGGAGTGATCGTTCCCATGACGGAGGAGGCCCGGGTTCAGGTGCTGGCCGCCAACAAGAACATGGCGGATCGGGCTTTGCGGGTGCTGGCAGGCGCGACGCGGACCTATGGCCTTCTGCCGGAGAATACCCAGCCCGAGTCTCTGGAGCAGGCCCTCACGTTCATCGGCATGGTGGGCATGATCGACCCGGTCCGCCCGGAGGTTAAGGCAGCCATTGAGGAATGCCATCGGGCTGGCATCCGGCCCATCATGATTACCGGGGATCACAGGAATACGGCTGTGGCCATCGGCTTGGAGCTGGGCATGATCCAGGACGCGTCCCAGGCCATCACAGGCGCCGAGCTTGGCAGGATGAGCGATGAGGAGTTCAACCGCCGAATCAAGGAATTCTCTGTGTATGCCCGGGTGCAGCCGGAGCATAAGGTGCGGATCGTCAAGGGTTGGCAAGCCCAGGGCAAGGTGGTGGCCATGACCGGGGATGGCGTCAATGACGCGCCGTCTATCAAGAGCGCGGATATCGGCGTGGGCATGGGCATCACCGGAACGGATGTTACCAAAAACGTGGCGGACATGGTGCTGGCGGATGACAACTTCGCCACCATCGTAAAAGCTGTGGAGGAAGGCCGAAGGATCTATGACAACATCCGAAAGGCCATTCAGTTTCTGCTGGCCTCGAACCTCAGCGAGGTTTTGGCCATTTTTACCGCCACAGTGCTTGGGTTTACCATCCTGAAGCCCGTCCATATCCTTTGGATCAACTTGATCACCGATACCTTCCCGGCGCTGGCCTTGGGGATGGAACCGGCGGAAAAAGATCTGATGGCCCGGCGGCCGAGGGATCCGGGGGAAGGGATCTTCGCGGGCGGGCTTGGCTTTGGGGTGACATATCAGGGCATTTTGGTGACGCTCGTCACCCTCGCGGCCTATTTCATCGGGCATTTTATGGAAGCGGGGGTTTGGGAGATCACCAACAGCGCGGATGGAATGACCATGGCGTTCCTGACCCTATCCATGGCGGAGGTGTTCCACGCATATAACCTCAGATCCCAAACCAAGTCGCTTTTCTCATTGAAGTCCCATAACATTGCGCTGTTTTGCGCCATGGCGGCTTCCTTCCTGCTGACCACCGGGGTTATTTTCGTCCCGGTGCTGGCGACGGCGTTCTCCTTTGAATCCATCTCCATCGCGGAATACGCGATGGCCATCGGCCTTGCCCTGACGGTGATCCCCTTTGTAGAACTGGTGAAAGCCATTCAGCGGAGGGCTCATCGGGAAAAGTGATCCTGGCCGCGATCAAAAAAGCCCCTCCGGCATGGCGTCAACCAGCGGAGGGGCTTGCCTTTGGAATGCCTATCCTTTCAGAAGCTTTGCATACTCCTTGGATTTGGAAATATCCCCCAGGAGGATGACGCCGCAAAGGCGGTCCGCCAAATAATAGCGCTTGTCCAACACCGCTTTTGAATCATCGCGCACCGACTGGACGGTATATTGCTTGGTGGGATCGGTGCCCAAATCGCCGTCGGAGTAGAGCCTGGTCTGCATGCCCATGAAGGTGACGGCCAGGGATACGGGCTGATAGCGGATGGAGTCACCGGCTGCGTTTGCCCCCGCGACCCTGCCCATTTCCGTGGCCACGGGCCACAGGGCGGCGTTCATGCCCTCAAACTCCGCGCAATCCCCGCAGGCGTACACATGATCAAGCCCTGTCTCCATCAACGCGTTGACGCGGATGGCACGGCCCATGTCCGCACCCGCCTCCTTCGCGATGGCTGCGTTCGGCCTTACGCCGCTGGAGACGATCACAAGGCCTGCGTCCAGCATCCGGTCGTCCGTTAGGCGAACGCCGGTTACGTGATCAGCGCCAAGGATCTGGGCTGTTTCCACCCCGGCGAACACCTGGACTCCCGCCGCTTCGCAGATGCCTGTGAACATTTCAGAGGCTTCCGCGTCCAGCTGACGGGCCATGAGGCGCTCTCCTCTTTCCAGAACCGTCACCTGGGAACCTGCCCGCTTTAAGGACCATGCCGCTTCCAGCCCCAACACGCCGCCGCCGATGACGATGGCGGATTTTATGCCGCTTTGGAGCAAAACGTTGACTTTTTCCACGTCGGCGAGGCTGCGGATGGCGACGACCTCCGGGAGATTCACCCCGGGAATGGGGGGAATGAAGCATTCCGCCCCCAGGGCATAGACGCATTTGTCATACTGAAGCCTGGCTCCGCCCTTCAATGTGATCTGGCGCTCTTCCGGATGAAGGGCCTCCACCTTGCGCCCGGTGAGCAGAAGAATATTCTGGGTTTCGTACCAAGCGCCATTGTGAATGGACAAGTCATTGATTTGTTCCCCCATTACCTTTGTAAGCATTGGGCGGCGATAGGGAGAAACGTTCTCCTGGGTGACCAGGACGATTCGGCAGGTGGCGTTGCGCTCACGAATGGCGATGGCCGCGGAAAGGCCGGCCGTGCCGCCGCCCAGGATGAGAAAAGTCTCCTCCGTATCCCGATGAAAAGCCGCTTCTCGGGGGGCGGCGGGCACAAAATGCTCCTTGCCTACGCCGCATACGGGGCACTGTGAAGGGCCTTCCTCAAAGATCGCGCCGCAGATCAGGCATTTGACCATAGAACTCATCGTCTCTCCTCCAATTCCCCATCGTCGGGTGGAATCGTATCTTTCGCACAAGTATATCACAGATTCGTTCAAATGGGGGAAGTGTTATTCGGCGAAGGTTGGCCGATGGCCGCGCCGCCTAAAGAAAGTTTTTTGCGATAAGAAAAAGCGTGACGGTACTTGACAGGCGGGAGGATAAACGCTATTTTTAGTGCAGCACAAAAGGGGGGAAATCATCATGGCAAAGCCGGTGCTGGTGGTGATGGCGGCGGGCATGGGCAGCCGCTTTGGTGGATTGAAGCAGGTACGGCCTGTTGGCCCGTATGGACAGGCTTTGATGGACTACTCGCTGTTTGATGCCAAGCAGGCTGGATTTTCCGATGTGATTTTTGTCATCAGCCCATCCATGGCGGAGAATGGCTTTATGGAGACGATGGGAAAAAGGCTTGGAAGCAGCCTTTGCATCCGCTGTGCCGTGCAGGAGATTACCGATATGCCTGCTGGGCTTTCCGTTCCCGAAGGCCGTACGAAGCCTTGGGGCACAGGACACGCGGTGCGGGCCTGCCGGAGAGAGATTTTAGGGTCCTTTGCCGTGATCAACGCAGATGATTACTACGGGCCGGACAGCTTTCGTGAAATGTATGGGTTTTTATCCGGCTTAAACCCCGACTCAACGCGGCGCTATGGGATGGTGGGATATCAGCTGATGAAAACCTTGTCCGAGAGCGGATCCGTCGCCCGCGGCATTTGCCAGGTGGACGGCAATGGGCGCCTCATGGAGATTCACGAGCGGACGCGCATTGTTCCTGTGGGGAACGAGGCGGAATATACGGAAGATGGGCAGGTGTTCCACCGCCTGCCCGCCAGTTCCGTGGCTTCTATGAATTTCTGGGGTTTTTCATTGGACTTTATGGAGGAGCTGGATGTCCGGTTTGTCGCTTTCCTGAATCAAGCGGTTCGGAACAATCCCCTAAAGGGGGAGTATTTCTTGCCCGAGATCGTGGCGGAGATGCTGCGGGAAGGCAGTGCCCAGGTGGATGTGCTCCCTAGCCATGATCAGTGGTATGGGGTGACCTATCAGCAGGATCTTCCGGCCGTCCAGGAGGCCATCGGAGCTATGACAGCGCGGGGTTTGTATCCGGAGGCGCTTTGGGCATAGAAGGAATGACCAGGGGCGCCGCCCCGGAACCTCGCTTTCTTATGGCTAGGGTTGGACCTTGTATACAAACGTGCCGCCCTTGCTTTCTTTTTCATCCAAGCGGATGCTTTCGGGGATGATTTGTATGAAGGTCTTGCCGGGGAAAAGAACCAAGGGATATCCCTCCAAGTCCAGATAGGTATAGGGATCACGCAAGGTGTCTCGCCGCCATACGCCTTTGATCCGCGTTCCGTTGATGAAGGCGTCTATGGGGCCGCCGCCGATGCCTTCCATCACAGGACGCATCATTTCGTTTTCATAGTAGACGAGAGGAACTTTTTGAACGATGATGTTGGAGACGGCGATTTGAGTGTCTGTTCCTTCATCCAAGAGGCTTTGGCTGTTATAGAAACGCTTGTAAAGCTTCGTATCTTTATCGTAGGCAAACATGGGAATATAAGCGCGTTCATCCTCGGAGATATTTTCAGAGGTATACTGGACGATAATCGAATCGGCGGCTTCTGTGCCTATGCTAGGCGTCTGAGAGAACCAAATTCCAGGCAAGCGGGGCATATAGGGGGCCATTCCATCGTCTGCCTTAGGCCATGCGTGTTCCAATACGGAGGCGAGCAACACCATCTTGTTGTGAGGGGATATGCGTTCTTTGCTATCTCGGAAGAAAGCATCACGTGCGCGTATGGACGGGAGCCAGCTGCTTGTAACGCTGAAAGCAGGCGGCATGCCGTTTTTTTGGATGTACTCCACAATGCTTGTGCCAGGGATGGTTTGGCCGCCTCTGTGTACAATAAGGCAATCCCACGCCTGACTTAGGGACATGTCGAAAATGCGGCTTCCGCGCGTATAGCCCACCATCTCGGGATGCTGATCGTTGTAGAGGGCCAAGTAACGGGTATGCCCTGGCCCCCAGATGATGTGCTCGTATATGATATCCGCTTCCGTCAGGTTTAGTCCGGGCCTCGCGAACTCGTCGTTTGAAATGCTGACGAGGATCGGACGATAGGGCTTGTCCGATGGGAGGCCTGTCGTAGGAGAGAAGCCCTTTCCCGGGATTTCGGCGGAAGCGATGCCGGTGAACAGCACGATCACGAAAATGAAGGCCAAGTATAAGCAAATTCTTCGCAATTTGCTGCCGATGTTGATTTTCATGGTTTCTTTCTTCTGCCTCCTATCCTTTGGAAATACAAAGGGTGGTGGCGATTATGCCGCTCATCACATAGGCTTGTTGATAGACGCTGTTCTAAGGCCCTACAGTGTACACAAACGCACCGTCCCGGTTTTCTTTTTCATCCAAGCGGATGCTTTCGGGAATGATTTGAATGAAAGTCTTGCCGGGGGATAGCTCTAGGGGAGTGTCTTCTGAATCGAAATAGGCGTAGGGATCATCCGGCGATCTCCGCTCCCAGGTGCCCTGAACGCGCGTGCCACGGATATACGCGTCGATAGGCCCGCTGCCGAGGTCGCTCACGACAGGGCGTGCCATTTCGTTATTATAGAAGCTGAGGGGCAAGGTCTGCACGATCACGTTGGAAATGGTGAGTTGGACATTGTTTCCCTCGTTCAACATTTTCTCGTTGTTGTACCAGCGCTCATAGAGCTGGGTTTCTTTGTTATAAGTGTACATAGGAATATAGATGTCGCCCGCGCCTCCCACCGTTTGGGCGGTATACCGCACGGTGATCTGATCGGCGGCTTCTGAGCCCAGGGACGGTGTTTTTGAGAAGGAAAGCCCGGGCAGCCGCGATTCATAGGGCGTTCCATCTTTTGCCGCCGGCCAGATTTCCCGCAGGATTTTTTCAAGCAGCACACCCATGTTGTGGGGGGCCGTCTTTTCCTTTACCCGCTCAAAATAGCTTGTCATCTTATACTCGGCTGGTAATTGGTCGCCTATCCGAACGCTGCTGATGCTGAAGTCTAGTTTCACATTGTTCTCTGACATATACTCGACAATGCTGGTGCCTGGATTGCTTTGACCGCCCGCGTGAACGATGGGGCAATCCCATGCTTGCCGGAGGGACATGTCGAAGATGCGGCTGCCCCGGGTGTATCCCACCATCCCGGGATGCTGGTCGTTATACAGGGCTAAGTACCGGGTGTGGCCGGGGCCCCAGACGATGAACTCATAGACGATATCCGCCTCACTCAAATTGAGCTGAGGCCGTGCGCCTTCTGAATTGGAGATGTTGACAAGGATAGGGCGGTAAGGCTTGCCTGTGGGAAGACCGGTGGTGGGGGAAAGGTTACCGGCTGAAGGCTCGGCCATAGCCATGCCGGAAAGGAGGATCATCAGGAGGGCAAGGGCAAAACAAATCCCTACCATTCGTGTCTTGTTTTGAACCGCTTTTGCTTTTCTGTTCATTTTCGTCTCCTTTTCGTATTGATCGAGGATGATGGGCTTGCCTTCCTCATTTCCGTTTCTGGATAAGAAGAAAAAGCAATCCATGCTAATCGAAGCCGGCGTGTCACTGTGACCATTCGCTTTTTCCATTTTGCGGGTTCGTTGTGCTGAGTGCCCATTTCATGGGGGAGAGCGTGCTGTAGGTTTGTGCCGCGACGGATGCAGGCTATGGGAAGGGGGCTTTACCATATAACGGCAGAAACTTGCCAATCGCTGCATTTACCTGTTCCTTGCCGTTTCTTGCTCAAATGATCAAGACGCGGGCCGCCCAGTGCGGTATACTATGCCTACAAACTGGGAAAGGGAGAGGGGATGGGGATGAGAAACTTCTTTTTGCTGACGGACGCGCTGGCATATATGGAGGCAAACCTTACAAACCCTATTTCCCAGGAGGAGATCGCGAGCCATTGCCATTGCTCCCTTTCTACCCTGCAAAAGCTCTTTCGGTACTCGCTTCATATCAGCATCAAAGAATACCTTTCAAAGCGGCGGCTGACCCAGGCGGCTCGAGCGCTTCAGGGAAAGGGGAGCCGGGTGACGGACATCGCGCTCCTGTATCAGTACCAGTCGCCAGAGGTGTTCTCCCGAGCATTTGCGAGGTTATGGGGCATAACGCCGACGAGATTTCGTCGGGAGTGGCGCTTTTCCGGCTTATTCCCAAAGGTGGAGGGAATTATGAAAGGAGACGATGGTATGCCCCGGCGGAACGTGGATATTTCCGAACTTTACGATGTGCTTTCCCAACTTTCGGATACCTATGCGCTGTGCTTTGATATTCAAGGGCTTATGTCCATCAATGGAATTGGCCATGGAGCGGGGGATCTGGCGATTCTGGAATGCCTGAAGCGGATTGACAGCGCCGCCCAGGAGGACATGCTGCTTTTTCGCATCGGCGGGGATGAGTTTGCCCTGGTCACCCGCTATGGGGATGAAAAGCAGGCGAGGGCTTTGGCGGAGCGGGTACTGGCCTTAAATGGACAGGCGATTTTCCACAACAATATCAGAATTCCCGTTAGCATGTACGCGGGGTGGGCGAGAATTCAAGCGGGTAACCTGCGCTATGGGGAGCTGTTTACGGCCTTGTTCCACTCCATTGATAAACAAGCCGATGGATCCGCTGGGTGACAAAGCGCTGTTTTGGGCATTTTTCTCCCTCCTTTCGCATATTTTTTCGTGAGAAGCGAGCGGAAAGGAGGGACGCGAATGGTCAAGGATGCCGCCGAGGGCAAACGTCCGCCGACGCGCGCGCATTCCGTTGTCATGGAGGATCGTAAACGCGCGGTGCTTACAGGCGTCACGGACGTGGCGAGCTTCAACGAGCAGGAAGTCATCATGCTCACCGAGGAAGGAGATATTTCGCTGGTGGGCGAAGGATTGCATATCGCGCATCTGAATCTGGAAGAGGGCAAGCTGACCGTCGAGGGAAGAATCGCCGGCATCGAGTATGGCGATGCGCCGTCGCAAAAGCGTGGCGGCATCCTGGCGCGAGTGTTTCGTTAATATGTTTTCATCGCATGGGCAGGCCCAGGTTTTCCTGGCAACTGTATACGCGGGATTGGCGGCGGGCGCGGCATATGACATGCTGCGCCTGCTTCGGCTTTCGACCAAGGCGAGCCCTGCCCTGACGGCGCTGCTGGACCTGGTCTTCTGGGTGGTGACAGCAGCGCTGGTGGCCGTTGCCGCCGCGCTTTCGGGAGCGAATGGGCTTAGGTTCTATCTGCTGCTGGGAACCGCCTCCGGCATGCTGCTCTGGTCGGCGGGCCTGAGGCGGATCATCGCGGGCATGGGGGCCTGGATCCGGCGCATTTTGCCAAGCCATAAAGAAGGATTGAGCCGGGAGGATGGAGAAATACCCGCCTCACAGGACGCAATCGCCCCAGGCGGCGAACCTGCGGATTGGAGGAGGGGTAAACGTGGCAAAAAAAGAGTTCATGCGCCGTGAAATAACGCTTCGAATTCGTTTGCTGGTCTTTATGCTGATTATGCTCTCCGTTTTTTTTGCCATTCTTGCGGCGGTGCGCAGCTCCCAGGTGAAACGGCTTAAGGCGGAGAGTACCCAGATCCATGAGCAAATAAAGGAAGCCCAGGCAAAGGCGGAGGAGCTGAAAAACCGCCTGGCATTCGCGGAGACGGATGATTATATCGCCCAGGAGGCCAGGCAGCGCTTTGGATATATGGTGGATGGAGAGATTCGGTTTGTCCTGGAGGATTCCCCTGCGGCCAACGCCCCCAGGCCCTTGATCGTGATCGCGCCTACGCCTGATCCTTCCCCTTCCCCAACGCCCACGCCGGAGCCGGTCCAGGTGATTGGCCCATAAAGGATACCCCGTTATGCCGGGCAAAGAACAACCGAATGAGGGAAAACGAATGATTCACGCGGTCATTGGGATTGGATCAAACTCCACGAAGTTTTTATTGGCGGATATTGATGAGGGCAGGGTGATACCTTTGCTTCGCCTTCGGGAGGGAACTCGGCTTTTCGCCGGGCTTTCTGACAGTGTGCTTTCTGCGGAAAGCATGAGGAGGACGGCGGAAGCGGTGGGCAGACTTGCCCAGCGCGCCAGGCAGGAAAACGCCCAGGCGCTGCATATTTTTGCCACCAGCGCTTCACGGGATGCCCTCAATGGAGACGCTTTCTGCGATCTGGTGGAAGCCCATACAGGCGTCAGGCCGGAAATACTCTCCGGGGAGGAGGAGGGAAGGCTATCCTTCCTGGGCTGCGCGGGGGAAGGTTATTGCGGCCTGCTGGACCTTGGGGGCGGCTCAACGGAAATCGCCACCGGTGGAGAAGGGCGGCTTGTGATCGCGGTCAGCGCCCAGCTTGGGGCGGTGCGCCTTTTCCAGGAAATCCCATCCCTTTCTGGAGAAGGGCTGGCCAAGGCCATTGACCTTTCCATGAAGCGTATCGCCAAGGCAAAGGATGTCTGGGACAACCGGAAAATCCCCACAGCCTGGTACGGCGTTGGAGGCACCTTGACCTGTCTGGCATCCATGGACATGGCGTTGCCGGGTTTCGACCGGGAGGCGGTTGAAGGGTGTGTCCTCACCCTGGATGCCGTGAAGTGCTGGGCTGAAAAGCTGGCCGGCATGCCCCTGGCCCAGCGGCTTGCCATTTCGGGAATTTTGCCAGAGCGCGGGGATATCATTGCCCATGGGGCCGCGGCCCTCTATGGCGCCATGCTGGAACTGGGCATTTCTCAGGTGATCGTCAGCAACCGGACCAACTTGGACGGGTATCTGCAACGGATCGCCAATGAAAAGGCGGACATGGACACCGTGGCGCGGATACGGTCCTTTTATGATGAAAGCGTCGAAAGCGAATGGTCCAGGCTGGAGAAGGGATTCTTTGAATTTGAGATCAACAAGCGGTTCATGGATCGGTATATAAAGCCCGGAGACAAGGTGCTGGACGTAGGGGGCGGCCCGGGCCGGTACAGCCTGCATTTGGCGGCGAGAGGGGTCGATGTGACATTGGTGGACCTCTCGGAGGGCAATGTCCTGTTCGCTAAGGAGAAGGCCATTCAGGAAGGCGTGCCCCTCCACGCAGTTCAGGGAGATGCCCGGCGGCTGGATGATGTGGTGACAGAGAGCTATGACGCTATATTGCTGATGGGCCCTCTCTATCATCTGCTGAATGAGACGGACAGGGTGCAGGCTGTGGAAGCGTGCCTGGGGCGGCTAAAGCCGGGAGGCGTGCTCTTTGCGGCTTTCATTTCCATGACTGCCGCCATGATCTTTGCCGCCAGGGAGCTGCCAGAGAGCATCCTTTGGGAAGGGGAGCAGCCCTTCTACCGCAAGCTCTTGGCGGGGGAGGACTATGCGGGTCCTGCGTTTACCTACGCATATTTCATCGCTCCGGATTATTTGCTGCCCTTCATGGAGCGCTTTCCATTGACAAAACTGCACCTGGTGGGCAGCGAAGGGATTACCGCGCCATTCCATCAATCGCTTGCGAAGGCTTCCCCGGAGGCAATCGGCAAATGGCTGGAACTGAGCATGGCGCTGTGCGAACAGCCTGGGTTTCACAACTATACGGAGCATTTTCTGTATATAGGACGAAAGAGGAGGGATTGACTGATGAAGGTTATTCTGCTCAATGGCAGCCCGAGGTCCAAGGGCTGCACGTACACGGCGCTTCAAGCGGTGGCCGAAGCGCTTTTGGAGGGCGGGGTGGAGGCGGAGATAATCCAAGCGCTAAAGGGGCCGACGCAGGGCTGTGTTGCCTGCCGAAAGTGCGTGGACACCAAGCAATGCGCCTTCGACAGCGATGGGGTGAACGAGATGATCGAGGCGGTTTCCATGGCGGATGCTCTGGTTGTCGGTTCTCCTGTATACTATGCGGCGCCCAACGGCGCGTTTCTGGCTTTCCTGGACAGGATGTTTTACGCGGGGAGCCAAGCCTTTGCCTATAAGCCGGGAGCCGCCGTCGTTTCGGCCCGGCGCGCCGGCACGACGGCATCGCTGGATGTGCTGAACAAGTATTTTCTTATCAACAACATGCCCCTGGTGCCTTCCCAGTACTGGAATATGGTCCATGGAAACACCCCGGATGAAGTTCGTCAGGATGGGGAAGGGATGCAAATCATGCGGAAGCTGGGCCAAAACATGGCATGGCTCCTGAAATGCATCGAAAAGGGTGAAGCGCATCCCGCCCAGGAGCCCCGGGTTCGGACGAACTTTATTCGATAGCGTCTCTCATCCATGATTTCCGGAGGAGCAGCAATGGCTTTCGTTTTTTCATTCAGGTAGGCAAAGAATGCTTTCCGCATACAATGCGCCGGCCGCCGTTGAGTTTACCCTGCTGCAGTTTGCCCATCATTTTGGCAATTTGCCGTTGCTGTATTCTTGACGGGGATTGACAAGACATTTCGAGCGGAAGTGGATTTGCCTTGCTTTACGACCCTCTGCTCAGCGAAGGGAAACAAGGAGATTTTGAAAAGCGCCTGAGGCGTTTAGCGGCGTTTGATTTTGTGGGTTCGGTGATTGCGCACTTTGCGGAGGCGTTCCGGCGATTTTTATCAGCTTTGGCTGTTGCTTGACCGGCGCTGTGTTAGGCGAACGCATGATTTTTCTTTATGAGTTCTGCCAAATCATTCTGGAAAGAAGAGGAACTCCAGTGATATTCTTTGGGGCTTCCGAGATCATTTTTCAGCGGAAAGACCATCCGGCTTGTTTCTTTTCCCTCGTTTGGGCGCATACTGCGACTTGAATGCGTTTTCCCACCGCTGGAAGGGCATTTCTCGAAAACATGGCACACATCCTGGCGGATCTTTTGCCTTCTCGCGTTGCCTTGATTGCTCAGCGTAGCGCTGCTACGCCTCGCTCCCTCGTCTTAGCGAGACGGAAAAATCTCTCGCCAATCTATGCGCTCTGTTTTCAGAAATTGCTCTAAAAGGGGCTGCCCTGCCAGCTTTTTCGCTAGCAAGACAGCCCCTTCTTGAATGCTCGCTTAGAACACGAAATAGGTTTCGGTTTCGTTGCGCGGCTCAACCGGCGTATCGCCGAGAGTCTCCGGCCTGGTGTTATCCACAGGCGTTGTGGAGTTTGGATCCGCTTCTTTGACCAAGGGGAAGGCAAAGAGCTGTTCACCCGTTGTGCGGTCATACGCGTATACGCCGGTTGGGAGCATGGTGTCCTGATGCGTCAGCGAGTCCGGACCATAACCCATCATGATGACCGCGTTTTTTGCGGGGGCAATGTGGGTCCACATGAGGCCGCCGGTGCTCATGCTGAAATCAATCACCTTTGTCTTGCTGGAGAGATCCGCCGGCGCGGAGTAAATGGCGTTGCCGCTATAGAAGAATACTTCATCCTTGCTTCCGCCCATAAGCAGACGGGAGAGGGTTGTGCCATCCAACGTCAACGTTCTTCGGTCGGATCCGTCGATGAGATAGGCCACAAGGGTGTTGCTTTCTCCATCGTATCCGTAAATGTAATCGCCAAAGCGTGGGCTGTTGAGCTGTACCGCCGGGCCATCCGCGGCAAGCTTCACGGCCTTTTTGTTGCCGATCTTCACGGAGTAGATCTGGGATTGACCATGATCTATGGAGTAAAGCCGGTATCCCTCATAAAGGATGCTGGTGAAGTGGGAGGGGTTGGGCTTGTCCAGGTTGGTGGCTTTCTTGCTGCTGGCATGATACTCGTAGCCGTCCTCGCCGCCGTTCTTGTTGGTCGTCAGGAAATAGATGTCGCCATCTTTGCTGGCCCTGACGGCGTCATATATCTTCTTTTCGCTCTTGGTCATGTCCTTGATTTCCATACTTTTCTTGGTCTCGATATTATACCGGCGCAGGCAGTATGGGTTTTCGCTGGTGACATAATAGAAAGAATCACTGTCTTCCACATAGGCATGGAGGATGTCCTTCAGGAGTTCATCCGCGCTTCCGCCGCCTACTGGAACGCTAAAAAGGGAATGCACCGTCCGGTTGGCGTCCGTATAGCCCAAGAAATAGACGTTTTTGCTGTCCGCGTGAACAAGGCGCGCGGGGTAGCCGTCGCTGATTTCCAGAATTGGCCCATTTGCGCAACTGCTCAAGGCGTAAAGTCCCCAATGGCGGGTCAGGCCTTCTTCCATTGGGCAGAAAAAGAATGAATCATTCCCATTGGATACGACAACGCCGCCCATCATTTGCATATCGCGATTGGTAACTTCCGCAACGGCTGCGGACGAAACCAACATGGCAAGCATCAACGCCAGGGAACAAATCTTTTTTAGCATTGCGGGTTTTCCTCCTCATTATACGCGTCACAAATCATGCACATCATATCAGAATTTTCTGATGATAGCAAGCGTGGCTTAGTCATCTTCGTCTTCTTCCTCGGGCAGGTCTCCGTTGTGATACACATCCTGAACATCGTCCATATCATCCAGCGCGTCCAGCAGCTTTCCAATTTTCTCCAGCGTCTCCTGATCGTCGATCATGGTGGTGTTTTGCGGAATCCTTGTCAGCTCCGCGGAGAGGAAGGTGCAGCCCTGGGCTTCCAAACCCTCACGAACGGCGGAAAAGTCGGGCACCTCTGTGAACACCTCAAAGGCATCCTCCAAGGCCTGCACATCGCTGGCTCCGGCTTCCAGCGCCATCATCATGGCGTCATCCTCGGTCATGCCGGGCTTGCGGTCAATGACGATCAGGCCTTTGCGATCAAACATCCAGCCCACGGAACCGGTGGCGCCCAGGTTTCCGCCAAACTTATCGAAGTGATGGCGGACATCCGAGGCCGTCCTGTTGCGGTTATCCGTCACGCACTCGACGATAACGGCTAAGCCGCCCGCGGCGTATCCTTCATATACGATCTCCTCATAATTGACGGTTCCCATTTCACCTGCCGCTTTTTTGATGGAGCGGGCGATGTTGTCGTTTGGCATGTTGTTTGCCTTGGCTTTGGCGACGATATCCCGAAGCTTGCCGTTTGATTCCGGATCCGCCCCGCCTTCCCGGACGGCGAGTGCGATTTCACGGCCGATCTTTGTAAATATTTTCCCGCGCGCGGCATCTGCCTTGCCTTTTTTATGTTTGATATTTGCCCATTTCGAATGCCCTGACATGGAAAAAACCTCCCATTTCGCTATCCATACGGGATATCGTATCATAAAAGCACGGCATACGTCAATTCACAAGAACAGCAGGCGCATCATCGGAATCAACGTTTTATAAAAAACCCCGCGCCGAGAAGGCACGAGGCCATTTCTACCTAAATAGACGTTAGTGACCGGCATTTTCCGCCATTTGTGATTTGTATTTTTCATAAGCCAGCCGAACCAGGGATTTATCCTGGGTATAGGTGATCATATCCAGCGCTACTGGAACGGAAAACCAGCCGCCATTCTTGAATCCAAGCTCAAAAGCGATTCTGAAATCAGAGCTGTCCGCGCGCATGGTATACCACATGACCCGATTGCATACCGGGCTGCGGCGGGTTACGGAGTAAAACTCATAATTTGTTTCCCCGACGGCCTCAAGAATCGTCGCTTCCACACCCGCTTCTGTTTGCATGCGTGTCAAGGCCACTTCCTGCTGTGGCGTATCGCCCCGCACAATGCCCTTGGGCAAAACCCACTCGCCCTTGTCATTCTGAAGCAGAAAGACGTTCTCTTCATGAAAGACAACACCACCGGCACATTTCCGAAACAACATACGGTCTTCCCCCTTTGGTTCGTTCCTGCTTACATTTTACAGGATTGAGCCATTGTTTGCAAGGAGGGCGCCAATGCCCGGGAAATTACGGCAGAACAAGCATATCCTGCACCTGCTTTTTGTCGGACACATCCACAAAGGATTCTGGGACTTCCCCCACAATGATGGACTCGGCCACGGGCACATGAGCGGAGACGGCGGATACCTTTGAGCCGGTAGGAATCACCATTTGCACCGTGGCGTTGAGCTGCATGAAAATTCTATGGCGGGTCTGGTTGATGCCGGCGGATGTGAACTCGCTGATGAATTCGGTGGTCACCGCGCCGACAGGAACCACCCGCACCCGGACGGCGGGGCCGCTGCCCGCCAGCAGTTTGCTTCCCAGCGCCGCGCCAAGGGGAATGTTGATGCCCTCGTTGGCGATGGAGTCTAGGTTTTGCTGCACCGTCAGCGCCACTTGGGTGGATAACTCGTTCATCCGGATGGTGTTTGCCTGCATCATGGATACCCGGCCCGTATTGTCCAGCACCACGGTCATCAGGTCGCTGTAGGCGCCGCCTTCCCGCATCACGGAAAAGACGGCGTTGTTCATGGCCTGCACGGCCATCACCCTGGCGCGGGCCTCAGCCATCGTCAGGATCACGGGGCGCAGGTTGATGTCCGCCCAGACAAACATCAGCGACGGGATAAGGATGACCAGAAGCATGCGCATCACCAGGCTGCGCTGCCTGCGGTAGGTCTTGGCGCGGACCCTTACTTTGAACTGATTAGACAAGCGAATCCCCCCGCTTAGAATACGCTCGCCTCAATGGGGTTCAGAACGAAGGGGGCTGAATGTGACCAGGCCTATGGATAGGCGGGAAATATGAAAATGCCGGCGGGAGACCCGCCGGCGTGGATTGGGACGTTAAGGCTGATTGGGTATTACGGGCCGGAGAATCTCATAGCCAAGGGTTTCGGGCATGTGGCGCTGGTAGGCCGGAAATTCCTTGTCATTCCAGCGGAAACCTTGTTCCGCCGGATTATAACCCCAGGCAAGCTCCTCCACCCGGCGCATTACCTCTGCGCAATCCCGCTGAAAGTCAAAAGGCGGATGGCAAAACACCAGATAGTAGGACGCCTTGACGTCGCGGATTTCAAACCCCTTTGGAATGGAGCCGCCGTAATGGACGGGAACGCCCAGGCCATAGAAATAGCCTTGTTTTCCGTCCTGATTTTGATACCAGCCCGCCGTGTGTGGCGTCACGATGGGATCCGCCACATGGCGCATGCTCTCGATGAATCCGCAGACCTCGTCGCAGTCATGCCTGTCCCAGAAATCCATATAGTTATCCACATTCGGTTCCCAGATGCCCATGTATTTGTGGGCGGGAATGTACTCCACTCGGACGGACGCGCTGGTGAGAATCGTGCTTTCCATGTCGATACCCTCCTTGTTTTTTTGATCCAGAGGGAAAAGAACGTTTTGCTTGATGGGCAGCCGCACGGGGCGGGGCGCTTTCCGGTAGGCGTGAGGAGTCAGGCCATACGCCCCCACAAATGCCCGGGCGAGCGCTTCCTGGGAGGAATAACCGCTGTCCAAGGCGATCTCGATGATTCGCGTATCCGTGTCCCGAAGGGCTAGCGTCGCAATCGCCAACCTTCTCCCGGCCAGATAGCGCCTTAAGGTTTTCCCCGTGATCCTGTGGAATTGCTGTGAGCAATAGCTGGGTGAATAGCCCGCGTGGCGGGACATGTCCATAAGCGTTGGGTTTTCGCCGATGTGGGCTTCCGCGAATTCCAGCATCCGCTGAACGGCTTCTTCCAATTCTCGCAAAAGTTTCCCCTCCCTCGGCGGAAGTATAGCAGGGTAGACGGTTTTTTTCTTGATATCAGTTTGGATGATGGGAGGGGAGGAGAGGGCTTTGGTTATTTCACGTCCTCAACGTTGAAATTGGCTGCCCGGAGCAGGCGGTTCATGAGGGCAAGGCCCATGCCCTGGGCTTCCACCGCTTCGGCAAGAATGAGCTGGATTCCCTTTTCATCCAAGGTGCGCAAGGCGGCAAAGAGGCCCTTGGCCATGGCGGTTGAATCTTCCCCCAGGGACTGGCTTTGGCGGGCGCCATAGGCGGTCCGATGAGCCGCGGCGCATAGAATTGCCACGGGAATGTTTTCCGCCGCCGCCTCGTCGTACCGTCTGCGTACGCGCTGAAAAACAGCCTCCGCTTCGCCGCGAATTACCAAAACCCGGGCATTTGGCGCATAGTGCCTGTGCCGCATGCCGGGGGAGTGGGCTATTGCGCCTTCTTGCAGGGGAGCCAACACGGCCGGATCCAACACGATGTCGGGCAGAAGCTCCTGAAGGGCTTCCAGGGTAACGCCGCCCGGCCGCAGAAGAATGGGCCTTTCCCTGGAAAGATCCAATACGGTGGACTCCACTCCAAAGTCGCAAGGCCCTCCGTCCAGGATCAATGGGACGCACCCGCGTAAATCCTCATAGACATGGGTGGCTGTGGTGGGGCTCGGCCTGCCACTTCGGTTGGCGCTGGGCGCCGCTATGGGGGTTTTCGCCTCCTGAATCAGCGCGATGGCCGCCGGGTGAGAAGGCATACGGATGGCCACCGTGGATAGCCCGGCGGTCACGGCGTCAGGCACTTGGTTGGATTTTAAGAGTACCAATGTCAAAGGCCCCGGCCAAAATCGGTCCATGAGCAGCTTCGCCCGATCATCCACCTGTGCCGCCAACGCGTCCAAGGCGCTCAGATCCGCGATATGGGCGATGAGGGGATTGTCCGCCGGGCGCTGCTTGGCGATAAAAATTTTCATGACCGCCGGCCCATTCAAGGCATCCGCGCCAAGGCCGTAGACCGTTTCCGTGGGAAAAGCCACCGTCTCGCCGGACCGAATGAGGAGCGCCGCCTTTTCAATGGAGGCGGCGCTTACTGGCTGAATCTCCGTATGCTGGCTCATGCGCTTTCCCCCGAAAGGCGCTTGAGCCGTTCCGCCTCATCCGCCAGCAGCAAGGGATCGATGATCATGTCGCAATCCCCATCCACAAAGAAATCCAGCTGGTAGAGGGTCAGCCCCAGCCGGTGGTCGGTAATCCGGCCTTGTGGGAAATTATACGTTCGGATGCGCTCGCTCCGGTCTCCGGTGCCAACCTGGAGCTTCCGGTTTTCCGCGTAGGCCGCGTCTTTCTGGGATTGATAGAGGTCATAGAGACGGGCTTTCAATACTCGCATGGCCTTATCCCGGTTCTTGATCTGAGATTTTTCGTCCTGGCAAGTGACCACAAGGCCTGTTGGCAGGTGGGTGATGCGCACGGCGGAGTCGGTGGTGTTGACACACTGACCTCCATGGCCGCTGGAGCGGTAAACGTCCACCCGTATTTCGTTGGGCAGGATCTGCACATCCACATCCTCTGCCTCCGGCAGGACGGCGACAGTGGCCGTGGAGGTATGAATGCGGCCGCCAGATTCGGTGGTGGGCACCCGCTGCACCCGATGAACGCCGCTTTCAAACTTGAGCCTTCGGAAGGCGCCCTTCCCTGTGATGGTAAAAACAGCCTCCTTCACGCCCCCAAGCTCGGTCATGCTTGCGTCCAGGATTTCGATTCGCCAGTTGTGCCGCTCCGCGTAACGGGTGTACATCCGAAGCAGCACCTGGCCGAAGAGGCTGGCTTCTTCTCCGCCGGCTCCGGCGCGTATCTCCATGACCACGTTCCGATCGTCATTGGGATCCTTGGGAAGGAGCAGCACCTGAATGTCGTGCCATTTGGCGTCGATCCGCTCCGTCAGCTCCGGAATTTCCTCCCTGGCCATTTCGGCCAGGTCAAGGTCGAACAGCATCTCTTCCGCCTGTTTTTTTTCTTCCATAAGGGATCGCCACGCCTGATACGCCTCCACAACCGGCTCAAGCTGGGAATGCTCTCGCATGAGCTTTGCCAACAGCTGCGGGTCCGCCGCTGTTTCCGGCTGGGCCATCTGTTGGGAGAGCTCTTCGTATCGCCCCTCTATCCACTGAAGCTTATCCTGCATATCCATCCCCCGTCACGGCGCGGTCAAGACCTCGAAGGTCTTTTGCAATGCGCATTGTTTTAAAATGTGGATCCAGCCATGCGGCGACCTCATTTGCCTGCCCATCGCCTACCTCGAGCAATAAAGAGCCTCCAGGCACAAGATGCCCCGGCAGCCCGGCAAGGATCCGCCGGTAAAAGTTTAGGCCATCGTTTCCGCCGTCCAGGGCCACCCTGGGCTCCCGCCGCACTTCCGGCTGCAACCTGGAAAGATCCCCCGTTTTGATATATGGCGGGTTGGAAACAATGATATCAAAGGTTTGCCCAACCAGCCCGGAAAACAGATCGCTTTCCCGCCATAAAACGGATGCGCCCAGCCTTTCCCCGTTTTGCCTCGCCACAGACAGCGCCCCCGAGCTGATGTCCGCACCCGTGATCCCCGCCTTTGGACAAGCCAGCGCAAGGGATATGGCCAGCGCACCGCTTCCGGTGCCTATGTCCAGCAAAGAATGGCCGGGAGAGAGGCGCCTTTGGGCCTCCTCGCAAAGGGCTTCCGTATCGCTCCTGGGAATGAGCACCCTTGGGTCCACATGGAAGGCATACCCCATAAAGTGGGCTATCCCCAGGACATACTGGAGAGGATCCCCGCCCGCCCGTCTTAACACCAGGGAGGCAAACTTTTCGGCATCCTGAGGCGCCAGCGGTTCATCCAATGAGAGCAGCATGGACAAACGGGGCATGCCCATAGCTTCCGCCAGGAGCCATTGGGCGTCCAGGGCGGGATCGGCGGCGCCGGAAGCCGTCAGCCGGGCTATGGCGTCACTGAGCGCTTGTCTGTGGCTGGTCAAGGCTTTGAGCTGCGGTTTCCCTGGGTGCTGAAACAGGCTCCCGTGCCCCTTGCGCCGCGGGCTCCTTTTCAGGCATGCCGTAGAGCGCCGCGTTGAAGGCGGCAATGGCGACCTCCAGCTGGGAGAGATCAGGCTCCCGGGTGGTGAGCTTCTGAAGCATCAATCCCGGCCACCGGACAGCGCGAACCAGGGGAGAATCGTTATGGGCCAGGCCCTTGAGCGCTTCATAGGAGATTCCCGCGATCAAGGGGAGCAACAGGAGGCTTCGCCCCAGCCGGGCGATGAAGGTCAGTCGCTCAATTCCGAAGAGAAGCTGCAGGATTTGATCGGATACGGCGCCCAACAGGATGGCGATGATCATCACCAGAAGAAGGAAGCTGGTGCCACAGCGGGGGTGGAGAGTGGAGAAGCGGGCAGCGTTTTCCGGAGTTAGGGGAAGGTTATTCTCATAGCAGTAAACCGTCTTATGCTCTGCCCCATGGTATTGGAACGTACGCCGCATGTCCGGGATCAGCCCAGTCAGCCAGATATAGGCGATCAGTATGCCGATGCGGACAATGCCGGATACCAAGTTCACAACGAACAGCGATGAAACCGCCTTGTTGATCAGGCTGCCAATGAAGCTGGGAATCACCATGAACAGCAGAAGGGAGAGGGCCAGCGCCATCACCATGGCCACACCCATGACGATTTTGTCGATGCTTTTCCCCAACTTTTTACTGAGCCATTTCTCAAGTTTGGAAGGCTCCTCATCCATGACACCCAGCATTTTGGTAGAAGCCTCCAGGGTGTTCATGCCCATAACCAGCATACCCACCATGTTGACGACGCCGCGAATCACCGGGTAACCCATCCACTTATGCTTTTTCGCGGGGCTCTCATAGGGATCCCGCTTGAGGACGATTTCCCCATTGGGCTTGCGAACCGCGATGGCGATGGCGTCAGGGGATTTCATCATGACCCCTTCCATGACGGCCTGTCCGCCGATATCCGGTCTTTTTTGTTGTTTCTCAACCATATATGTCAACCTTCTTTCTGCCTTTACGTTCATTCATATAGTATACACCGTTCAACTGGGCGGGTAAACGGTAAGTTGTCTCAAAATACAGAAAAGCGAACCGAAAGTCATTTCGGCTCGCTAATCCTTCCCATCGCTCATAGGCCGTAACGCTTCTTAAAGCGATCCACGCGCCCACCAGTGTCCACCAGCTTCTGCTTGCCGGTGAAATAGGGATGGCATTTGGAACAGATTTCGACCTTGAGTTCTTTTTTGGTGGAGCCGGTCGTAAACGTTTCGCCGCAAACACAGCGTACCGTAGCCTCGCTATACTTGGGATGAATCTTTTCCTTCACTTGTCTCACCTCTCCTGGTTGCCATGGGTTGTCCGGCAACCGCAAAAAGTAGTATAGCATGTCACCGATAGCTTTGCAAGCCTGTTTTTTTGCGTTTTCTTGCCGCGGAAAACGGCAAATTCTAAAATTGTTTAAAGAAAAAGCGAGATCATCAATGTTTACAAAGCATTTGGGATATGCTAAAATTATCTTTAGCGCATTACCGTTTGCCCGGTTTTTTGCAACTCCAGCGGTTTCCTGGCTTGCGGCGGATGTCAATATGCCCCTCATGGGCAAAAGGAGGATACTTATGGACAAGGATCGCAAACTGGAGATTATCGAACAGTACAAGAGGCATGACGGAGATACCGGTTCTCCCGAGGTGCAGGTTGCTCTGTTGACCGAGCGGATCAACCACCTGAACGACCATCTCCAAACCCACAAGAAGGACCACCACTCCCGCCGCGGCCTTTTGCTGATGGTAGGCCAGCGCCGGAACATGCTCAATTACCTGCGCTCGAAGGACATCGAGCGCTATCGTAGCTTGGTTGCCGCGCTCAACCTGCGCAAATAAGGATTGGAGAACAGGATGGAACATAAAATTTACAAAATGGAACTCGGCGGCCAAACGCTTTCCCTTGAGTTTGGCAAGTATGCGCAGTTGGCGGGGGGCACTGCCATTGTCCGCTATGGCGATACGGTGGTGCTGGTTTGCGCTACCATGTCAGACAAGGCACGGGAGGGGATTGACTTTTTCCCGCTCTCCTGCGACTTTGAGGAAAAGCTATATTCCGTTGGGCGGATTCCCGGCGGTTTTATCAAGCGGGAAGGCCGCCCCACGGAGAAGGCCACGCTTACCAGCCGCCTGATTGACCGCCCGCTGCGCCCCTTGTTCCCCAAGGGCATGCGCAACGATGTGCAGGTGGTTGCCACGGTTCTCTCCGTGGATACCAACATCGCGCCGGACGTGGCCGCCATGATCGGCGCCTCAGCCGCACTGTGCGTCTCCAACATCCCCTTTGCCGGCCCCATCGGCGCAGTGACTGTTGGGCTTGTCAATGATGAGTTCATTATTACGCCCAACGACGCCCAGAGGGAGGTCAGCGACCTCCACCTGACCGTGGCGGGCACCAAAGACGCCGTGATGATGGTGGAAGCAGGGGCCAACGAGGTCTCCGAGGATATCATGCTTCGGGCTATTTTGCTGGCCCATGAGGAAATCAAGCGGATCGTCGCCCTTCAGGAGCATATCCAGGCGGAAATTGGGAAGGAAAAGTCCCAGGCCATCATGGCGCTGACCGGAGACGATATCACCGCCGCCGTTCGGAACTTCGCCTTTGAAAAGAGCAAGTGGGTCTTTGAGACCTTCGTGCGGGCAGAGCGCCAGGAGCGGGAAGAACAGGTTAAGAAGGAAGTGCTGGAGCACTTTAAAGGGCAGTTTGAGGGCCGGGAGTCCGAGATCGCGGACGCACTGTATTATCTGAACAAGGAAATCATGCGCACCCGCATCCTTCATGAAGGCGTGCGCCCCGACGGGCGGAAGCTGGGCGAAGTCCGCCCCATTTGGAGCGAAGTCAGCGTCCTGCCCAGGCCCCATGGTTCCGCCGTCTTCACCCGTGGCGAAACCCAGGTGCTCACGGTAGCCACCCTTGGCGCCATGGGTGAAGTACAGATTCTGGACGGCATTGCCCCCGAGGAATCCAAGCGCTACATGCATCATTATAACTTCCCGGCCTATTCCACCGGCGAAGCGGGCCGTGCCCGTTCCCCGGGCCGCCGGGAGATCGGCCACGGCGCCCTGGCGGAAAGAGCCCTGCTGCCCATGATACCCGGCGAGGATGAATTTCCCTACGCCATTCGGCTGGTCAGTGAGGTGCTCAGCTCCAATGGTTCCACTTCCCAGGCGTCCGTTTGCGGCTCCACCCTCGCGCTGATGGACGCGGGTGTCCCCATCAAGGCCCCTGTGGCGGGCGTTGCCATGGGCTTAATCAAGGACGCCGATTCCAGCAAGGTGGCCGTCTTAACGGACATCCAGGGGTTGGAAGACTTCCTTGGCGACATGGACTTCAAAGTGGCTGGAACCCAAAACGGCATTACGGCCATCCAAATGGACATTAAGATCAAGGGCATTGATGAGCCCATCCTGCGGCAGGCCTTGGCGCAAGCCCTGGAAGGCCGCCTGCACATCTTAGGCAAGATGCTGGAGAGCCTCCCTTCGCCTCGGACGACACTATCCCCTTATGCGCCGAAGATCATCCGCTTCATGATCAATCCGGAGAAGATCCGGGAGGTCATTGGCCCAGGCGGAAAGATGATCAACAAGATCATTGCCGAGACGGGCGTGAAGATCGACATTGAGGACGATGGGCGTGTATACATCGCCACGCCGGATGACGCCGCCGCCCAGAAGGCCCGCCGCATCATTGAGGGCATTGCCAAGGATGTGGAAGTGGGCGATGTGTTCACGGGCAAGGTGGTCCGCATCATGACCTTTGGAGCCTTTGTGGAGTTTGCCCCGGGTAAGGATGGCATGATCCATATCTCCAAGCTGGCCAACGAACGGGTGGAGAAGGTGGAGGATGTGCTGAACATTGGGGATGAGATTGAGGTCCGGGTCGCGGAGGTCGATTCCCAAGGCCGCATCAACCTGGTTCGCAACGACATCGTCTATGAGAACAACGATCCGCCCCGCCGCCCGCCCATGGGGAACCGCAACGGCAGGCCGCCCATGCGCAGACCCAGGGTCTAAGAAAGCGGTTTTTCCCCTTGCCCTGGGAATGGAGTTTTCGGATTTTCCTTTTACGTGCACAGAGGGTCGACGAAGTCGTCGGCCCATATTTTTCATGAGGGGGATTTGCTGGGATGTATGAAACCTTCACGCTGGGGAATGGACTTCGGGTCATTGCCGAGCCTATTGAGCACTTTCGTTCCGTATCCGTTGGGCTTTGGATTGGCGCGGGTTCCATGACGGAAAAACCTAGCGAGAACGGCTTATCGCATTTCTTGGAGCACATGCTCTTCAAAGGAACGGAGCGGCGCTCCGCCCGGCTAATCGCGGAGGAAATCGATGGCATCGGCGGGCAAATCAATGCCTTTACCTCCAAGGAATGCACCTGCTATTACGCCAAGGTGATGGACGAGCACCTGCCAATCGCCATGGATGTTCTTTCGGATTTGCTCTTGCACGCCTCCCTGGATGAGGTGGAATTGGAGAAGGAACGGGGCGTGATCCTGGAAGAAATCGCCATGACGGAGGACACGCCGGAGGATTTGGTACACGAGCTTCTTTCTTTGGCGCAGTTTGGGGATCAGGCCCTGGCTATGCCTATCTTGGGCACCAACGACTTGATTGAAGGCTATTCCCGGAAAGACCTAAAACAGTTTCAGGCCCATCACTACAGGCCGGAAAATGTGGTGGTATCCCTGGCCGGCAACTACGACCTGGAAGCCGTCAAGAGCCTGATTGAAAATGCATTTGGCGCTTGGCAGGGAACAGGGATCCCCGATCTTCCGCCTAAAATGAACGTGCTTCACGGCCAGTCGCTTTTCAGGGAGAAGGATACGGAACAGGTGCATCTTTGCCTGGGTTACCCCGGCGTGGCGCTGGGCGACGATTTGAGTTATACCCTGGCCGTGCTGAACAACATTCTGGGGGGCGGCATGTCTTCCAGGTTGTTCCAAAAAATTCGTGAAGAATTAGGAATGGCTTACACCATATATACTTATCCCGGCGCTTATTTCTGCTGCGGCACTTTTAATCTTTATGCGGGCACTTCCCCGAAAAACGCCCAAAGGGTATTGGAAGAGACACAGAAAGAAGTGGCAACACTGCTTTCCGGCGGAATCACAGAAAAAGAGTTCAAGCAGGCAAAAGCCCAGCTCCGGGGTTCCTATATCCTAGGCCAGGAAAGCGCCTCCGGGCGGATGCAGTCCATTGGCCGGGGGATTCTTTTGCTGGGTGAAGCCAAGTACCCTGACGACGTGATAAAAAAAATCGATGCGGTGTCTATAGAAGGCGTGGAGCAAATGGCAAAACAGCTATTGGATGTGCAGCCCAATATGGCCATCGTAGGAAAGAACGCGGGCAAATACGTGATATAGAAAACCCGATGCTGTAGAGGCCAAAGAGTAAAAGGGCTGCCAATAGTAAGGCGGCTCTTTTCGTTACTCTGTTGACTCTGCCGTTGGGGAAGCGTGTAAACTGGCTTTATTACAACGACAAGGGGGTTGTTTATGAACGAGCTAATAAAAATCAGGGATATGTCCAGTAAATATGACATATCCGCTCGCACGCTGCGTTATTATGAGGCCATGGGACTGATAACCAGCACCAGAAGCGACGATTACGCATACAGATTGTATGATGAAGCCGCCGTTCAGCGGCTTGAGCAAATCCTGATTCTGCGCAAACTGAACATCAGCATCAAGGATATACGGCGAATTTTTAGCACATCCGGCTCGGAGGTTGTTTTAGAGGTTCTTGGGAAAAAGGTGGATGCGATTGATGAAGAAGTGGCTCTCCTGCACGAGCTGAAACAGATCGTTTTGGATTTTATCCATCAAATAGAGCAATCGGATTTTGGCAGGGAATCGGATGTGAAACGGCTCTATGAAAAGGCGAAAGAAATAGAAATGCGGATTGCCAATGTGGATTATGACGGCAATACGGCTAATGTGAACCGGTTGCTTGATGTGACGGATAAACTGGCAATGACGTCGGAAATCGTCCAAAAACATTCTTATTGCTACTTAATATTTAATTTAAAGGATAAAAGCGATGTCATTGAAGCCTGCGAACGGTATTGTGAAGCGTTTGGGGCAGACAAAACCTCCGAAGAAACGGGGACAAGTGAGCCGGGAGGGCCGTCTGACGGATGGATCGGTATAGATATCAAATTGTTTAACTTTGGCATATTTATCCAATCGGTTCATGACGCTCCAAGAGGAGGGTGCTGCGTTCACTTCGGTACTGAGGAAGCGTTGCGAAAAGCATATGAATTATTAGCAAAGGAAGCGCAACAAGCCCATCTTCACCTGGATTGGCACTGGACGCCTTTAGCCGCCACATTAATAGATAAATTCGGTGTAAATTGGTTGTTTTGTGTTTAATTGTTTTTATGCTATAATCAAATGCAGATAGGGTTAGAGCAGTTTCACATTATCCGCTGACAAAACATCGTATTCCGCCCATTCATATAACCATTCAAGGAGGATATAAAATGTCGCGAAAGCTGATTGACGGGTTTTATTGGAACGATATCGGAGAGGATCGGTACGAGGGGCTGACGGATGCGGAAAAATACAAAAAAATGGTGGTTTGGGCGGGTAAGGCCAGAGGGCAGAATCCGAACGCCTTTGATGCGTTGACTGGGTGGATGCTAGACGATGCCGAGTGGGAAGACGAAAAGCTCGCCCAAAACCAGCAGCTTTTGATGCAGGGCGTGTTGGCGCGCTTTAAGGAACAGAATGCGCAGCTTCGAGCGTACCTGCTGGCACTGGAGCCGTCCGGTGAGGTTAACGCGGCCGTGTGGAAAGCGCTGGATCGGTTTGATGATGAATTGTCAGGAGCCTCTCATGACGAGCGACTGCGCGAAACTGTTTCCAAGGTTTTTGCCGATTTTTCGCTCATGCGGGATCATGGTATAAGAGAACTGATAGCAGGCGATAAAACAGGCCCCGAAGGGGTAAATACGGTAAATATTTATGGCTATATCAACTATTTGAAGGATTGCGATGCCGCAGTGCAGTGGGCGCTGTTTATGCCTGATGTGGTAGCGCGGCAGCAAAACGGCTTCAAGGTGGACAGCTTTGAATACAAAAAATTACCCGCCGTTCGCTTTGTCGGGCGGGAGTGCATCGAGCACGCGGCTTCAGATATGAGCTGGGAATTGAACATAATGCAAAAGCTTAATTCTATGTCTGAATACAAATCCGGTTTTGATCATGATATCCTACTCCAACACCATTATGGG
>JAVBOX010000047.1:0-58670 GCA_031550095.1 Eubacteriales bacterium
TCGCCTCACGGCGAGAAGGGGTTTTCATTATGAATTATCCCTACTGACGGGAAGCTTTAAGGGGGTGAAATTCCTTAAGGCAACACCGCACAAAGGAGCGTCGCCGGCATTGCGAGAGATTTTCGCGCTGATCAAGGAGCCTGGAGAAAGCCGTAGCGGCGCTACAGCGACCGCAAGAGCGACATAGAGCAGCACGAAAAGAGCTGCAAGGACGGTGTGCGCGACTGTGCGGTGTTGCCTTGACAAGAAAAACAACCGCCCGCAGGCGAAGATGGGATCCTTAAGGGATGAAATCCCTTAAGTGGGGATCCAAGGGGTGAAACCTCTTGGCGTTCCTTCGTTCCTACCGCGACAGCCCCGACCGTAAGAGCGACACAGAGCAGCGCGAAAAGATCCGCAAAGACGGCGTGCGCGATTGTACGGTGTTGCCTTAGGCGTTATACCAGTTCGCGCCACAGGGCGCACAAATCGCAATTAAATCTATTTCCCATTTTTCACATAGACAAATGCCTATAACTGCCGAGCCTAAATGGTTTACATGTCGCTGCGAGTGCGGTATACTGATGCCGTCGCCGTGGAGCACATGGCATGCCGGGTTGTCCCTGGCGATATCCGAATGTCAATCCCCTTTGAAAGGTTTGATTTTATGTTTGGTTTTCGGCCTGACGGGCGCAGGATCGCGCAAGACGATCCCATTCTGGCTTTCGCGCCGTATCTCATGCCTCAACGGGTGGATGCGCAGGTTCACATCGTTTTGAAAATTGATTGCGACGTGCTCACCAATTACATACGCGCCCAGCGGGAGAAGGGATATTCTTTCTCCTTTATGGATCTTGTCGCGGCGGGTTATGTCCGATCCGTATCTCAAAATCCGGAGCTAAACCGCTTCATATCCAACAAGCAGCTTTATGCCCGCAATTCCATAACCGTATCATTCGCGCTGCTGAAAAAATTTGACGACAGCGATGAAATCAAGGAAACCACGGCAAAGATCAACTTTAATCCCACGGATACGGTTTATGATGTTCATAATAAGCTACGGAAAGCGATTGACGATAATCGAAAGCCGGAAAACAAGAACAGCGCGGATAAAATCGCCAGCTTTTTGATGCGTGTTCCCGGCCTGCCCACTTTCGTCGTATCCGTGGTTCGGGTGCTGGACCGGTATGGGATCATTCCCCGCTTTCTGGTCAATGCCAGCCCGTTTCATACAGGGCTTTTCATCACCAACATGGCCTCCCTCGGTTTGCCCCATGTGAACCACCATATCTATAATTTTGGCAATACCAGCCTCTTTCTTGCCATTGGCCGGACTGAGCGGGTGCCCACCCCCGGCCCGGACGGCACCACCATATACAAGCGGATGATGCCCATTGGGGTCGTCACCGATGAACGTGTGACCAGCGGCGCCGAGTTCGGCCGTGCCTTTGGCTGCTGGCGCGACCTTCTGGCCGACCCTTCCTTGATGGAAATGCCGCCGGAAGATGTCAAAGTGGACTTCCCCCCGGAAAAGATGCCTGGCTTCAGGCGGAATCGCCGCAGGGAAGAGAAGCAAAGAGCAGCAATGGAGGCGTGAGGAACACCGATCTGATGTCGGGATTTTGAAGCGTTTGAAACCCCGCGCAAAACCGCACAAAGAAATGTCGCGGTCATCGCGAGAAGTAATCCGCTGATCAAGGCGTTTGAAGAAGGTCCGGGAGCATTATGCAAGGCGGAAAAGCGTCCAGCGTGACAACCCGGGAACGAAGAACGGCAAAGCATAGAGCCAGCCGCGCGTGGCCGAACGGTATTTCCTTAGCGGAATACCGGGCTCATTCAAAATCCCCACCCATTAGGGCGACACCGCACAAAGGAGCGTCGCCGGCATTGCGAGAGATTTTCGTGCTGATCAAGAAGCCTGGGGGAAGCCGTAGCAGCGCTACGGCGACCGTAAGCGCGACACAGAGCAGCGCGAAAAGATCCGCAAAGACGGCGTGCGCGATTGTGCGGTGTTGCCTTAGAGATGCCTCCATAAAAAATTCCCCTCATCCGTCGTGAGAGGAAAATGAAGGGATTCCCAAGCGCAAAGCCCTTTGGCAGGATCTAGGGCAGCTCCCAGCGTTCTCCCCCTCGGTGTCCCAGCCTCGGAAGCTCTCACCGTTCCCCGATGACCCACTGGAATATGGGAAGCATCTCGTCGCCCATCCGTTCCGGATGCCATTGCACCAGCAGGACATTTTCCCCTTCCACGGCCTCAATCACGCCGTCAGGAGCGATAACGGTCACCTCAACACCTTCTCCCGGCATGTCAATAGCCTGATGGTGGCTGCTGTTGACCTTGATTTCCCCTGCTCTCAAGAGGGAGGCGAGTATCGAGTTTGGAGCGACAGCGGCGGAATGGCGGCCCGTAATGTTGCCGCTATGCCAGAGCACAGGGTTGAAAGCATCCGGCAGATGCTGAAAGAGGGTTCCGCCCAGAAAGACATTGCCCACCTGACAACCCCTACAAATCCCCAGTACACGCTTGCCCAACGCCAAAAAAGCGTCAAAAAGCAGCCGGTCCGATAAATCGCGGGCAGGGTTATCGTAGCTGCACGATACGTGGGGCATCTGCCCAAAATGGGTGCTGGGCAAGTCGCCGCCGCCTGGGAGCAGCAGCGCGTCAAACGCTTCCGCCAGAGCCTCGGCATCCGGCTTGTTTTCGGCATACGCGGTGGTGCCAACAGCCCCCGCTCTCCGCACCGCGTCCAAATAGGACCTTTGAATTTTTACCGTCTTCTCGTCACAATCGCCCGCAATTAGGATCCGCTTCATGTTGAAAAAAATCTCCTTTCGGTCGTCCGATTCCATCAGCGCCCCGTATCCGATTTCAAGCCACCCAAAATCCGCAAGCGAGAGGCCTCCACCTCCCAAATCACCCGCTCCACATCCATGGTGGGATATTCCCCGTGTTGGTATAGCACCTTCCCATCGCACAGCGTCATCACAATGTCCGAGCCCGAGGAGGTATAGGCCGCGTTGTTGATCAGGTCATGAATGGGTTGGGCTCCCGGAGAGGACATGTCCAACACGGTCAAGTCCGCCTTGAATCCCTCCCGAATTTCGCCGCAATCGCTCCGTCCCTGGGCCAAGGCGCCGGCGTGGGTGGCAGCCTCGAAGGCCTCCTTGGGAGAAATCAGCGTTGGATCCATGGAAAAGCCCTTCTGAGCCAGCAAGAAGGTTCTTAGCTCCTCGATCATGTTCAGATTGTTGTTACTGGCCACGCCATCCGTGCCGATGGCGAAAGCGACGCCTTTTTCCAATGCCCGTTTGGCATCAAAAATTCCGCTGCCCAGCTTTAGGTTGGATTTGGGGCATGTGGCCGCTGTGACACCCTTTTCTCTCAGGATGTCCCGATCCCCATCCTCAATCCATACGCAGTGGGCCGCGGTGGCCCGCACATCGAACGCGCCGCAATCCGCAAAATACCTGACGGGCGTCCGGCCATTCCGGCGGGCTTTGCATTCCTCATGCTCTTTCCGCGTTTCAGACGCGTGGACATGGATCCGGCATCCAAGGGCCTTTGCATCCTCCGCCAATGCCCGGACCGTTTTCTCATCGGAGGTGTATTCGGCATGGATGGATAGATCGATGCGGATGCGGCCATTTTCCGCGCCTTGCCAATCGCGGATGGCCTGATGGGCTTCCTTTGTGGCCTTGTTTTCCGCATAAGGCGTGCTATCAAAGTTGGTGACCCCATTGGAAAGGTTGGTCTTCGCGCCGCTCTCCGCAAAGGCGCGGGCCATGTCATCCAGCTTGCAATACATATCCGTGGTGGAGGTGATTCCGTAGCGAACCATTTCCGCGATGCCCAGCAGCGTCGCCCAATAGATATCCCGGCCGGTCATCAGCGCCTCAAAGGGGAAGATTCGCCGCTGGAGCCATTGATCCAGGGGGAGGCTTTCTCCAAAGCCCCGCATCAGGGTCATGGGCGTATGGCTATGGGCATTGACAAAGCCAGGCAAAAGCAACTTATCCCGGCCGTTGTACACATTGCCAAAATCCTGGCTTGGCTTCTCGTTTCCTATATAAGCGATCAAATCGCCTTCAATCCCGACATATTGATCCCTTTGAATGCCATCCGGCGAAAGCACGGCAATTTTGTCAAGAAGCATCGCTGTATCCCCCTTTTGTATACGAGCTTGCGCTAAGGAGGGCGCAAATTTGTATTATGCCTATCATAGCGCAAAGAGCGGCGGCGGTCAATCTGTGCTTTCTATAATCAGTCGTGTTTTTTCAATCGCTTGACAAACATGCGGATTGGCGGTATACTGCAATGGCTGTCAAGTATTTTCCCTTTACAGGAGAGCGAATATGGATAAGCGCGTTGACGCAAGCCTGCTGCTTTCCTTTTACGGCCCTGTATTGACGGAGAAGCAGCGGGAAATGCTTCGCCTTCATTATGAGGACGATCTTTCCCTTTCGGAAATTGCCACGCTGTACAGCGTGACCCGGCAAGGCGCCCATGACGCCATTCGCCGAGGAGAGCAGCAACTTCTCGCTCTGGAAGCCAAGCTTGGCCTCATGAGCAAGTGGTCCCGTCTATGCGATCAATTGACCGCGTGCCACAGCCATTTGGCCGGCGGGCAGTATACCGAGGGAATGGCTATTATCGAAGATATTTTGCGCGAGGAGGAAGCAACGGATGGCATTTGAGGGATTAACGGAAAAGCTCCAGAGCGCGTTTAAAAAGCTATCCGGCCGTGGAAAGCTCTCCGAGCAAGACGTAAAGGCCGCTATGCGGGAAGTGCGCATGGCCCTTCTGGAGGCGGATGTTCACTTTACGGTGGCCAAGGATTTTGTTAGCAATTTAACAAATAGATGCGTTGGGGCGGAAATCCTGAAGAGCATGACCCCTTCACAGATGGTCATTAAGATCGTAAGCGAGGAACTCACCAACCTGATGGGCGGCACGAACGCCCGTCTTACATGGTCTTCCGCTCCTCAGACGGTATTTATGCTCTGTGGCTTACAAGGCGCGGGCAAAACCACCATGGCGGGTAAACTGGCGCTTATGCTGCGCAAGCAGGGCAAAAAGCCGCTGCTTGTGGCGTGCGACATCTACCGGCCGGCCGCTATTAAGCAGTTGCAGATCGTCGGCGAGTCCGTGCAAGTGCCCGTATTTGAGAAGGGCACGCAAAGCCCGGCGCAGACTGCTAAAGAGGCGATTGAGCATGCCCGGTATTACGGCATGGATACGCTGATCATCGATACCGCCGGGCGCCTTCACATTGACGAAGCGCTGATGGAGGAGCTAAAGCAGCTGAAAGCGGCTGTGCGCCCGCAGGAAATTCTTCTGGTTGTGGACGCCATGACCGGCCAGGACGCGGTTTCTGTGGCGGACACCTTCAACAAACAGCTGACCATCGACGGCGTTATTCTTACCAAATTGGACGGCGATACCCGGGGCGGCGCCGCCCTGTCTGTCCGGGCGGTAACAGGCAAGCCCATTAAGTTCAGCGGTATTTCCGAAAAGATGGACGGCATTGAGCCATTCTATCCGGACAGAATGGCCTCCCGCATTCTCGGCATGGGCGATATGCTTTCCCTCATTGAAAAGGATCAGGAATCCTTTGATAAGGAGTCCGCGGAAAAGCTAGCCCGCCGCGCCAGAGACGCAGCCTTCACCCTGGAGGATTATCTCGATCAAATTCAGCAGATGAAGAAGATGGGATCCATGGAATCCATGCTGAAGATGATTCCCGGCCTTGGCAACAAGTTGAAGGATGTGCAGATCAAGGAAGACGCATGGAAGAAACCGGAGGCCATCATCCGCTCCATGACCCAGGAAGAACGGCGGCATCCCGAGGTGCTTAACGCCTCCAGAAGGCGGCGAATTGCCACCGGCAGCGGAACCACCGTGCAGGATGTGAACCAGATGATAAAGCAATTCGATTCCGCCAAGCAAATGATGAAGCAAATGATGGGCGGCAAGTTTGGTGGAAGGCGCATGCGTCTCCCGGGCCTTTGATTCATCACGAATAAGACAGGCGTACCCGGCCGCAGGCCGTATGCAATAAATTGGGGCAATTCGCCCTCACAGGAGGAACACACACAATGTCCGTAAAAATCAGGCTCAAGCGTATGGGAATGCGGAAAATGCCCTTCTATCGCATCGTCGTCACGGATAGCCGCAACCCCCGCGACGGGCGCTTCATCGAGGAGATCGGCCATTATGACCCCCGCCAAAATCCCGCGGAAATTAAGATTGACAACGACGCGGCGAAGAAGTGGATAGGAAATGGCGCTCAGCCGACAGACACGGTCCGGATTCTACTGAAAAAGTCCGGCGCCATTGAGGGCTAAAAATGGCTGAATTGGTTCGGTTTATTGCTCAATCCTTGGTTGAGCACCCGGAAACCGTGGACGTGCGGGAAGTGGAGACGCCGGATGCCGTCGTCATCGAATTGCGCGTCGCGCCGGAGGATATGGGGAAAGTTATCGGTAAGCAAGGCCGCATCGCCAAGGCGATTCGCTCTGTCGTGAAAGCCGCCACCCTAAAAAACGCGAAACCCGTTTTCGTGGAGATCGTGTAAATGCTTGAACCCTATCTTGCCGTCGGGGAAATTTTGCGGCCCCAAGGACTGCACGGAGAGGTTAAGATAAAGCCTCTCACAGATGACCCGGAGCGGCTTTTTGACGTCAAGCGCATTCGCCTGAATGGGGCGATGCGGACTTTGCATTGCCTTCGAGTGCAGGAAGGGCACGCCTATGTGCGCCTTGAGGGGGTCTATAGCCGCGACGCAGCGGAAGCCCTCCGGGGCGCTTTGCTCTATGTCGCCCGGGAAGATGCCGCTCCCCTTTCCCAGGATGCAAATTATATCTGCGATTTGATCGGCTGCCAGGCCACGGACACGGAGGGGGTTGTTCACGGGATTTTAACGGATGTCCTTCAACCTGGCGGCGTGGACGTCTATGTGTTCCAGGGCGAAGGCGGCGAGCTCATGGTGCCGGCGCTGAAGAAGACGGTTCTCTCCGTTGACGTGGCGGAAAAGCGTATTCTTCTAGACGCTGAAAGCCTTCGCGAAACCTCGGTGTATACCTGATGCGCGTTACCATCCTCACCATTTTCCCGCGGATATTTGACTCGTTTCTTGGAGAGAGCATCCTTGGCCGCGCCATCGCGGCTGGACATCTTTCTATCGACGTGGTCAATCTGCGGGATTTTTCAACACGCAAACACCGGAATACGGATGACGATCCCTTTGGGGGCGGCGCGGGCATGGTGATGCTGGCCCAACCCATTGTAGACGCCATGCGGCACATTGCCAGTGAGGCCCCCATTGATCGGCGCATTTACCTGTCGCCTCGCGGCGAAACCCTTACTCAAAAGCGCGCGGAGGCACTGTCCTCCCTTTCCCATATTGCGCTGCTTTGCGGGCATTACGAGGGCGTTGACCAGCGGGCCATTGACCGCTGCATCGACGAGGAGCTTTCCATTGGAGATTATGTTCTCACCGGCGGAGAAACCGCGGCGCTTGTGCTGATCGATTGTGTGGCAAGGCTCATTCCAGGCGTTCTTGGCCACGCGTCCTCCGCAGAGGATGAGTCTTTCTCCTCTGGTCTGCTTGAATACCCTCAGTACACGCGGCCCAGGAGCTTTCTTGGGGCAGATGTGCCAGAGGTGCTTTTGAATGGCAACCATGCGGAAATTGTAAAATGGCGGCGGGAACAAGCCCTTCGAATTACCTGGGAGCGGCGCCGCGATATGCTTGGCAAAGTCGAGTTGACGGATAGGGAGCGCGGATTGATTGAGAAGTGGGGAAGTGGCTTGGATTGAGCGGAGTAAGCTCTTGGTTCCGTTTGGTATCACCCTGATTCAATTTGTGCCCGACGATTAAACCCCGCCGCCAAGAAAATCCGGCGAAACCAGGCGGCATACGGCATCATTGCCGGGGGGAACGACCTGCTTTCCCGGTGAAACGAGGCATATCCATACGATTGACGCACCTTGAGGTAAAGTGGGAAAGAAGGCTGTTCTTCTGGATTTGCGGCCGACAATGCTCCTCACCAGCGGTTCTCCGCGCTGTACCCCGTGTTCATGATATAGAAAAGTATTGATCCCAGTTTCGTCCAGACAGGCGATTTGCTCTGGCGGAACTCCCGTGATTTCCGCCAGATATTCAACCACTTGCCCGGGTTTCTGATCACGGTACCGCTTGCTCTTTTTACGCATGATTCCCAGCCGCTTGAACGCTTTGAGCACCGCCGTATCCGAACAGCCAACGCATCGCCGATTTACCGCAAGCAGGCGTCCGGGTGTTCGTTCACGTATGCCGCCAGTTTCTCGGGATCGCGCTTTTGAACGCGCGGCGCAGGGGCTTTTTTTCCAAGCCTTCGGTCTCCTGATATTGTTGATGCCATCGGTTCATCGCGTCTAGGCTGACCCCAAATAGCACCGCCAAAATGTTTCACGTGGAACAATTCGCGGCGCGAATCTTTCCTTTGCCGCGTCCTTCGCTTTGATTCCACCGGGGCCGCCCAAAATGTTCCACGTGAAACATTTTCCGCCCGCTCTCGCTTACAGCGGGACAGGGATGCCCTTCCCATTCTCAAACGCCAGCAAATATTGAAATCCGCAGGACTTGGCCATTTTCCTTGCCAAATCAAGATTGCCCCCAACCCGGGCCGGATCGTGCGCATCGGAGCCAACGGTCACAAACTCGCCGCCAAACTCTCTAAAGTAAGTGATCAGCTCCCGGTCCGGTATAAACTCCCCCATCTTTTCATACCCGGATGTGTTGATCTCCAGGGCCTTTCCGGCTCTTGCCAACGCCAAAAAAAGCTCGCGAAACGCGTCTGGCGCGTGGCGGAACCTGAGGGGTCTCTCCGCCAAAGGATAAGGGGCAAATTTTGAGCAGTACCCCAAGTGGGCTATGGCATCATACTCTTCCGCTGGCCACGCTAAAACGGACTCAAGCTTTGACTCTGCATAGCGCCTATAAAAGATGTCCTGGGACCTATTCGCAAAAAAATCCGGAAAATAAGGATCCGCGCCATCAATGAGATGAAGCGAAAGGAGCCTAAAATCCAATGACTGTGCAGCGTGCCATGCCCTGATCCTGTCTCTGCATTTGGGATTGTCGCCTATTTCAAGTCCAATACGAATCTTCAGATCCTTATGCTTATCTCTGGCGGCCAGGACATCCGCCAAGAGGTTCTCCATTATAGGCGGACAATCAGATTGAAAGTCGGGATGCCCGAACTCCGTATGGTCTGTGACGCAGATCTCATTAAGCCCGGCTTTCTTGGCGGCCAGGCACAAGGAATCCATCGACATCTTTGAGTCCATGGAATGATGGGTGTGCAAGTGATAATCAACCCTATACATAGTTTCTCCTTTAGACTGAATAGCCACTCGATGTATCCAAGAAGTAGAGCACTTTTTCTTTAACGGGTTTACCAGTCAGTTTCTCGATGGCCGCTCCATACTGGCCAATTTGCGCACGATATCGCTCCACAAGCGTTTCAGGATCCTCCACATGATCGGACTTGTAATCCATCAAAACCCAGCCGTCTTTTTCCCAAAAACAACAATCAACAATTCCCTGTATGAGATATACAGAACCATCGTCCTCCGCCTTTAGGTTGAAAGCCCATTCACGGTGGACCTCTTTGGATTTGCGCATGCGCCGCCAAATATCGCTGTTAATGATCTTCTCAATTTTCTCTACGGGCATGTCTTTTGCCTGGGCCTCACTAAATATACCCTTTGTGACGAGTTCATCCAGCTCTCGACCGATGTCATCAATATCCAAGGGCGCCAAATGAAGAAACGCATGGACCGCGCTGCCGCGCTCTGTAGGGGAAAGGCCTTTTTCCTCCATGAAAAGAGGTCTTTTCGCTTCATCGGCAATCTGACCACACGGGCTTTCCTCCCCGCCACCGGCAAAGCTCTCCCGCACAATCGCAGTTACGCTTCGCTTAAGCGGCGCCACACGGACCTCCGGGACCTGCCAGGAAAGCGCTTTCCATATCATTGCGCTCGCATCCCCTCGCCGCGCCTGCCTCGCGTCCTCAGCGATTTTGTGAATCGAACTTTGATAGGCGTTCTCGACAGCCCGCTGTTCAACTCTGTGGGTTTCCACAAGCCAATGAGCGTTTCCCCACGCAGCTGGCGCTATCCAATCCAGCTGCGACATCGCATAGGAGCCGCCGCTGCTGCGGGATAGGGCTTCCCAACGCTCCACATCCTTCCTTGCCGATGTTCCCACGAGGATCAACCGGCTCATTGCCCGCGTCAGCGCCACGTATAGAATACGGGCCTCTTCCGCCGCGCCCTCCTGCCGCCTCTTCTCCTTTATTGCCCTCCAGGCAAGGGTCTCTTGGACCCTCCGAATTTCCGGCTCAATGGCTTTCATGCCAATTCCCAGGGTATTATGGGCAACCAAAGTCTCGCCCTTTGCGCCTCTCCCAAAGCGGGCGCCCACACCCGCCAAAAACACGACGGGAAATTGAAGCCCTTTGCTCTTGTGAATGGACATCACCCGGACCACGTCATCCCGCTCTCCAAGATCCGCCACATCTATGCCTTCCTTTTCCTTCACCCTTTCAATATAACGCAGAAACCCGGGGAGTCCGCTCCCCTGCGTTCGCTGGTAGTCTCCCGCGTGCTCCGCCAACATCCTAAGATTCGCCTGCCGCCTGTCCCCATCCGGCAATGCCCCAACGTCGGCATAATAGCCAGTATCCATATAGAGCCTCTGAATGAATTCATCCAGGGGCAGCACCTGGGCATCTATGGACCAGTCATGAACGCGCAAGGTGAATTGTCGCAGGGCTTCCGCCAATTCATCATTCCGCTTTGCATAGCGTAACACAGCGTCCGCGAATGTTGAGTCAGGTTCAGTCCCGCGGATTTCCCCAATCTGCGCATCGGTAAGCCCACAGGCAGGTCCTTTTAGGGAAGCCATCAGGTATAGATCCTGGCGCATATTGTCAATTACGGAAAGAAGGGATAAGATGCTTCGCACTTCGCCGTGTTCCAAAGCATTCTCACTCAGGTCAGACCATGCGTGAATCCCCCGCTTCCGAAGGGTTTCCACCACCTGCCGGGCTTTTCCACGCACTGTCCTCATGAGGATCGCGATGTCTCTGGGGCGATAGGCGCGTTCCGGCGCCTCGCGGAGGGCAATGATGCGGTCCGCCATCCATTCCGCCTCAGCTTGGATCGCTGTCTTCACCTCACCCATTAATAGATCTGATGTATCCTCATCCTCCTCTTCGCTCTCATTTTGCTCATCATCCTTCAAGAGCAGATGAAGCTCCGCCCGGGCGCCCGGCCAATCCTGGGCACAGCCGGGATACAGGTGCGCCTCCTCATCATACTGAATTTCCATTTCCCTCCCTATAAAAACCCGTTCGAATATGGCATTGATGCCATGAATGAGCATACTATGGGAACGATAGTTTGTGTTTAGTATGATCTTTCGGTCCTTTGCCCCAGCTTCTGCGCTGAAACCACACAACTTGTTTAAAAACAGCGCAGGCTCGGCAAGGCGAAACCGATAGACGCTTTGCTTCACATCGCCCACCATGAATAGATTATGGCCGCTGCTCACGCTTTGCAGAAGGGCTTCCTGCAGCATGCTGGAGTCCTGATACTCATCTACAAACACATGTTTGTATTTCTGGCGATAGTATTCCGCTATGGCTGGCTCGCGCAACGCCTTAATAGCAAAATGCTCCAGATCGTTAAAGTCCATCACATTCTTTTCTGCCTTCAGCGCCTGAAAGCGGTCATGAAACGCGAGCGCCGCGCTCTGCAGCCCCCGAAGCATGACGCCATTGACGCATTGATCCAGTGCGCGATTTTCCAAAGGGTCTAACCATTCCGCCAGCTTTGAAGCGCCTGCAAGCCGCTTTTTGACATGATCCCGCATTCCATCATAATGTTCAATTCCGGTCTCGTCGTCACCCTTCTTCTTGCTGGGTCTTCTTCCAAAGGTATAGGGGCCATGCATCATCAGGGCATCGTACCCTGCTTCAGCGGCCGCCCGATAGCGCTTTATGCTCTCCCGCTCATCATTTGTAAAGCTCAGGAATAGGCCGGTATTCTCCGCATAGGCCACCAGCTCATCCTGAAGCGCCAGCGCATCGTCCAGCGCGAGCACAATTCCCCTGATCACCTCATCCATCCAATTTGATGTTTTGATGGAGGCAGCGTCCATGGCATGCGCCATCACGGCATCCTCCAGCCACTCCCAAGGGTCGGGTTTTGCCATCAAAAAGGCATGCAACTCCTCTACGGCGGAGGTAAGTTCCTGCTGGCTCAAGCAGCCCGCCACGTAGTGAAAGGGCTCCGTAGGCGCGGCGAAGCACTCACGCAAAGCCTCGCTTAGCGCCTGCGCCCGCAGCACGCCCACCTCCGCGGCATCGGCCACGCGAAAGGTCGGATCGACGCCAGCCGCTTGAAAGTGCTTTCTGCATACCTCACCACAAAAGCCGTGGAGGGTAGAAATGCTTGCCCATTCCACGCGCATCGCCTGTTCCGCAAAGCGTCGGTCGCCGGCATCTGCCCCGTCATGGAGTGCGGTCATGATTCGCGCACGCATCTCCGCCGCAGCCGCCTTTGTAAATGTCACCACCAGAAAATCGTCCATGCAGGCGCCTTCCCGCACCAAATCAATGATACGGGCCGTCAAAACCGCCGTCTTCCCACTGCCGGCTGCCGCGGAGACCAGAAGATTGCTTCCCCGGGCTCCAATGGCCTCCAACTGGGCGCTCGTCCATTCCATGGGGAAACTCCTTTCGTATTCGGGCACTATGCCACAAATTCCTCCGGGCATCCAAACGCATGGCATTCCGGCGCTTGGAAATCCGAAGGAATTCGATAAACCGGAAAATTTAGAGGCTGCCTTCCCTATTCCTCAAAAGTAATCTTTGGCTTTCTCGCCGCCAGGGTCTGGTCTGGCCGCCCCACCGGAGTGGTCATTGGGAAAGCGTGAAGTGCGTCTGGATTCTCCTTGGCCAGTTGGGCCAGTTCCAGCATGGCGTCGCAGAAAGCGTCAAGCACCTCGGGGGGTTCGGTCTCGCACGGCTCCACCATCATGGCCTCATGGACAATAAGGGGGAAATAGATGGTGGGCGGGTGAAAGCCCCTGTCGATAAGGCCCTTGGCCATGTCCGTAGCCGTAAGCCCCAGAATGCCTTCCGTGCTCAGAACGAACTCATGCATGCAATTGCCAACCGTGGCGATCTTGAATGTGCCCTTAAGACGGCGCATCACATAGTTGGCATTGAGCACCGCCGCCTCGCTCGCCGCCCTCAGTCCCTCGGCTCCAAGGGAAAGGATATAGGCATACGCCCGGGCGCAAACGCCAAAGTTCCCATAGAACGATTTCACCTTCCCAATGGAAAGGGGAAGATCCCAGTCCAAGGCATATGAGTCGTTTTTGTGAATGACCCGGGGCTTTGGCAGGAATGGCTCCAAGTGCTTTTTGCAGCCACCTGGGCCGGCACCCGGCCCGCCGCCGCCATGGGGTGTGGAAAATGTCTTGTGCAAGTTCAGGTGAACCACATCAAACCCGGTGTCTCCCGGGCGGACAATGCCCATCACCGCGTTCAGGTTTGCGCCGTCATAGTACAAAAGGCCGCCCGCACCATGGACGATCTCCTCTATCAAACGGATGTTCGTATCAAAAAGCCCAAGGGTATTTGGGTTGGTCAGCATCAGGCCAGCCGTATCCTCGCCGCAGACAGTCCGGAGGGCCTCGATATCCACGCAGCAATCCGGGGCGGAGGGCACCTCGACGACCTCAAAGCCAGCCATGGCGGCGGAGGCGGGGTTTGTGCCATGGGCGGAATCGGGGACGATGATCTTCGTCCGCTTTTCAAGCTCACCGCGCCGCGCGTGGTACGCGCGAATGAGCATCAGCCCCGTGAGCTCCCCATGGGCGCCTGCCGCGGGCTGAAGGGTCATGGCATCCATGCCCGTGATCTCGCAAAGGGCCTGTTCCAGCTCATAGGCAAGCCGAAGGGCGCCCTGCGCGTCAGCCTCATCCGCAAGGGGATGCAGGCCGGAAAACAAAGGCGCAACCGCCTCGTTCAACCGGGGATTATACTTCATGGTGCAGGAACCCAGGGGATAGAAGCCATTGTCCACGCCAAAGTTTCGGCGGGAAAGGGCCGTAAAATGGCGCATCACTTCCAGCTCGCTCATCTCCGGCAAGCGCGGTGGCGTGTCCGCCAAGCACACGCTTGGAAGGAGGTTTTCTTGAACCGGTATATCCAAGGCGGGCACATCCGCCCCCCTGCGGCCCGCATAGCTCTTTTCAAAGCTGGTCGGATAAACGCTTCGGCTCATGCAATCACCTCCAAAGCACAGACGAGCGCGTCAATCTCTTCCCGTGTGTTCATCTCCGTGACGCAATAGAGGATTCGCCGATCATCCAAGGGGTAGCCTCCGACAATGCCGGCTTTCCGCACAGCCTCGTTGATCCGATCCGACGGAATGTCGGACTCCACAACAAACTCCATAAAAAACGGCCTATCGTAGGCGATCCTCATGCCGGGGATAGCCTTGATCCGTTCCGCCGCGTAGTGAGCCTTCTGAACACACGCCTGGGCCACCTCCCGCATGCCCAAAGGGCCCATGGCCGTCAGGTAGATGGAGGCCATGATGGCGCAGAGGGACTGATTGGAGCAGATGTTGCTGGCGGCTTTTTCCCGGCGGATATGCTGTTCCCGGGCCTGCAGCGTAAGCACGTAAGCCCGGTTTCCGGTATCATCCATGGTTTCCCCAACAATACGGCCAGGCAAATTCCGCAAATACCTCTTTGTGGTGGCCATGAACCCCACATAGGGCCCGCCCCAGGAGAGTGGAATGCCCAATGGCTGTCCGTCGCCGATGGCGATGTCCGCCCCCAGTGCGCCGGGGGTTTTCAAAAGCCCAAGGGAAATGGGCTCCACATAGGCCACCAGAAGGCCCTTTGCCCCATGCATCAGGGCCGCCTGGGCCCCGAAATCCTCAATCAGCCCGCAGTAATTCGGGGACGCGGTGATAAGCCCTGCGGCTCCGGCGGCATTTGCGGCGACGGCCTCCAGATCCGTGGTGCCCTCCTTCAGAGGAATCTCCACCAACTCCACGCCCGCACATGGGGCATAGGTTTTCAAAACCTCTAGCACATCCGGGTGCAACCCTCTGGAAACCAGCAGCTTGTCCTTCCTAGCAATATCCCGGCACATGAGCATCGCTTCGGCGGCGGCTGTGGCCCCGTCATACACGGAGGCATTGGAAGCATCCATCCCCGTCAGCCGGGCAATCAAGGTCTGATACTCAAAGATGGCCTGGAGCATGCCCTGGCTCATCTCGGGCTGATAGGGGGTATAGGCTGTCAAAAACTCCCCGCGCTGAACAAGCGCTGAAATGACGGACGGAATGAAGTGATGATAGGCCCCCGCGCCGCGAAAGATGGGCATGTCCGCATTGTTCTGATCCGCCATTGCCTTCACCGCGCGAAAGGTATCCGCTTCAGACATGCCTTCCCGCAAGTTGAGAGGGCGGTTCAGTCGGACGGAGGCAGGGATATCGCGCAACAAATCCTCCATGGTGGCAAAACCCATGGAGGCAAGCATACGCTCCTGCTCCTGCCGTGTGGCTGGAACGTATGTCTTCATCCCTTCGCTTCCTCCGCCTTGACCAGGGCTTCATATGCGGCGGCATCCAAAAGATCATTCTCATTCAGCCCAGCGATCTGAAGCTTGGCGATCCAGGACTCCCAAGGCGCCTCGTTGATTTTTTCCGGCGCGTCCTCCAGGGTTTCGTTGACTTCAGTGACCTCCCCCGCCGGGGCAGAAAGCACATCGGAGGCAGCCTTGACGGATTCGATTACGGCCAGGCGGCCGCCTGCCTCGATTTCATCGCCCACCTGGGGAAGTTCCACAAATACGATATCCCCCAGCATATTCTGGGCATAATCCGTCAGGCCGATGATGGCCACATCTCCCTCAACCTTCACCCACTCGTGGTCCTTGGTGTATTTGCGATCTGCAGGAAACATAAAACGCCCTCCTCATCCAATCATTTTTTACAGGTTCGTTGTTCTGTAGAACGGCAGCTTTACCCGCCTGGCGCGAAGCAGGCGGCCGCGCACCTCAATGAACAGTTCATCCATCGCCGCTGCTTCCAGGGATACGAGGGCCATCGCCCGATTGCCCCCAACCGTTGGCACGGGGCCGCCGCTGGTGGTCTCCCCAACCACATTGCCCTCCTCATCCAGAACCGGGCAATGCTCCCTGGCGATTCCCTTATCCAACAGCTCCAAACCGACGCGGCGGCGAAGAGGCGGATTGTTTTCAAGGGATTCCTTGCCGATAAAGTCCGGCTTGTCCAGCTTGACGAACATCCTCAGCCCGCATTCCAAGGGCGTGATGTCCTGGGCCAGCTCATGGCCGTACAGGGGCATGGATGCCTCAAACCGCAGTGTATCCCGAGCGCCCAGGCCACAGGGGATGGCTCCCGCCTCAATCAAGGCGTCGTGAAGCTTGCCCGCGCTTTCTGGCGCCAAATAGATCTCCAAGCCGGGCTCTCCGGTATAGCCGGTCTTTGAAACCAGGCAAGGAATGCCTGCCACCCGGACGCCCTCCACGAACGTGTAGTTTTTCTCCGGCAAAGCTCCCTCTACTCCGGATTTTTTAATCACTTCCCGGTAGAGAGGGCCTTGGAGCGCTAGCTGGGCATAGCGATCCGAAGCGTCGGAAACAGCAACGTCTCCAGCCTTGTGCTGCAGCATCCAGGAAAAATCCTTTTCACAGTTGGCGGCATTGACGATCACCAGATAAGCCTTGTCCCCCCGCTTATAGACGATCAAATCATCCACCGTGCCGCCAGAGGGGTAGCACATGGGGGAATATCTGCAGCTTCCGGTTTCCATGGATGTAAAGTCATTCGTGCATAGGCGATTTAAAAAATTCAGGGCATCTGGGCCATGAATCTCAATCTCCCCCATATGGGATACATCAAAAAGGCCGCAAGCTTCCCGAACCGCCTTGTGTTCCGCCATGATTCCGCTATATTGCACCGGCAGATCCCACCCACCGTATGTGACCATCTTTCCGCCGAGCTTTATATGATTTTCGTATAATGGGGTATGCTTTCCATCCTGCATTCTCCGCGCTTCCTCTCTCAAAAATTCATATTCTTTTACCATTATAACGGGTATCGTAAGGAAGGGCAAGCGCCTAAAGCATGTCCCATGAATTAATCACATTCACACCCTTTAAGTCTGCGGAATAGCATGCAAGAGATTATGAAAGCGAGGGATAGGTATGGAATTCAATATACCCGCCGAAGGGGCGGAATATCAGCAAGCAATTTCCGGCCCCGAAAATAGTGAAGCGCGATGCCCAGACATCTATGTGGTACAACCAGAGGATACCTATTATGGGATCGCTGCCAAACTCGGTATGACGGCCTATGAGCTTAGCGGCATGAATCCCTTTATAGACCCGGACGCGCTGCAAGTCGGCGAGGAACTCTGCATTCCTCTGCAAACCGAAGATTCTTTCGCCACGCCTACATACGCGGAACCCAGGGTTATCCTCTTTCCTCCCGCGCCAAACCCGCCCGCCCAACCCATGCCGGCGCCGACGCCCACACCGGCACCAATGCCAGTGCCCATACCTCAGACGATACAGCCTCCGGTCCAGCCCATTCACCCCGCGCCTACAGCCGCTCAGCAGCCTTGCCCCACAAACCATATCCGTGTCACCGTTCCTTCCGGTTGGGACTGCGGCCAGGTACTGCGCAGGTATAACGTCTCATATCAAGCCCTCGCCAGCGCAAACCCGCGCATCAACATTGACTCCCTCATGAGCGGTCAGCTGCTGTGCATCCCGCCCTCAGGCAGCCGCGGTCTTTGTGGCACCGACTTTGTGACCTACATCATGGTATCTTCCGACACCCTGGAATCCCTTGCGCGTCGCTACAGCATCGCTCCTTGCGCCTTGTTGAAGGCCAACGGCAACCTTGCGCCCAGCGATTTTGTGGCGGGACGGGTGATCTGCGTCCCATGCGAATAATGAGACGCTTTGATCTATCACCCGTTCGTTCCATAAGCGGAGCCGCGCTAAAGCCCGGAACTGCCTCATAGGAACCAGAGGCTGCCCCTCATTGCGGCAGCCCCTTTTCTTCCATTCGCCGGAACCACAGGATTTCCGCATATCCTTGAGGAATCACAGGATACTCGGGCTTTCAAAGCGGTTATTGTCTACGACCAAGTGGCTCTTTTCCTTTGGAGAATACCTGCTGAAATAAGCCCTTTGAATGGGAAGAAAATAATGCTCATACTGCTCAAGGATCCCGTCGCCATACAATGGCACATCCCTTTCTTCTCCTCGCCTAAAGATCTCTTCCTCCTCAACATCCAAGAAGACCCTATAATCAAACAGGTGCTCAATGGGCGGGCGGTACAGCAGGACGCCTTCCACAATGACCACAGAATTCATGCCCGTTGTGTAGACCTGCTGATTGACGTATGTATCCGTATTCATATCCAGCAATGTCATTGTTTTGTTGACCGGATGGCGCTTGATCTCTAAAATCAACTCGGAAAACTTTTCCAAATCCATCGCGTTCAAAAAGTAATTTTCAATCGTAAGATCCCCAAACCGGATTGCCCTGGGATGATGAAAATCATCCATGTGAATTAGCTGGGTATGAACCTTTCTCTCCCGCAAGAACCGATCCAACGCCAGCGCCAGCGTGGTCTTGCCCGATGTAATGGCGCCATTGATGCCAATGATCGCCGGTCTCTCCAGCTTTGAGATGTCCTTTTCAATATGTTCGCATAATGAGCGCGTGTCCATGGCACACCTTCTCTTTAGAGCAATTTCTGAAAACATAGCGCATAGATTGGCGAGAGATTTTGCCGTCTCGCTAAGACGAGGGGGCGAGGCGTAGCAGCGCTACGCTGAGCGGACAAAGCAACGCGAGAAGGCAAAAGATCCGCCGGGATGCGTTCTATGTCTCCGAGAAATTCTCTAAGGTTTATTGGGATGTCTCGCGACAGCATTGAGTATAGCACGAAAGGGCCTCTATCCTCAACATGCTGGGCCGTTCGATAAAATACGCGAAAAAGAGACTGCGCGAGAGCAGCCTCCTTGCCATTTCTTAAGCCATTTTCGGTAGTTTCTACGCTTTCTTCCCTTAGGATGTGAGTTTCGCGATCAGCAGGGATGCGTTTATGGTGTTCGGCAATGAGCCTTCACCAAGCCAAGCGTCATTGGCGTCCACATTGACCAACATAATGACAGCTGGCGCTAACGCAACGTTCAACAACGTCTGTCCAAAGACATGACCGGGGCAGTTAGAGGACGTATAGCGGGATAACGGCACCTCAATGCCATCAATATAGAGGGCAAGGGTGATGTTGCTATACTTGGGCAGCGCGTAATACGTGATCTCATAAATGCCGGGTGAGTTGATGACAATCTGGCTTGGGGGGATAAAGTCGATATCCACGGGAAGAACCGCGGGGATGGTGGTTTGATTGAACTCTACCGGATAGCCGGGTTCTACCTTTTGCTTGCCAATGTTGCTAAAGAAGGAAAAGCTGCCCACGCCCGGAGGGCCTTGCACGCCCGTAGTGCCCGTAGCGCCCGTAGGACCGATATCACCCGTGGCGCCCGTAGCGCCCGTAGCGCCAGTGGCACCTGTAGCACCGGTCACGCCTTCGCCAGGACCAGTAGGGCCGGTAGGCCCAGTTGGGCCAGTGACTCCAGAGGGACAGCATGGCGGGCAAGACCAAGGGCACGGGCAGCAGCAGGGCTCAGGCCAGCCGCAATCATGCTTATCGCAGGGATCGCAGCGCTTCTCACAAGGGTCATAACACTTTTCGCGAGGATTATAATAGCCTTGCCCATTTCCGCAGTAGGGCTTCCTTCTATCACCAACCTCATCGGAAAACAAGGGATTCTTAAAAAAACCATTCGACATAATCTTTTCCTCCGAAAACCCTATAGGAGGAGAGGCATACTCCCCTCAATATACTTTATGCCACATCTGATACTGTGTGAAAACCCTTGATATAACAAAAACCTCCCATCTCGGCAAAGCCTGAAATGAAAGGTCGCTTATCTCGTGCATCTATTTTATTTATTTTCCCTCGTTGCCGTTTCCATCGCGGATGCCAACGATCTTCTGGGCGATGGCCTTAGGCACATCCTCATAGTGGGAGAACTGCATAGTAAATACGCCGCGGCCCTGGGTTCTGCTCCGAAGGTCCGTGGAGTAGCCAAACATCTCCGAAAGCGGGATGACGGCGTCCACGACTTGGGAAGCCGCCCGCATATCCATATGGCTGATGCGTCCGCGCTTGGAGGAAATATCCCCCAGCACATCCCCTACATACTCATCGGGCACGACGATTTCCACGTTCATCACCGGCTCCAGCAGCACCGGATTTGCCTTGGCGTTTGCCTCCTTAAAGGCCATGGAGCCTGCGATTTTAAAGGCGATTTCCGAGGAATCCACCTCGTGATAAGAACCGTCAATGAGCCGTGCGCGGAAATCGACCACCTCATAGCCGCCCAAAGCGCCGCTGAGGCACGCTTCCCGGATACCCGCCTCGATGGCGGGGATATACTCCTTGGGTATCACGCCGCCCACAGTGGCATTGACGAACTCAAACCCTTCGCCCGCCTCCCGGGGTTCAATCTCTATGACGGCATGGCCATACATGCCGTGTCCGCCTGTCTGACGGACATAGCGGCCTTCCGCCTTGACCTTCTGCCTGACAGTCTCCTTATAGGCTACCTGGGGCTTGCCAACGGTGGCCTCCACCTTGAATTCACGAAGCAGGCGATCCACGATGATCTCCAAATGGAGCTCGCCCATGCCCGCGATCAGGGTTTGGCCGGTATCCCCGTCCGTGTAGGTCTTGAATGTGGGGTCCTCTTCCGCCAGGCGCACCAGCGCCATGGTCATCTTGTCCTGGCCAGCCTTTGTCTTTGGCTCAATGGCCACGCGGATCACCGGCTCCGGGAACTCCATGCTCTCCAAAACCACCGGATTTTTCTCGTCGCAGAGGGTATCCCCGGTGGTGGTGTCCCGAAGGCTGACAACAGCGGCAATATCGCCGGCATAGACCATTTCCGTCTCTTCCCGGTGGTTGGCATGCATCATCAGGATGCGGCCCATCCGCTCCCGCTTTTTCTTGGTGGAATTATAGACCGTGTTCCCCGCCACCAGCGTACCGCTATAAACCCTGAAGAAGCACAGCTTTCCCACAAAGGGATCCGCCATGATTTTAAAGGCCAGGGCGGCGAAGGGGGCCTCGTCACTGGACTCCCGTACCACCTCATTTTCCCCATCCGGCGACATGCCTGTAATGGGCGGAACATCCAGCGGGGAGGGCATATAATCAACGACAGCGTCCAGAAGGGGCTGGACACCCTTGTTCCGGTAGGAGGTGCCGCAGACCACGGGGGTCATCTTCACGGCGATGGTGGCCCGGCGGATCGCGGCCTTAAACTGGGCCTCATCCGGCTCCTCGCCGGTCAGGTACAGCTCCATCATCTCGTCATCGACCTCGGCAACCTTTTCCAGCATGATGGCCCTTGCCATTTCGGCGGCCTCCAAATGCTCCGGCGGAATGTCCTCCACCCGCTCGTCGCTGCCGTCGTCGTTGTAATAGATGTGGGCCTTCATGCGGATGAGATCGATAATTCCCTTGAAATCGGACTCACTGCCTATCGGAAGCTGAATGGGCACGGCGTTTGCCTGGAGCCGGAGATCCAGCATGCCGACGGCCCGCTCAAAATCAGCGCCCATGATGTCCATTTTGTTGATATAGGCGAGCCGGGGCACGGAATACTTGTTGGCCTGGCGCCAAACGGTCTCGCTCTGGGGCTCCACGCCGCCCTTGGCGCAGAACACAGCCACGGCGCCATCCAAAATGCGCAGCGAACGCTCCACCTCGACGGTGAAATCCACGTGGCCGGGGGTGTCGATGATATTGACCCGGTGATCCTTCCAATGGCAGGTCGTGGCCGCGGAGGTAATGGTGATGCCGCGCTCCTGCTCCTGCTGCATCCAGTCCATGGTGGCCGCGCCTTCATGGACCTCTCCAACGCGATGAACACGGCCGGTATAAAACAGGATACGCTCGGTGGTGGTTGTTTTTCCGGCATCGATATGGGCCATGATGCCGATGTTTCGTACAGTCCCAAGTGAATGACTGCGGGGCATTTGGTACTCCTTTCCATGGAAGCCATGGGCTTTGGCATGGCAAGCCTTAACACGGAACAAAGAGCGAGCCTACGCTCGCCCTTTGCAAAAAGCCTAGATTTTACCAGCGGTAATGGGCGAACGCCTTGTTCGCTTCAGCCATCCGGTGCATCTCTTCCTTCCGCTTGACAGCGTTTCCGGCGTTGTTGGACGCGTCTAAAATCTCTCCAGCCAGCCGCTCGCTCATGGTGCGCTCACCACGCCTGCGGGCAAATTCTACCAGCCAGCGAAGCGCCAACGTCTGCCTGCGCTCGGGGCGAATCTCGATCGGCACTTGATAGGTGGCGCCGCCGACACGGCGGGCCTTTACCTCAAGGGCCGGGAGAATATTGTTCATGGCCGTTTGGAACACCTCAACGGGCTCCTTGCTGGCCTTGTTTTTGACCATCTCAAAGGCATCGTAGCACACGCGCTGCGCCACACCGCGCTTGCCGTCCAGCATAATCTGGTTGATCAGCTTGGTGACGACCGTGGTGCCGTGTACGGGATCCGGCAGCACTTCGCGCTTGGGTATAAATCCACGTCTGGGCATAAGCACCCTCCTTGAATTTGCAGTCGGCCACTTTTCCAAATCCACAAGGGACGGAACGTGGACCGGGTAAAATGCGACTGTCTGCGACCGGTCCTCAAAGGCCAGCACGCCTTCGGCGGACGAACGGTGAAGCCATCTCGCCGCCGTTCCTAACGGCGAAACGCTCAAGCGTTCCCACGGCGCAAACCGCTTACGAAGCAAAGGCAAAACCCTTGGGTTTTCGTTACTTCTTGGGCTTCTTGGCGCCGTACAGGGAACGGCCTTGGTTGCGCTTGGCAACGCCCGCCGCGTCCAACGCGCCGCGGATGATGTGGTAGCGCACACCAGGCAGGTCACGTACACGGCCGCCGCGAATCAGCACCACGCTGTGCTCCTGCAGGTTATGGCCGATGCCCGGGATATAGCAGGTGCCTTCGATCAAGTTCGTCAGGCGGACCCTGGCGATCTTGCGCAGCGCGGAATTAGGCTTCTTGGGCGTGGTAGTTTTCACGCTCAAGCATACGCCACGCTTCTGCGGGCACTTTTGCAGTATCGGCGCAGTCGACTTGTTTTCGACCTTCTCCCTTCCCTTGCGGATCAACTGGTTGATCGTGGGCATGGAAGCACCTCCTTGGAAAACTTGGGTCCCTGAAAAAACGGCCTCAGGGAACTGGCCTGTATATCCATCCCCACAACCCCTGGGGCAGATACCCATGAAAACTATTTCAGCAGACCGGCCACGCTGGCTTTTACGTCGATGCCGCAGGCCACGCCCAACTGGGCCATGGTATCCGTCTCCGTGAAGCGCACGCCGCATTTTTCACACGCGTCCATCACAGGGCGGGTAACAAAGGGATCCGCGTCCCGGGCAATATACACATGTTCCAGAGTGCCCGAAGCGATTGCCCGCAACACCTGCCGTGCCCCGACAATCCGGCGCTTCATGTCCTTCAAGCCTTCCTGCACGGCAACCCCTCCATTCATGGCAACTGAATAATCATATCATAGCCGCGCAATTTTTGTCAAGCATCACTGCCCGCCCGCAAACAGGGCAAAGGCGTTTCCATTTGAGCCCGATTTCATTTGACAAAATCGCACCGCTCAATCACCGCGTCCATATTCCGCCAACGGCTCAAATGTCTCGCCGTTCCAGCGCAATATGCCGTCGTATACCGGATAAGGCCGCATGCCTTTCGTGTTCTCCAAATACCGTTTGGCATCCTCCACCGTTAAAAATCCTCCGAACCGAACGCATAGACCACACCACGCTCCGGCGCGATGACTAGGCTATCGCCCCGCACAGGAAACCGCGCCTTGTCCCAAATGTTCAGTAGCAGTGCGCTGGTCTCATACACCCCGTCGGCATGGAGTGTCCAAATGCCTAGATCTGCGTGATCGTCAGGGAATCCCCGAGCACCCGCGCCAGGTTCGCCAGCGCGAGCGCCGGCAACGCTTCCAGGTCAATGCCAAGTTCCGTTAGCTCGTCCGTTCTCAGCCCGCGAACCGCGGTGGGCAGATCCAGCATATAGACCACAAACAACCCATCCACCCACGGCTCATATACGAGTAACTCCTCGGCGTTGCCCACCTCCTCAAGATAGGACGCGGGCTTGATCACCGGCATCACGTTCTCGGCGTTCAGCCGACCTTCCTGCATATCGCCTGTTACAATATCCAGCACCGGGTCCACAAATTGCGCCAGCATATCGTCCGTCTGATCGGGATCGCGGCGGTATATGTCGCATGCGTTTGATGTGCCAAACACCCAGCTCACCTTGGTAGCGGGGTTAAGCACCTCTATCCGCTGTTCGTCGAGCTGCGCAAACTAATAGCCTGGCAACGCCGCCTACAGCGCCTCGCAAAAGAGCCGTGTGAACGCCGACCGTTCAAGCGGCGCACCGTCTTGCGCCGTGGCGGAAACGGCTAGAAACGTTCCCGCGAAGAAAACGGCCATCACCAACAGGCCCGCTCCGATCCTGCGCATCGCTATCGCTCCTTCTTCCAGGCCCTGGGGCGATATCAGCCAATAAAATTATCCTGGCAATGGCAACAAACGGCAAACGCGGCAACAACGGCGGCCCCATCGCCCATCATCAGTACGCCTCGTGAATCTCCGTGTTCTTATACCGCTTCATGCCGGTGCCCGCCGGTATCAGTTTGCCGATGATTACGTTTTCCTTCAGGCCCACCAGGGGATCCGACTTGCCCTTGATGGCGGCCTCGGTGAGCACCCGTGTGGTCTCCTGGAAGGAGCAGGCGGAGAGGAAGCTCTCCGTGGCCAGGGTGGCCTTGGTGATGCCCAGGAGCACGCGCTTGGCGACAGCGGGGCGAGCGCCCGCCAGGATGGTGTCCTCATTCTCTTGCTCAAAGCGGAAGATATCCACCAGTGCGCCGGGAAGGAGCGAAGTGCCGCCCGCATCCTCGATGCGCACCTTGCGCAGCATCTGCTTAACGATGACCTCGATATGCTTGTCGGCGATATCCACGCCCTGCTGCCGGTAGACGGTGACGACTTCCCGGAGCAGGTATTCCTGCACGGCTTTGACGCCCAGGATCCGCAACAGGTCATGGGGATTGATAGCGCCCTCTATGAGTTCCGCCCCCGCCAGGACATGATCCCCGTCCTGAATCTTCAGGCGGCTACCGTAGTTGATGGGATAGGTCTTGACTTCGCCATCCTCGCCGGTGATGACGATTTCTCGCTTTTTCTTGCTCTCCCCAAGGTGAACAACGCCGTTGATCTCCGATAGGGTCGCGTCGCGCTTGGGCTTTCTGGCCTCAAAGAGCTCCTCGACACGGGGCAGGCCCTGCGTGATGTCCTCATCCAAGGCAACGCCGCCCGTATGGAATGTCCGCATGGTCAGCTGTGTGCCCGGCTCGCCGATGGACTGGGCCGCGATAACGCCAACCGCCTCGCCCACATCCACCAGGTCACCGGTGGCCAAATTAGCCCCGTAGCACCTGGCGCAGACGCCGGTCTCGTTGCGGCAAGTAAGCACGGAACGGATGGTGACGCTCTCAATGGAGGACGCGCCGATACGATCCGCCGCCTCGTGGCCGATGATTTCGTTTTCGTGAACGATAACTTCGCCGGTGTCCGGATCCACGATGTTCTCCACCGCGAAACGGCCCAGGATTCTGTCCTCGATCTTCTCGATCTCTTCCTCCCCGGGTTTGGCGCGGCTGACGACAATGCCGCGTATGGGCTCATGCCGCGTATCGAAACAGTCGATCTCCCGAACGATCAGCTCCTGGGCTACCTCCACCAACCGGCGGGTCAAATAGCCCGAGTCGGCCGTCCGAAGGGCTGTATCGGCCAGGGACTTCCGGGAGCCGTGGGTGGATTGGAAGAACTCAAGAACAGTCAGGCCTTCCTTGAAGTTGGCCCGAATGGGCAGCTCAATAACCTTTCCGGAAGGAGAGGCCATCAGGCCGCGCATGCCTGCCAGCTGGGATACCTGGCTGATGGAACCGCGAGCCGCGGAATCCGTCATCATCCGAACCGGGTTGAATTCCGAAAGGCCCGGCAGGATCATGGCCCGAAGCTCGTTGGTGGTGTTCTGCCAAATCTCCGTGACCTTTTTATAGCGCTCGTCGTCGGAGAGAAGGCCGTCCCGGTAGGCCTGCTGAATGATGTTGACCTTCTTGTCCGCGTCCGCCAGCATGTCTTTCTTTTGCGGCGGCACCACGATGTCCGACACGGAGACCGTAACGGCGCCACGGGTGGAATAAGTAAAGCCCAGCCGCTTGACGTTATCCAGCACCTCGGCGGTGCGGGTCACGCCGTGGGTACGGTAGCACATATCCACGATCTTGCCCAGCATCTTCTTGGCGACCTTTTCATCGATTTCCAAGGCAAAGGCCTGTTCCAGGGTGCCACGGGGCTTAAAGCCGATATCCTGGGGAATCGCCTCGTTAAACAGCAGGCGCCCCAGGGTGGTATCGATAACCCGGGTATGGGTTTCCCCCTCAAACACCCGGCTCACGCGAACGCGAATCTTGGCCTGGAGCTCCAGCTCACGGGTCTGATACGCCATAATCGCCTCATCCATGGAGCAGAAGGTTTTGCCCTCGCCCTTCGCCCCGGGCTTGGCGACGGTCAGGTAATAACACCCGATAACCATATCCTGGGTAGGGCTGACCACGGGCTTGCCGTCCTGGGGCTTCAGGATGTTGTTGGCCGCCAGCATCAGGAACCGGGCTTCCGCCTGGGCCTCCATGGAGAGCGGCACGTGAACCGCCATTTGGTCCCCGTCAAAGTCCGCGTTATAGGCGGTGCAGACCAGGGGATGGATTTTTAGGGCTTTGCCCTCCACAAGCACGGGCTCAAACGCCTGAATGCCCAGCCTATGCAGCGTGGGGGCCCGGTTGAGCAGCACCGGATGCTCCCGGATGACGCCTTCCAAGATGTCCCACACCTCGGGCTTCACCCGCTCCACCATGCGCTTGGCGCTCTTGACATTATGGGCAAACCCGCCAGCCACGAGCTTTTCCATGACAAAGGGCTTGAATAGCTCAATGGCCATTTCCTTTGGCAGACCGCACTGATATAGCTTCAATTCCGGCCCCACCACGATGACCGAGCGGCCCGAGTAATCCACCCGCTTACCCAGCAGGTTCTGGCGGAAGCGGCCCTGCTTTCCCCTGAGCAGATCCGAAAGGGATTTGAGGGGGCGGTTGCCAGGCCCTGTGACTGCGCGACCCCGGCGGCCATTATCGATCAGCGCGTCCACCGCTTCCTGCAGCATGCGCTTTTCGTTGCGGACGATGATATCCGGTGCGCCAAGCTCCAGTAGGCGCTTGAGGCGGTTGTTGCGGTTGATGACCCGGCGGTACAGGTCGTTCAGGTCGCTTGTGGCGAACCGGCCGCCATCGAGCTGCACCATGGGCCGCAGATCCGGCGGAATGACCGGCACCACTTCCAGGATCATCCATTCGGGACGATTGCCGCTGGAGCGGAACGCTTCAACGACTTCCAGGCGCTTCACCGCCCGAGCCCGCTTCTGGCCTTCGCTTTCCCGGCCCCGCTCCTTTTGAACCAATTCGTCAATCTCCGACCGAAGCTTTCCGGCCAGATCATCCAAATCCAGGCTTTCCAGCATTTCCTTGACGGCTTCGGCGCCCATTCCGGCCTTGAAGCTGCCTTCGCCGTACTTTGCCACACATTCCCGGTATTTCTGATCGCTGATCAGGTCATACTTTTTCAGCTCCCGCACCTCACCCGGATCCAGCACGATGAAGGAGGCAAAATAGAGCACCTTCTCCAGGGACCGGGGGGATACGTCCAGCAGCATGCCCATTCGGGAGGGAATGCCCTTAAAATACCAGATATGGCTCACGGGGGCGGCCAGCTTGATATGGCCCATCCGCTCCCGGCGAACCTTGGCCCGAGTGACCTCCACGCCGCATTTATCGCAGATGACACCCTTATACCGAACCCTTTTATACTTGCCGCAGTTGCACTCCCAGTCCTTTTGCGGCCCAAAGATCCGCTCGCAGAATAGGCCATCCTTTTCGGGCTTGAGGGTACGGTAGTTGATGGTCTCCGGCTTGGAGACCTCGCCCCGGGACCAGGAAAGGATCTTTTCGGGGGACGCCATGCCAATTTGAATGGAATCAAGGTTTGTCAGCTCAAACAATGTCTACTTCCTCCCCCTTAGAAGTCGTCGTCCAGATTAATGTCCTCAAGATCCGGCACATCGTCGACTTCAAAGTCGTCCAGATCGTCTATCTCAATTTCTTCATCCAAGCCGGGCGCCGGCAGCAGAGAGGCGTTGGCCAGCTCTTCGGCCTCCATGCCAAGCTCCGTCTCCTCGTCGTCCGCCTCGCGGATGATGATCTCCCGCTTGTCCTCGGCCAGCACCTTGATATCCAGGGCCAGGGATTGGAGCTCCTTGATCAACACCTTAAAACTCTCGGGCACGCCGGGCTCGGGAATGTTCTTTCCCTTGACAATGGCTTCATAGGTCTTTACGCGGCCCACCACGTCGTCCGACTTGACGGTGAGAATCTCCTGGAGGGTGTTGGCGGCGCCATACGCCTCCAAGGCCCAGACCTCCATCTCTCCAAAGCGCTGGCCGCCAAACTGGGCCTTGCCGCCCAACGGCTGCTGCGTCACCAGGGAGTAAGGGCCTGTGGAACGGGCATGAATTTTATCATCTACCAAGTGGGACAGCTTCATGATGTACATGTAGCCCACCGTAACCTCGTGTTCGAAGGGGTCACCGGTGCGGCCATCAAAAAGGGTGGTTTTTCCCGTCTCACTCAGGCCGGCCAGCTTTAAGCAGTCCACGATTTCAGCCTCGCTGGCCCCATCAAACACCGGCGTGGCGATATGCCAGCCAAGGGCTTTGGCCGCAAGGCCCAGATGAACCTCCAGCACCTGGCCGATGTTCATACGGCTTGGTACGCCCAGGGGGTTCAGCACGATCTCCAGGGGAGTGCCGTCGGGCAGGAACGGCATGTCCTCCTCCCGCATGATCCGGGAGATAACGCCCTTGTTGCCGTGGCGTCCCGCCATCTTGTCGCCGACGGAAATTTTGCGCTTCTGGGCGATGTAAACCCGCACCATTTCGTTGACGCCGGGGGACAGCTCATCCCTCCGCTCCCGGGTGAATACCTTTACGTCCACCACAATGCCGCCCTCGCCGTGAGGAACCTTCAGCGATGTATCCCGTACCTCCCGGGCCTTCTCGCCGAAAATGGCGCGGAGCAGCCGTTCTTCGGCGGTAAGCTCGGTTTCGCCCTTTGGGGTTACCTTGCCCACCAGGATATCCCCGGCGCGAACTTCCGCGCCAATGCGGACAACGCCGCTTTCATCCAAGTCCTTCAGGGCGTCGTCGCCAACGTTGGGAATGTCCCGGGTAATTTCCTCCGGCCCCAGTTTGGTATCCCGGGCCTCGGACTCATATTCCTCGATGTGGATGGAGGTATACACGTCATCCTTCACCAGCTTTTCGCTGATGAGAATGGCGTCCTCGTAGTTGTAGCCTTCCCAGGTCATGAACCCCATCAGGATGTTCCGGCCCAGGCCGATCTCTCCCTTTTCCGTGGAAGGGCCGTCGGCGATGACCTGTCCCTTCTCCACACGGTCCCCGGCGTTGACGATGGGGCGCTGGTTGATGCAGGTGCCCTGGTTGGAGCGGGCGAACTTCCGGAGGTTATACAGCTGGGTCCGGTTGTTGTCGGACCGAATCTGGATCTCCCGGGCGCTGACCTTTTCAACAACGCCAGCTTCCTTGGCCAAAATAACCACGCCGGAGTCCCGGGCCGTCTTATATTCCATTCCTGTGCCCACAATGGGCGCCTGGGGCACCAAAAGGGGAACCGCCTGGCGCTGCATGTTGGAGCCCATCAGGGCCCGGTTGGCGTCGTCATTTTCAAGGAAGGGAATCATAGCCGTCGCCACGGATACCACCTGCTTTGGGGAAACATCGATATAGTCCACCTTTTCCCGGGCCACCTCAGTGATATCCTCTACGATGCGGACCGTTACCCGCTGGTTGATGAAATGTCCATCCGCGTCAATGGGCTCGTTGGCCTGAGCAATGACGTACTTGTCCTCCTCATCCGCCGTCAGGTAGACGATCTCGTCCGTCACCTGATGGGTGTCCGGATTCACATACCGGTAAGGCGCCTCGATAAAGCCATATTCATTGATGCGGGCATAGGTGGCCAGCGAGCCGATGAGGCCGATGTTGGGACCTTCAGGGGTCTCAATGGGGCAAATGCGGGAATAGTGGGAGTAGTGAACGTCCCGGACGTCGAAGGAAGCGCGGTCCCGGTTCAGGCCGCCGGGGCCAAGGGCCGAAAGACGGCGCTTGTGGGTCAGCTCAGCCAATGGGTTGGGCTGATCCATAAACTGGGACAGCTGGGAGGAGCCAAAGAACTCCTTGATCGCCGCCGATACGGGGCGGATGTTGATCAATTCCTGGGGGCGCACGTCGTTGGCGTCCTGGATGGCCATGCGCTCCTTGACCACCCGCTCCAGCCGGGAAAGGCCGATGCGGATCTGATTTTGAAGCAGCTCGCCCACGGAGCGGAGGCGCCGGTTGCCCAAGTGGTCGATGTCATCGATGGTGCCGACGCCATAGGGCAGGCCGATCATATAGGAAATGGACGAAACGATATCGTCAATGAGGATATGCTTGGGAATCAGATGGGAGAGATTCTCCCGGAGGGCTTGGGGCAAACTCGCCTCGTCCACCTGCTCCAGAATCTCCCGGAGGGTGGGCAGATGTACAGACTCGTTGATGCCCACGGTGGCAGGATCAAAGGGTAGCCAGGCGGCGGCATCCACGAAGTTGTTGCCGATGACCTTGATCTCCCGCCCGTCGATCTCCAGCCGGACCATCTGAACGCCCGCGTTCTGGATGGCGACCGCCGCGTCGGGGAAAATGGTTTTGCCCGCCGCCACCAGCAGCTCGCCTGTTTCCGGGTGGAAAACATCGCCCGCCGCGTGGAACCCGGCGATACGGGTGGCCATGGAGAGCTTTTTATTGAATTTATAGCGCCCAACGCGCATGAGGTCATAGCGCTTGGGGTCAAAGAAAAGGGAGCGCAGCAGAGAGCTTGCGGAATCCACCGTGGGGGGCTCGCCGGGGCGGAGCCTTCTGTAGATCTCCAGAAGGCCATCCTCCCGGGACTTGGCGTCGTCCCGCTCAATGGTGGCGCTCAGGCGCTCGTCCTCGCCCAAGAGCTGAATCACCTCGGCATCGGTGCCATAGCCAAGGGCCCGGAGCAGCACGGTGATGGGCAGCTTCCGGGCACGGTCAATACGCACCCACATGACATCGTTGGAATCGGTCTCGTATTCAAGCCAAGCTCCCCGGTTGGGGATGATGGTGGCGGAATGAAGCAATTTGCCGGCCTTATCCCTGGCGGCGTCAAAATACACGCCAGGGGAACGGACAAGCTGGCTGACGATGACGCGCTCAGCGCCGTTGATGATGAACGTTCCGTTTTCGGTCATCAGGGGGAAGTCCCCCATGAAAACGTCGCTCTCCTTGATTTCTCCGGTTTCCTTGTTCTTCAGGCGAACGAACACCTTCAGGGAAGCCGCAAAGGTCATATCGCGTTCCTTGCACTTTTCGACGGAATTCTTCGGCTCGTCATCCAAAGAATAATCAACGAATTCCAGAACAAGGTTTTCGCTGTAGTCGGTAATCGGCGACACATCGTTGAGGACCTCCCGGAGGTCTTCCTCTAGAAAGCGCCTGTAAGAGTTTTTCTGCACCTCGATCAAATCCGGCATGTCCAGCACCTCATCGATTTGCGAAAAGCTCATCCGCTTCCTGAACCGACCCATTTGCACCTCATGCACCACTGCTTCCATCACCCCACATTCCAACAATTCGCCGCAGCACAACACTCACGCACGCATCATAGGCCCGTCGATTTTTTGCCGAATCTCGGGCGAAGACGATACTGATGCAATATAGCAGTATACCTCAACTATGCAACATTGTCAATGCCTACCATTAAATTTAAGAGAATTTTCCGGGATTGACAAATTCGCCTCAAGGGGAATGGCGTTTTCGCGCCATTCCCCAAAATGTTCCCCTTACCGGGATGCCTACTACCATATGTGGTACACGGCAAAGCATATATCCTTCTTGTTTCCGGTCAATACATCTTCACCACATCCACATTTTGAAAAAACTCTCCTACAATTTCCTCGGCTTTTTTCCCTTCCTGGGCCAAGGCAAAGGCGCCCCACTGGCTCATGCCCACCCCATGGCCAAAGCCTTTGCCGGCCATTTTCACCTTTCCATCGGCAATGGACAGCTCCGTCAGGAATGTGGAGCGCATCTTTGTGCTGCCCAGGGCAATGCGGAAATCCGGCGCGTTGACCTCCTTGCCCCCCAGCATGAGCGTCACCGCCCGGCCGGACTGGCCCTTTTTGCCAATTTCCACGCTGTCCAGGTTATCCACGGCGAACCCAGCCGCCTTGGCCGCGTCCATGATCTCCTTGCTGGTAAACGTGGCGGACCAGGACGCGGCGTCGGCAGCCGCCTGATCGTTTTCATGTCCCTCGGCCACACGGGTATAGGGAGGCTCCGGATCCTTCCAGTTGAGGCCCTCCTTGGCCAGCTCCGTCATGCCGCCGGAATGGGCGTGGAACCAGGCGTAGGGCAGCTCCCCATTGGTGGACAGCACCATGCCCCGGGTCTCGGACACCGCCTGTTCCACCACGTCGTTGATGGCGGCCTTGTCATAGGCCTGAGCCTCTTCCACATCCGTGGAGATGTCAGCGCCTTCATATTTGGACTCCTTCTCCGTCATGAACCGCAGAACAAATGTCCGAGCCAGGATCGCCTGCGCCTTGAGGGCTTCCAGCGGCCAGTCGTTCTTCATTTCCCCTGCCAGAACCCCGGCAAGGTAGTCCTCCAGGGTCACTTCCTCGATCTTCTCGTCTTCCTTTACATACACAGACAGCACCGGCACCTGATCCTCGAACCGCTGAATCTTGGCGGGCATGGGCGGCACGGTTCCCCCCGCGGGAGCCTCCGTGGCCTTGGGATTTTCAGAAGCCGCCGAACACCCGGCCAGCAAGGCCAGCAGCAGCAGGCAAGAAACGATCACGCGAAAAGCGCGCATGGATATCCCCTCCGTATTCTTTTTTTGCCAGTTTGCGCCATTGGATTCAAAAACATACACGAAAAAGGAAACAAGCGCCGATCTTGCAAAAAACCAACATCTCGTCTATACTGGATGGGGCAAAGCCAAATGTGGGAGGACGCAATACATGCGGGAAATCACGGCACAGGCGGTCGCGGCGGAGGCGAAACGCCTGTTTTTGTATGCCTCCACCGTCATCGGGGCGGATGTGGAGGCCGCCATCTTGCGGGGCATTGAGGAGGAACCTTCCCCGGCGGGGCGATCCGCCCTGGAGCAAATCGCCGAAAACTACACAATCGCCAGGAAAGAAAACATGGCCATCTGCCAGGACACCGGCATGGCCATTGTCTTTGCGGATATAGGCCAGGATGTCCATATCACGGGAGGGGATTTTGAAACCGCCATCAACGAGGGCGTTCGGGAGGCCTACCGGGAGGGCTACCTCCGGAAGTCCATCGTAAGCGATCCCCTCTTTGACCGGGTCAACACAAGGGACAACACCCCCGCCGTGGTGCATGTGCGCATCGTGCCCGGAGACCGGCTCCATTTATTGGTTACTCCCAAGGGCTTCGGAAGCGAGAACATGAGCCGGATGAAGATGCTGGTGCCCGCCGACGGGGTGGAGGGGGTAAAGCGCTTCGTGGTGGAGACGGTGGTGGAAGCCGGACCCAACCCATGCCCTCCGGTGATCGTGGGCGTGGGCATCGGCGGCAGCATGGAAAAGGCCGCCCTTCTGGCCAAGCGGATGACCGCCCGAACAGTGGGAAGCCACAACGCCGATCCCCGCTACGCGGAACTGGAAGACCGGATTCTGGCTTCCATCAACCGCTCCGGCGTGGGCCCCGCAGGCATCGGCGGGCGCATCACAGCCCTTTGCGTCAACATCGATTTTTTCCCAACCCATATCGCCGGGCTCCCCGTGGCGGTCAACGTCTGCTGCCATGCGGCACGGCATGGGGAAGGGGTGTTGTGAGATGATGAAGCGGCTCAGCCTGCCCCTCTCCGAGACGGATGCCCGGTCCCTAAAGGCCGGGGAGACGGTGATGCTCACCGGCGCCATGTACACCGGAAGGGACGCGGCCCACAAGCGGCTTGTGGCTCTTCTGGATGATGGAATGCCTCTTCCCATCGATATCGCGGGGGAAACCATCTATTATGTGGGCCCCGCGCCCGCGCCTCCGGGCTACGCCGTCGGCGCGGCAGGCCCCACCACCAGCTACCGGATGGACGCCTACACGCCCCAACTGCTGGCCGCCGGCCTTCGCGCCATGATCGGCAAGGGGAAGCGGTCGCCCGCCGTCATCGAGGCCATGAAGGCCTGCGGCGCGGTGTATCTGGGCGCCACAGGCGGCGCGGCCGCCCTCATCGCCAAATCCATCATAAAGTCCGAGGTTCTTTGCTATGAGGACCTGGGGGCGGAGGCTATCCACCGCTTCACCGTCATAGACTTCCCCGCCATCGTCCTTATCGACAGCATGGGCAACAATCTTTACGAAACCGGACCTAGGGAGTATCGGGAGGAGTAACATGGGACACGAAAAGAAAACGCTGGTGATCGGGGTCATTGGGGCGGATGTACACGCGGTCGGCATTCAGATTCTCAACTACGCTTTCACGGAGGCCGGGTTCACCGTGGTCAATCTGGGCGTCATGGTTTCCCAGGAGGAATACATTGAGGCGGCCGTGGAAACGGCGGCGGACGCTATCGTGGTGTCCTCCCTGTACGGCCACGGGGAGCTGGACTGCCGAGGGTTTCGGGAGAAGTGCGACGAAGCCGGCTTGAAGGAGATCCTGCTCTATGTGGGCGGGAACATCGTCGTGGGAAAACAGCCTTTTGAGGAGGTGGAGCAGCGGTTCCATGCCATGGGCTTCAATCGGGTATACGGCCCTGGCACACCGCCGGAAACCACCATCGCCGCGCTAAAAGAAGATCTGTACGGAGAAAAGCCATGACGTCTGTTCTCCTCATCGACTTCGGTTCTACCTACACCAAGGTCACCGCCGTGGATGTGGAATCACCGGCCATCCTGGGCACCGCCAGCGCCCACACCACCATTCTGACGGATATCGGCGACGGGCTGGACGAGGCGCTTGAGAGGCTCAATGCCCAAACCGGTCCTCTCTCCTTCGCCGCGCGGTACGCTTGCTCCAGCGCGGCGGGAGGACTTCGGATGATCGCGTGCGGGCTGGTGCCCTCCCTCACCGTGGAGGCGGCTAGGCGGGCGGCCCTAGGCGCGGGGGCCAAGGTCATCCGGGTATACAGCTATGAGTTGACGGCGGAGGACGGGGCGGAGATCGGCTCGCTTAAGCCGGACATCCTCCTTTTGACCGGGGGCACCGATGGGGGCAACAAAGAAAACATCCTCCAGAACGCGGGTGCGCTGGCCCATGTGCCGGGGGACTTCCCCATCGTCGTCGCCGGAAACCGGGCAGTCACGGCCCAGTGCCTGGAGCTGCTTTCCGGTTCCTCCCACCCGACGATCCCTTGCGCCAACGTGATGCCGGTGTTCAACAGCCTCAACATCGAGCCTGTGCAAGAGGTTATAAGGGAATTATTTCTCCGCCGGATCGTCCAGGCCAAGGGCCTTTCCAGGCAGCAGAGCCTTCTGGACGGCATCATGATGCCCACCCCCGCCGCGGTGCTGGAGGCCCTAAAGCTCCTTTCGGAAGGCGTGCCCGGCCAACGAGGCATGGGAGATCTGGTGGCCGTGGATTTGGGCGGCGCCACCACGGATGTGTACTCCATCGCCGACGGCCTCCCCGCGGATGCTATGACGCTGCTGCGGGGCCTGCCGGAGCCCCACGCCAAGCGGACGGTGGAGGGGGATATCGGCATGCGCTACAGCGCCCAGGGCGTTGTGGAGGCGGTGGGGATGGATAAAATCGCTTCCCTGTCCGGCCTTTCGGAGCCGGAAATCATGTCCTGCCTCGCCCGCGTCAAGGCCTCCCCAGATGTCTTGTCCGCCCAGAACGATCCCCTGGCCCGGATGGATTTCGCCCTGGCGGTATCCGCCATCGACCGGGCGCTTGTCCGCCACGCGGGCATCATCGAGCGAGTTTATACCCCCAACGGCATGCTCGCCCAGCAAACGGGCAAGGATCTAACCCGGGTGGAAACCATGATCCTCACAGGCGGCGCACTGGCCTTTGGAGGCAATGCCGGGAAAATCGCCAAAGCCGCGACAGAGAGCCCCGGGAATTCAAACGCCCTGCGGCCGGCCCATGCCAGGGCGCTGCTGGACAAGCGGTACATCCTGGCGGCCATGGGCCTGCTCAGCGGACAGCATCCCCATGCCGCGTTCACCCTCATGAAGCGACTATTTCTACAGGAATAAAGGAGTAAAACCATGGGACTTTGCAACAAGCGAATCCAAGAAGGTGAATTCTGGTCGGAGCGCCAGTCCGTCCTGGCCCAATGGCCAACCGGCGCGGATGTGGATCTGAACGAAGCCATCGCTTATCAAAAGGCCATTCCGGCAGCCAAGCGTTTCTCCGAAAAGCTTCGTGAAGCGGCGGCAAAGGGAGTGACGCTGATTCAGCCCCGGGCCGGCGTTCCCCTCATTGAAAAGCATATCGAGCTGCTCACCCATCTGGAGACGGCGGGGGAAGCGGACTTGCTGCCAACCACCATCGACAGCTATACCCGGCTAAACCGCTATGAGGAGGCGGAAAAGGGGATTCGGGAAAGCACCCTGCAGAATAAGGCCATGCTCAACGGCTTCCCCGCCGTGAACCACGGCGTCGGCGGGTGCCGCCGGGTGACAGAGGCGGTGAAATCCCCCGTGCAGGGTCGCCACGGCACGCCGGACGCAAGGCTGCTGGCCGAGATCACCCTGGCGGGAGGGTTTACGAGCTACGAGGGCGGCGGCATATCCTATAACATTCCCTACTGCAAAAATGTGCCCATGGAAAAGACCATCAGGGACTGGCAGTATGTGGACCGGCTCACCGGATATTATGAGGAGCAGGGAATCGAGATCAACCGAGAGCCCTTTGGTCCCCTGACGGGCACGCTGGTGCCCCCCTGCGTTTCCCACGCCGTGGCGGTCACAGAGGCCCTTCTGGCGGCGGAGCAAGGGGTTCGAAACATCACGGTGGGGTACGGCCAATGCGGCAACCTGATCCAGGACGTGGCGGCCATCCGCTCCTTGGCAATGCTCACCAACGAATACCTTGCCAAATACGGGTACGCGTGCGAGGTAACCACCGTGCTCCACCAATGGATGGGAGGCTTTCCCCAGGACGAGGCAAAGGCTTTCAGCGTCATTTCCTGGGGCAGCGCCGCGGCCGCCTTGGGCGGCGCCACAAAGGTCATCGTCAAAACGCCCCACGAGGCCATCGGCATCCCCACGGCGGATGCAAACGCCCAGGGCCTCCGCTGCACAAAACAGATCATCTCCATGCTGGCGGATCAGCGCTTTGGGGACAGCACGGCCTTGGACGAGGAAATCCGCATCATACGCGAGGAAACCCGCTGCATCCTGGAGAAAACATTGGAGCTGGGCAGCGGCGACATTGCCGAGGGCACCGTGCGGGCGTTTCAGGCGGGGGTCATCGACGTTCCGTTCGCCCCCAGCCGCATCAACGCCGGGAAAATACTGCCCGCCCGGGACAACGATGGCGCCATCCGCCTACTGGACCCCGCTAACCTGCCCCTGACCCAAGCCTTGAAGGACTTCCATCGGGAGAAGATTCAGGCCCGAGCCAAAGCAGAAAAGCGGGACGTCAGTTTCCAGATGGTTACGGACGATATCTACGCCATCAGCAAAGGCAGGCTGGTGGGCCGCCCCCGGTAAAGCGTCGCCGAAGGGAACGCCCTCGCTTACGAGAGAGGCGCCCAAGCGGAAAGGAAAGGGATTTGAATGAAAATTACCAAGCTCATCTACGCGCCAGGCCGGACCGGGTTTTTCTTTGACGATCAAAAAGCCATCAAGACCGGCGCCATCGCGGATGGCTCCGCCTATCGGGGAGATCCTATGACGCCGGGCTTTTCCGCCGTCCGCCAGGCGGGAGAGGCCATTTCAGTCATGCTTGTGCTGGAAAACGGCGAAATCGGCTGGGGAGACTGTGCCGCTGTTCAGTATTCCGGCGCGGGCGGCCGGGATCCGCTGTTCCTGGCTTCCGAGTTCATTCCCATCCTGGAGTCCACGGTAGCCCCCGCCTTGGTCGGTGAGGAAGCGGACAGCTTCCGGCGGCTATGCCAAAGGCTGGAGTCCATTCGTGTGGAGGGCAAACCCCTCCATACGGCCATCCGCTACGGGGTGTCCCAAGCCATCTTAGACGCCGTCGCCAAATCCAGGCGGCTGAACCTGTGCGACGTGGTGGCCCAGGAGTATGGCACAAAGGTGGCGGAAGCCATGCTGCCCATATTCACCCAGTCCGGAGACAGCCGCTATGACAATGCGGACAAGATGATATTAAAGCACGCGCAAGTGCTGCCCCATGGGCTCATCAATAACATGAACACCAAGCTGGGCAAAGACGGAGGCCTGTTGCTGGAATACATCGGCTGGCTTCGGGACCGGATCATCGCCCTCCGGCCGGAGCCGGATTACGCCCCTGTGCTGCACCTGGACTGCTACGGCACCATCGGGCAGGCTTTCGGAAACGACAACTACCCGGCCATGGCGGACTATTGCGCGAAACTCTGCGAGGCCGCCAAGCCTTTCCATCTCCGGGTGGAAGGCCCCATGGATTCCGGCAGCCGAGAGTGGCAAATGAAGGATTTGGCGGGCCTGACGGCGCTGCTGGATGCCCGGGGCATCGATGTGGAACTAGTGGCGGATGAGTGGTGCAACACCTATGAGGACGTCCGGTACTTCGCCGACAACAGGGCCGGACATATGATTCAGATCAAGACCCCGGATCTTGGTTCCATCCATAATACCGTGGAAGCCGTTCTCTATTGCCAGCAAAAGGGCATCAGCGCTTACCAGGGCGGCACCTGCAACGAGACAGACCGCTCCGCCCAGGTCTGTGCGCAAATCGCCATGGCCACCGGCCCGGCCCAGATTCTGGCCAAGCCGGGCATGGGCGTGGATGAGGGCTATATGATCGTTTTCAATGAGATGCAGCGTGTGCTGGCCCTTCGGCGCGCGGGAATTGGCGTGGCGAAGTAAATGAGGCGGTCCCATGGATTCACAACACCCCGGAACCTGGTTCTCGAAGAAAGGAGCCACCTGTTATGCGCGAGGAGTACCGTATTCTTTCCACCACAGCCATCCTGGGCTATGGTTTTCCCATCGCTTCCTTTGAGGCGGGCATGGCGAGAAAGCCCCATCTCATCGCCGTGGACGCCGGCTCCACGGACCCCGGCCCCTATTATTTGGGCGCGGGAGAGAGCTTTACCGACCGGAACGCCGTAAAGCGGGATCTCTCTATCATGCTCCCGGCAGCCGTGGAACACGCCATTCCCGTGGTGATCGGAACGGCGGGAGGCAGCGGCGCGGACATCCATGTGGCCTGGTGCCGGGAGATCATCGAGGAAATCGCCCGGGAACAAAACCTCCATTTTCAAATGGCGGTCATCGGCGCGGAGATCCCCAAGGAAACCCTCCGGACGGCCTTGGCGGAGGGCAGGATCACGCCGCTGGCCCCCGCTCCGGCGCTAACCTCAAAGACCCTGGAGGCCACGGTCCGGGTGGTGGGCCAGATGGGCGTCGAGCCTTTCATCAAGGCCTTGGACGCGGGCGCCCAGGTGATCCTGGCGGGCCGGGCATACGATCCGGCGTGCTTCGCGGCGGCGGCTGTCCGGGCAGGGTATGATCAGGGCTTGGCCACCCATCTGGGCAAGATTCTTGAATGCGCGTCCATTGCGGCCACGCCTGGCAGCGGTTCGGACTGCATGTTCGGCTACCTGGGGGAGGATTACTTCCGCCTGGAACCCTTGAACCCCATACGCAAATGCACCTCCCTTTCCGTAGCGGCTCATACGCTCTATGAAAAGACCAACCCCTATGTGCTTCCCGGGCCGGGGGGCTCCCTGGATCTCCGGGACGCCAAGTTCGAGCAGGAAACCGAATCCATCGCCAGGGTGACGGGGAGCCGGTTTATCCCATCCAGCCCTTATACCATCAAGCTAGAAGGGGCCAGGCCCATTGGCTACCGGACGATCTCCATCGCCGGCACCCGGGATCCCATCATGACGCGGGAGATCGATAACATCACCGCGGCCGTTCGGGAAAGGGTTTCGGACAACTTCAAGGGAGCGAATTTCGAATACACCCTCCACTTCATCCTCTATGGCCGGGATGGGGTCATGGGCAAGCTGGAACCTACGCCAATTGCGGATGGGCATGAGCTGGGCATCGTCATCGAAGCCATCGCGGACACCCAGGCCCAGGCCGACACCATCTGCGCCTTTGCCCGGTCCACCATGCTCCATTACGGCTATTCGGGCCGCATGGCCACGGCGGGAAACCTGGCCTTCCCCTATTCGCCCAGCGATTTTCACGCGGGGCAAGTGTTCGTGTTCAGCCTTTACCACCTCATCACCGTGGACGATCCCTGCGCCCTGTTCCCCATGACCCTGATCGCCCTGTAAAGGAGGCGCCACATGCAAACAAAGCTCACCGATATCGCGGGCATCATCCGCAGCAAAAACTCGGGACCTTATGAGCTGACCCTGGATATCATGTTCAAGACACGGGAATGGTACGAGCGGGCGAGGGACGCGGGGGCCATCAACGCGGACGTGGTCTGCGGGCTCTACCGCATTGAGCCCAAGGACATCATCAACATCATCGCCTTTGAGCCCGCCAACGCCATCAAAATCACCATCGTCCGCCCCATTTGCTCCGGCGACCCGGGGGAGACGGATGTCTATGGCGCCCAGCAGCACGCGCCGCTGTTGGGGCTTACCCTTGATATTTAGGATATTGGAGAGAAAGGGAACCGAATGAAAAAACATGCATTTGCGGCCGTTACGCTATGCCTCTGCCTTCTCTGCGGCGCCTGCTTTGCCCAGACGGAAACATGGTCCGCCCAGGGAGCGGCGCTCGCCTTGGTGGAACGGCTGGCCGCGGGGGATTACGGGGCCGTTTCCGGCGAGGCCGATGAATCCATCCGGGCAATGCTCACCCCCGAAATCATTCAACAAGCGTGGGAGGATGCCGTAGCAGCCTTAGGCGCGTATCAGGGCATTGATGTCGCGGTGGAAGCACAGCAGGGAAATCAGCGAGTCGCTCAGGTGATGCTCAACCATGAAGGCGGCCAGCAGGCGTTCGTCGCCGTCTATAATGAACAGCGGAAGCTTGCGGGCTTGCAGCTGATTCCCGTGCCCAAGTACGCGGAAGAAACGCCTTTGCCCCTTCCGGAGGGCGCTGCCGAGGAGCCCATCCGCTTGCGCCCGGACGAAGCGGACGAGACAGGGGGCATGCTCACGCTGCCAAAGGGAGACGGGCCTTTCCCCGCCGTGGTGCTCATCCATGGTTCCGGCGCGTCGGACATGGACGAGACCGTCTTTGGCATGAAGCCCTTCCGGGACATCGCCATGGGTTTGGCGGAGCAGGGCATCGCCTCGCTCCGGTACGACAAATACACCTATGCCCATGGCGATCTGCTCAAGGACGCCGTCGCCACCATCCAAACCGAGTATGAACTGGATGTGACCGCCGCGGTGGCGCTGCTCAAGGCGGACGCCCGGATTGGCGACATCTATCTGGCCGGTCACAGCGAAGGCGGCATGCTGATTCCCCGCCTGCTAGACCTCCGCAAGGAGGACGTCAAGGGCGCCGTCATCCTGGCGGGATCGCCCCGCGGCCTTTGGGAAATTCAAGCCATGCAGAATGAATACGCCTATGCAAACGCAACCGAGGAGCAGAAGGCGTCCGCCCAAGCCTTTATCGACATTGAAATAGAGAAGGGACAGCGGCTGGACACCATGGGCGAGGCGGAGCTTGCGGCCGAGACCGTCTTTGGCATTCCCGCCGCGTACCATAAGGATCTCGCCAGCGTGGACCCCATCGCCAAAGCCAAGGAGCTGGCCATGCCCTTGCTCATCCTGCAAGGGGGTAAAGACTTTCAGGTAAGCCCCGCTGTGGACTTTGAGGCTTGGAAGGCCGGGCTCTCCGGCGTTGATTTCGTGTCCTTCATCCTCTATCCGGATTTGACCCACCTGTTCACCCCCCTGGAAGGCGATACCACCAACAGCGTGGACGACTATTCCAATGGGGGCCACGTGTCACCGGAGGTCAGTCAAAACATCGGCGCCTGGATTCAAGCGAGATAGTCGCTGCCCACAAAAGGAGGTCCCCCTATGCCGCAGCCGCGCCGCCCCCGCATTCTGGACGACCGCTGCCTCTACAGCGTGTACTTCGCGCCCAGAGGGGCCATGCGCATGACTGAAATGGGCATGCAGATCGCACAGCGGCATCTTACGGCCTTTGACCGGCTTATCGGCGTGGTGGGGGAAGCCGGCTCCGGCAAGAGCATCCTGCTCCGAGGCATGTTCCCAGGCCTTGAGCTATCCAACGACGACAACGGGGTGAACGTGCGACCTCTGCCCATTCTGGACATCAGCTCCGGCGGTTTTTATCAGCCCCACACATTCCATATCGACATGCGGTTTGAGATGGCCTTTACCCAAATGCATGTCCTTGCCAACGCGGTTCGGGAAGCCATTCATCGTGGCAGGCGGGTGGTGGTGGAGCATTTTGATCTGCTCTACCCCCACCTGGATATCAACGCTGAACTTCTCATCGGCGTCGGTGAGGACATCATCGTCACCCGGCCCACCCTTTTCGGCCCAGAACCCCAGGATCTGGCCAATATTGTCCATAAATCCATCCGCTACCGCCGCATGGCCCACACGGCGGAGGATCTGGTGGAGCGGTTTCTCTGGGACCCCTATCACGGGGAATACGCCCATTCTGACGTGCGGCATGGCTTTGTGCTCTCCTTTGAAAAGTGCCCGGATGTCGATCTGGAACTCATGGAAAAATGGGTTCTGGAGCAAATCGCCCTGGATCTCCCCGTCTGCTATGTGGATGAGGAGCATATCCGCTTTGGGGAGAAGCTGCACCACTGCACCGGCCCTCGGATGCATGTGGCCTCCACTGGGAAAATCGAAAATTTCCGAATGCTACACGAGTTCAAGTTTGACCCCATCGACGCCCGCTTTCTCATGGTGGGCCTTGTGGGGGAACCCATTGCCGACATGCGGGATTTAAACAAAATATCATAAAGAGTTAGAAAGCCATGCCGATTGGGTATACCATACCTAGCGGCATGGTGATTTTATTTCTCAATATCTTGTGTTGACATGCCGCCTTATCCCCTATATAATGTAAAACGCACAAGCAAAGGGGGGGTCTCGGATAATTACCAGCATTATGAAGCGCGATGGGCGCACGGTACCCTTCACAGCAGAAAAAATCGAACAAGCCGTACTAAAAGCGCTCCAGGCATCCGGCAGCGCCAAAGGGCCGGAAACCGCACGTTCCATCGCGCTGGATGTCAAAGAGAAAATCGAGCGGGATGAATCCATCGATATTCCCACAGTGGAACAAGTGCAGGACATTGTCGAGCAAACGCTCATCGAAAGCGGCTTTACGCATACCGCCAAGGCCTACATCCTCTACCGGGCCGAACGGAGCCGGATTCGGGAGATGAACGGCCGCCTCATGAAGACCTTGGGCGATATCACGTTCAAAAACTCGCTGGATTGCGACATCAAGCGGGAAAACGCCAACATCAATGGGGATACCCCCATGGGCATTATGCTCAAATATGGCTCGGAAAGCGCCAAGCAGTTTTATGATATGTACGTGCTCAATCCAAAGCACGCCCAGGCCCACCGGAATGGGGACATCCACATCCATGATCTGGATTTTCTGACCCTGACCACCACCTGCTGCCAGATCGATCTGGTCAAGCTGTTCAGGGGCGGCTTTTCCACGGGCCACGGTTCCCTTCGGGAGCCTCAAAACATCGCTTCCTACGCGGCGCTTTGCTGCATCGCTATCCAATCCAACCAAAACGACCAGCACGGCGGCCAGTCCATTTCCAACTTTGACTATGGCATGGCGCCAGGGGTTTCCAAAACGTTTGTGAAAATATACAAGAAGAACCTTTCCAACGCCCTGGAGCTCTTAGCCAATGTTGAGGAGGCCGACGTGGAAGCGGAGCGGCTCATGGGTATCGTCCGTCAGCAGACGGGCATGCTGCCCACCCTGGACGAGGCTATTCCCTTCACCAAAGCCCTTCTCCCGCTGATTGAAGGCCTGTCCGATAAGGCTACCGCTCAGCGGGCCCTTGCCTTTGCCCAGCGCAAGGCGATCCGGGAGACGGATCATGCCACCTATCAGGGCATGGAGTCCCTGGTGCATAACCTGAACACCATGCACTCCCGTGCTGGGGCCCAAATACCCTTTTCCTCTATCAATTACGGCATGGACACCTCCGCGGAAGGCCGCATGGTGATGAAAAACCTGCTGAAAGCCACGGAAGCCGGCATGGGCCGGGGAGAGACGCCCATTTTCCCCATCCAGATATTCCGCGTGAAGGAAGGCGTAAACTACAACCCTGGCGATCCCAACTACGATCTGTTTCGCCTGGCCATCAGGACCTCCGCAAAGCGCCTTTTCCCCAACTTCAGCTTCATGGACGCCCCCTTTAACGCCAAGTACTACAAGGGAACCCCGGAGACGGAAATCGCCTACATGGGCTGCCGCACCCGGGTGATCGGCAATGTCTACGACCCGGATCAGGAAATCGTTCCCGGCCGGGGGAACCTTTCGTTTACATCGGTGAATCTGCCCCGCCTGGCCATCGAATCAGACGGAAACACGGATCTTTTCTTTCAGAAGCTGGACGCGCAAATGGACTTGGTCTTTGACCAGCTGGACGAGCGCTTCCGCATCCAGTGCAAAAAGAAGGTCTTCAACTATCCCTTCCTCATGGGCGAGGGCATTTGGCTGAACAGCGACAAGCTGGGCTGGAACGACGAAGTGGGCGAGGTGCTCAAGCACGGCACCCTAACCGTAGGCTTCATCGGCCTTGCGGAGACCCTCAAAAGCCTTCTCGGCGCCCACCATGGGGAAAGCCCGGAGGCCCAGGCCCTTGGGTTGAAGCTCATTGGCCATATGCGCACCCGCTGCGATGAGCGCAGCGAAAGGACGCGGCTCAACTATACCCTAATCGCCACGCCCGCGGAGGGCCTTTCCGGCCGCTTTGTACACATGGACCGAAAGAAATACGGCAATCTGCCCGGCATTACCGACCGGGATTACTATACCAACAGCTTCCATGTGCCTGTTTACTACCCCATCAACGCCTTCGATAAAATCCAAATTGAGGCGCCCTATCATGCCTTGACCAACGCGGGGCATATCACCTATGTGGAATTGGACGGGGACCCCATGCAGAACCTGGAAGCCTTTGAGCGCATTGTCCGGGCCATGCGGGAGGCGGGGGTGGGCTATGGCTCCATCAACCATCCCATCGACCGGGATCCTCTTTGCGGTTACAATGGCATCATCAACGACACCTGCCCCCAGTGCGGCCGCAGCGAGGCTGGCGGCCAGCATTTTGAGCGGATCCGCAGAATCACGGGATACCTTGTCGGCACCCTGGACCGTTTCAACAACGCCAAGCGATCCGAGGAGCGAGACCGGGTGAAGCACCAGCTATGACCGATCCAGTTCTGCGCGTCTTTGGCACCGTGGCGGAATCCATCGTGGACGGCCCCGGGCTGCGGTTTTCCGTGTTTACCCAGGGCTGCCCCCACGGATGCCCCGGCTGTCACAACCCCGGAAGCCATGATCCATTGGCGGGAAACACCATGGGCGTTTCTGAAATCGCCGCGCTGATCAAAACCAATCCATTGCTATCCGGCGTTACGCTTACCGGTGGGGATCCCATGGAACAAGCCTCCGTTTGCCTAGCCCTCGCGCAAGCGCTGCCTTCTCCTTTAACCCTTTGGGTCTACACCGGCTACACCTACGAGGAAATCCTCGCCTCCAAGGATCCAAGCCGAATCGCCCTAGCCCATCGGGCGGATGTTTTGGTAGATGGCCGCTTCGTTCAGGCGGAGCGGTCCTTGGGTTTGCCCTTTCGCGGCAGCCGGAACCAGCGCGTCATCGACATAAAAAAAACCCTCGCCAAAGGCGAGGTTATGCTGTGGGAGCCGGAAGCTTGGGTGACGGAGGACTAGGGGGGAACGACCAGGGGCGCTGCCCCTGATCCCCGGTCAAGGGCTTTGCCCCTGACAATCCCTTCATTTCGCCCGCGGCGGGGGGATATGATCAATCTGTTCTCTTTAGAAATCCGCCGCCTCGCCGGTCGATGGCAGGAGGCTTTCGCTATCCCGGAGCGTACAGGCGTACAGCGTTCCATTGTATCGGAACTGGACGGCAATGCTCTCCGTGGATGTCTCCGCCGCTTCGGGAATGGCGAAAAGGAGGCAGCCTTCCAGGGAAGTATTGCTTCCGATGGTCCTAAGGCCGCCGGCATACATCCCCCGACCCGTCAGGTAGAAGAATGTATCCCGGGCCTGGGAGGAATAAGCGCGCCCGTGGAGAACCTCCGCGTCCAGAAAAGACGAGGCGTACACATCCCGGCCCGTATTGTTTTCCACCGTAATATACAGGCATAGAAGCCGATAGCCCGCTTTTGCCGTAAGGGTTGTTGTGGAAAAGCCGCCGGAAGGATAATACCGGAAGCGGTCGCCGGTCTCATATCCATTGACGGTCATGGTAAGCCCTTCGCCCAGCGCAAGCGACTCCCCGATATGGAACGGCTCTGCCGAAGGCTCGGTGACCTCATCTCGCTCCGCAAGCAGTTCCGCGATCTGCTGTTCCAGGGCTTCCACCCGCGCCTCCAGCGCTTCCAGCCTGCTGTCCTCCGCGCTGCCCGAAATGGTAAACGCCGAGATGATCAATGCCAGGACAACGATTGGCCCCATATATTTTGCAAAAGTTTTCATTTTTCTCTCCCTCGCTATCAAAGGTGGTTTGTATGCCTTTCATCGCTATGATACAAAGGAGCGGTTATTCTGTCAATTCAAGGCCGGTAAACGAACTGTGAACTTTTCTTCATTTGCCATTCATCCATCTCCTTTTGTCATGTTATCCGCGTAGCTGCGCAATGAATCCAGGCTGTTGATCGTGGACGGCCGGTCGTTGATGGCCGTGCGGACGTACATGGGAAGCGACGCGAACAGGTCCCTTGCTTCCGTTTCATTTCGGAGCAGTTCCCAAAGATCCGGATATGTTTTCATTTTGAATCACCTCGCTATATCTTTTGATTATAAAAGACTTTTATGCGCAAAAGGGTATGGGCAAATCCTTTTCATCATGGTATATTGGTGTTCAAATAGAAAAGCCGGCGGCATTTTAGCTCCGGAAGGGGTTGTTATTCCAATGTATCAAATTCGGAATGCGCGCATTTTAACGCCTTTTGCCCAACAAGAGGGTATCGTGATTGTGGATGGCGCACGCATTGTCGATGTGGTGCGCAACGCGGACATGACCAAGCGAACCAAGGCAATCGATGCCAGAGGCATGTATCTGGTGCCCGGCTTCGTGGATATCCATGCCCATGGGGGTGGCGGCGCTTCCGTCATGGAAGGAACATCCGGCGCCATAACAGCCATGTGCAACGCCCATGCCCGGCACGGCACCACAACGATGCTGCCCACCACCGGCGCGGCGCCTCTTGCCTCCATCGAAAAGGCCATTGATAGCGTCCGCAAGGCGCAAATGGGCAAGTGCGACGCCACCATCGCCGGCATTCATCTCCAGGGACTTTTTTATTCTCCCCATCAGACGCCGGGTCATATGATGGAGTTCATCCGGGAGCCCAGCGACGTGAGCTGGCAGGATTTGCTGGACCGGTGGGACGGCATTCGCATCGTCGGCGCCGCGCCGGAGCTTACGGAAGCCCTGGCCTTGGGAAGCGAGCTGGCCGCCCGGGGCATCATTGGTTCCATCTCCCATTCCAACGCAAGCTATGAGCAGGTTCTTGCCGCAGTGACCCATGGTTACTCGGACGTGACAAACCTTTTCGTGGATGCTTCGCGGCTTACCAAGCTTGGCGACACCCATGTGCCGGGCGTTACGGAGTGTGCGCTGGAGATGGACGAGCTCAGCGTTCAGCTGGTCGCCGACGGCCGGCATCTTCCCATGCTGCTCATCCAGCTGGTCGTTCGGTGCAAGGGGCCCGAAGCCATCGTCCTGGTCTCCGACTGCGGCGGTTCAAGGTCTTCGGCCGTTCGGCCTGAAGAAGGGTTTCCTACCCTTTCCGGCATGGTGCGGAACATCGTTGCCGCGGGCGTTCCCTTGCGGGTCGCCATTCGCATGGCCACGGTCAACCCAGCCCGGCGCATTGGGCTAGACGGCTGCAAAGGCCGCATCGCCACCGGGTATGACGCTGATCTGCTCATGCTAGACAACGAGTTAAACGTCCGCTTTTGCATGGCCAAGGGTCGAATCCTCCGGGATGACATCCTGAGCGATATGCCGGAAATCGCGGTTTTGTAAATTTAAAACAGTTTCGGCTCCTATGGATTGATGAGCATAGGTGCGCTTTTTAAAAAAAGGCGCGTCCCTTTTTTTGTTCAGGTGGCAGGTGTTCCATCAGGCCTTCATATTCTTCAATCATTTGAAGCATGCTATGCCATAATGCGAATTTGCGTTGGGAAGTGCGCGAAAGATCCAAGAGATTGCGTGATCCCTAACGGAGATTGGTATCGGGCAAGGAGAAGGAAGGAGGCATTCCAATGGCGAAAAAACCCAGAAAGGATCGCAAGCCGGTTCGGGAGCCCATCTATGACATTGAGCAGGTGGTTTCCTCTTCGGAATGCACGGGAATCGCGCCGGCACCGGTCCAGGATGACGGGGCCGCGGACGCTTTTGCCGCCATGTACGCCATTCACCGGCCCTTGGTAGACCGAGAGGACTGATTATCCCGTCAGGAAAGCACGCCAGGCCAAGTCAGGGAAAGGGGCTGTCTCGCTAGCGAAAATGCTGGCAGGGCAGCCCACTTAGTACAATTTCTGAAAACAGAGCGCATAGATTGGCGAGAGATTTTGCCGTCTCGCTAAGACGAGGGAGCGAGGCGTAGCAGCGCTACGCTGAGCGGACGAGGCAACGCGAGAAGGTAAAAGATCCGCCAGGATGTGTGCTATGTTTTCGAGAAATGCTCTAAGATTCGAGCGGCGAGAAAATGCATCCAATTTATTATGTAATTAACCAATGTTGTAAGATATGGCGTATAGGGGGAGTGAACACGTTCACCGCGCCTCTACATACAGCGGCATTGCCACTTGCGTTCCCCGCTCTTTCGGGGGTATCTTTCCCTTGATGTTTGTTATGTTTTGTATAATAGCATTCACAAAGAAAACACGCTTGTGCTCAAATGGTTGATATGTTAAAGTATATACAATCAAAGGAATGCTATGAACAATAGCTGATTTATAGGAGGGGAACCATGTACGATCGAGTGTCTATAAAGGCCCAGGCGCGGGAAAGACTGCGCGAGGCAAGGGGCGCCTGCATTGGCGTTTATGCGCTGTATAATGTCGCGGCCTACGTTGCCGCCGGCATTACCTTAGGGCTTGGCGCCATTTTCATCATGCCTCCGCTGCTCATCGGCATGTATATCTTTTTCCTGGGCACCTGGCGGGATGAGAACCCCGTGTTCGAAACCCTCTTCTCAGGGTTCCGCCAATATGGGCAATCCGTGGGAACCGTTTTTTTCATGGGTTTATTCACGTTCCTTTGGAGCTTGCTTTTCATCATTCCTGGCATCATCAAGGCCCTCGCGTACTCCATGGCTCCCTATTTGGCAGCAGACTATCCCGACATGAGCCCAGCGCAAGCTTTGAAAGTCTCCATGGCCATCACCAAGGGACACAAAGGGAGCGTCTTTTTTATGGGGTTGAGCTTCTTTGGCTGGATCCTACTTTCCGGGCTGACGTTTGGCATCCTGATGATCGTGTTTGTCGGGCCATATATGCAGGTCTCCATGGCGGGACTATACGACGCGCTGCTCATGGAAGCCCTGGAAAACGGCACCATCGACGAAGCGGATCTCCACAGCTGATCTTCCCCCACATAGGCTTACAAAACTCATTTGCCCGATTGGAGCAATTTCTGAAAACATAGCGCATAGAGTGGCGAGAGATTTTGCCGTCTCGCTAAGACGAGGGAGCGAGGCGTAGCAGTGCTACGCTGAGCGGACGAGGCAACGCGGGAAGGCAAAAGATCCGCCAGGATGCGTGCTATGTTTTCGAGAAATGCTCTAACACCAGGAAACCGTCTCCGGCAGGCCCACGCCCCGCTCTGTGAAAAGCCAATAGGCCAACAGGGCGGCACAGGCGCGGCAGGAGGCGGTTTCTCCCTTTCGAAGGGCAACGGCGTCCACCCCTCCCAAAGCGCGGCAGAACCTTCTCACCTCCGGTTCCCCAAGCGCACAGGCCAGCATCGCCCCGCGAAGGAGGGGCTCATCCGGCTTCCCGAAGATGGGCCCGATTCGCCGGGACAGGATCCCCATGAGGGTGGATTGTTCCTCAAACCACGGTTCTTGAAAAGTGCCGCGCACCAAAAAGGTTTGGCTCAGCAGCATCCTGTAAGTCTCTTGGGGAATATCCACGTAAAGCAGCCCGTTTTCATGGACGATTCGCGCGGTGCTCATTTGAAATTGTTGGCATATGCTTGCGTTAAAAACCAGAGAATCCCCGTTGAATGCCGAAACTCCTGGCGCCTCCCGCCTTGGCATGTCCGAAACCAGCAGCCCACGGCCAGAGCGATCCCACCGAAGAAAACCCAATGGGTGTTGCGCCCTGAATGCCCTCCGAAGGAAGATCGCGGGATTTCCCATTAGCGCCTGCATGGCCGAAAACGAACATCCAACCACCGCATCGCCATCTCTCCTCCCGGCGACATGCCGCTGGAAAGGCTGATCTGATAGCCCAGGTGAATATGCCCCATATTTCCCCGTCGTTTCACATGGACCTCCGTGGTGAACACCCTCAGTTCAAACGCGCCAAGGGCTGTCTGATAGTCCCCGACGAAAGTCTCTCCTTTTCGGTAGACAATGGTGGAAACCACATCCCCTTCCCGCAGCACGGTGACCCCATCCGTCCTGCATTCCATGGTCGTGCTGGTGGAGGCGAGATCATCGGGGTGTATTTCGTCATAGGAAACAAGCCAGCCATCCGGCAGCTCCGCCAGCGTTCCCACAGTGGTCAGCACAATCTCCCCACCCGCGGCATCCGATCCGGATACGGATATGAGCACCTCTTTTTCATTCGCGGCTTGAGGCTGGCCGGATTGGCTATTCTCCATGGAAATCCTCCATCAGCCCGGGTAGGCCCCTCTCAAAGTCCACGCCAAACCGGGGATCCGTTCCCTGGATTCGGGTCCGCTCAATGCACCCATGGACAAACCGGACGGCCAAGGCAACCGCGTCTCCCAGCGCCTGTCCCCGGAGCAGTGCGCCAAGGAGCACACAGGCAAAGATATCGCCCGTTCCATGCCATGTGCCGGGGACAAGGGGCATCTCGTGGAAGGAGAAGGCGCTTGTATCGCTATCCCAGCCCGCGGCGCCCAAGGCGCCTTCCGATGCGGCAATGCCGGTGACCACCACCCGGCGGGGGCCAAGGTTTGTAAGCCGCCGGCATAGGGCCCGGGCCTCCGCCCCGGACATTCTGTCTCCCCGGTAGGGTTCCCCCAGCAAAAACCGGGCCTCCGTCAGGTTCGGGGTGATCAGATCCGCCATTCGGCATAGCTCAACCAAGCCCTGAACCCGATCCGACGTATAGGTGCTATACAGCCTGCCATGGTCGCCCATGACGGGATCCACCAGCCGAAGGACGCCACGGCCGTGAAACATATCAAAGATTTTCATGACCAGCGCGTTTTGCCGCGCGGAGCCCAGCCAGCCGCTGTAAAGGGCGTCGAAGGGCAGGGAAAGGGATTGCCAATGGCTGGCGATAGGCATCATCTCATCGGTCAAATCCCGATAGGTGAAACCGGCGATGCCCCCCGTGTGGGTGGAGAGAATGGCTGTCGGCAAGGCGGCCACCGCCACACCCATAGCCGAGAGGATGGGCAGCGCCACGGTGAGGGAGCATTTGCCCACGCCTGACAAGTCATGAATGGCCATTACCCGAGGAGGCGCTTGTGTCTCAGGGGAAGAAGGTCGCATTTGAGTGGTTCCTCCAAACATGTTATAAGCCAGAGCATTCCGATAGCCTTTTCAAGGCCTCTTCGCCGGCTTTCATGCCATCTACAGCCGCCGAAAGAATGCCCCCGGCGTACCCGGCGCCCTCTCCGGCAGGGAAAAGGCCTTTCAAGTTCGCCTGGCCGGATTCATCCCGGGGAATGCGCACGGGGCAGGAAGACCGGGTTTCCACCCCGGTCAGCAGCGCTTCCGGCCCGGCGAATCCATGGATTTGCCTGTCGAAGCGGGTCAGCGCGTCCATGAGCCCTTCCGCCACAAAGGGCGGCAGGCATTCCCGAAGATCCGCGGGCGTAACGCCGGGAAGATAGGAGGGCAGGGTGGGTTCCAGGGACTGGGAAACCCGCCCGGCCAAAAAATCCACGGCCCGCTGCGCCGGGGCGCGATACCCGCCGCCCCCCAGGGCAAAAGCCCGTTCCTCCCAAAGCCGCTGAAAGGCAAAGCCTGCCAGGGGATCTTTCTCCCCAAAGTCTTCTGGGCGAACATCCACCAGAAGAGCGCTGTTGGCGTTGACCCCATCCCGGCGGAAGGAGGACATGCCGTTTGTGACCACGGACTCCGTCTCGGACGCAGCGGCCACCACAACTCCGCCTGGGCACATGCAAAAGGAATAGGCGCCCCGGCCGCTGGGCAAGTGGACGGACAGCTTATAATCCGCCGCTCCAAGGGCTTTGTGCCCGGCAAAAGCGCCATACTGAGCCTGATCCACCCATCGCTGGGGATGCTCAATCCGGACGCCCATGGAAAAGGGCTTTGGCACCATGGCCGTCCCGGCGGCCCTCAGCGCTTTCATCGTGTCCCGGGCGCTATGGCCGATGGCCAAAATACAGCAATCGGTCCGAAGAAATTCCTCTCCAATCCAAACGCCCCGCACAGCGCCGCCTTCCACAAGAAAGCCCGTGACCTTCGAGGAAAAGCGCACCATCCCCCCCAGGGCTTCGATTTCCATGCGCATGCCCTTCGCGACGCCGCTCAATCGGTCGGTTCCGATGTGGGGCTTGGCTTGCCAGAGAATCTCCTCTGGCGCTCCATGGGCGGCAAATGTCTTCAACACCCAGCCGCAGCGAGGATCCTTGATGCCGGTATTGAGCTTGCCATCGGAAAACGTGCCCGCGCCGCCTTCGCCAAACTGGACATTGCTCTCCTCATTCAGGCGGCCAAAGCGCCAGAAGGCCTCCACGCTCTTCCGGCGGGCATCCACATCCTGACCCCGTTCCAGCACGATGGGCTCCGCCCCGGCCATGGCCAACACCAGCGCGGCAAACAGCCCCGCCGGGCCCGTTCCCACCACCACGGGGCAGTTTGTGGGGCGCCGGGCCAGCCCGTCCACGACAAAGGGGGCGGGCGTCCTGGCAATGTCCCTATGGGGATACGCGCATTCCGAAAGCACTTTTCTTTCATCCCCGGTGACTTCCACATCCAGGGTGAACACAAGCCGGACGTTATCCTTTCGGCGGGCATCCACAGAGCGGCGCACCACCCGGCATGCTTTCAGGGCCTTTTGCGGAATCCCCAGGAGGGACGCTGCAATCCCAGGCAGCGCTTCGGGCAGCGTATCCAACGAGACGGAGACGGACGAAAGGCGGATGATAGGGGACACCTCCTTGGGGATTTCGTCAGGCAAACAGCCTGTGCGCTTTGGTTATAAAAGGCCCATGCCTTTGCTTAGGATTGTTTTCCACGGGCCGCGCTATCCCCTGCCGTCATGCCGGATACCCATGCCCACATGAGGTTATACCCGCCGCAATCCCCATCCACGTCCAAAGCTTCTCCACAGGCATACAGGCCCGGCATTCGCCTGGATTCCAGGGTTTCGGGGTCAAATTCCATAAGTGGGACGCCCCCCGCCGCACACTGGGCCTGGGAAAAGGGCAGCGTGCCCAACACGGGAATCCGCCAATCCGTCAGGAGTGGGGCGAGGCGGAAGGCCGCTTCCTGGGAAACGGAGTCCTGCGCTCCCAAGCCCACCTCACGGAGCAGGCATAGGCCAATGCGCCTATGCAGTAGGCCAACGAAAAAATCCTCCATGACCATTCCGGCAAAAAGGGAGGGCCGCAGGGCCACCTGCTCCCGAGCGGTCTGGGCATCCATCAGGCAGATGGATAGGAACGCCTTCCGCTTAGCCTCGATTGCTATTCCCACATCCCGCGCCAGCTGCATCGCCGCCACGCCAGAGACGCCATACTCTGTAAACAGCAGCTCGCCCGCTTCACTTCGAACCGGTTTTGAATCCACCCAAAGCCCTACGTTTCCCTGGACGCGAACGCCCTTCAGCCCTCGAATGCTCTCCGTGGGCAACTTCAGCGGCACAAGGGCAGGCCGAAGCGGCGTCACCGTATGCCCAAAGGCCTTTAGCAGGCTATAGGCACCATCCCCTCCCCCCAGGGAAGGCGCCGCCTTGCTCCCCGCCGCCACGATAAGGCGCCGGGCAAGCCGGGTTCCACCGCCCACAAGGCCAATCCGGAATCCCTCCCGCACTGGCTCCACCCGAACCACCTCGGCACCGCACAGGCTCTCGACCCCGTAACGGTGGCAGCCCGCGCGAAGCACATCCACCACAGCGCCCGCCTGGCCGCTAAAGGGGTAGACCCGGCCATCCTCTTCCTCACGGCAGCAAAGCCCCAACTCCCGGAACAGAGAAAGCAACGCGCCGGGAGGTATTTGCCGAAGCAGTCGCCGGGCACACTCCGCGCCACTCCCGTGATAATGCCCGCTAAAATCCCCGGAGTTCAGCAGATTGCATCGGCCGTTCCCCGTGGCCATCAGCTTTCTTCCCACCCGTTCTTCCTTATCCAGCAACAAAACCGAGTGCGGGCGCACCTGGGACGCCGCGATCGCGGCCATCATCCCAGATGCACCCGCTCCAACAACGGCGAGTGGAACCATCAAATCCGGCAGGGGGAGTTGGGGAAGCCTCGGGCTGGGGGGCTGGGGTTGCCCCAGCATCAGGAGCAGGCGTCTCGGTGGGGGCTTCGGTTGACACCGGCGCGTGGAGATGGGCGTCCTCCGCTGGTGTTTCCGGCATTTCTGCCAGGGCTTCATTCATCATCTTCACGAACTCAGGATCCTTCAAGGCCTCTTCCCAACTGGCCATTATCGCGTTATTCTTCTCCAGGTTAGCCAGCATTGCGTCCATTTCTTCCTGGGTATAGGCAATCAGCCCTATGATGCTTTCCGCATAGCTTTCTTTCCCCGCCAATTCCTGGGGTGCCTTCATATACAGGCTATACCCCTCCGTGAGCCGCAGGGCGACCGGCCCTTCAATGGACATGGAGACATATCCTATATCCTCCCGGTTTACGCTTTCAGGCAATGGATTTGTCAGGCCGAACTTGTTCATCAAGGCGACGGCGCGGGGGCTATAAATGTCATAACTGCCCGCGAGAAGGTTCTGATCCTGGCCGCGGATCGGCGCGGCCAGCGTATCCGGCTTGTAACGGTCGTTGGGATTATCCCCAATGAAGAGCATCTCCGGGTGCGCCTCGATATACGGGGTGATGTAATCCAGTGTCTCCACAGTATAGTGGTTGGCATTGGCCGGATTCGCCCGTGTAAAGTACATGAGGCCCCCCATGCCCGCGACAAAACAAACCAAAACCAGCGCGGACAAGGCGACGCGGAGCCAAGGGGCGGTGATGGTTTTCTTAAGCCAGGCCTTGGCGTCCTCCCCGTCAAAGTGATACAGCATCACCGTAATGGCCAGCAGGTAGAAAGGCGCGATATCCGCAAAGGAGTCGTAGTAGCACAGAAGCGCCGCGATATGGCCGCCAAAGGCAATCACCGCCGCCAGGAGCGCAATGAGCCCTTTCCTGCGGCTCGTCATCACCAAGGCCAGCGCACTAACAGCAAAAAGGCCGATGAGCATGAGGAACTGGGGCTTTTTGACCGTTCCCCAAAGCTCCCGGGTGAGCCTGGGCAGATCAAAGGAGATGTGATCCGCCTTCTCGTCCAAGGCGCGAAGGGTTAAAGGATCGGTGAGCTTCATATCCGAGCCATAACGAGAGAAAAACAGGGAGGTGTCGTTCAAGGACCAGCCCACGGAGTCAAAGGAAGTGGGCGGTATGACAGGCTTGGTCTCCACCGCTTCTTCGCCTTCCTCAAGGCTATGGATATCCGCCTCGCCTTCCGCCACATACGCCCGCCCATATTCGCTTAGGAGCGCGTCGCTTTCTTCTTTCAAACTGCTGTGCTGCACGCGCTCATAGAGGGCATAATCCTTCCGGTACGCGGACATCTCGGCAGAGCCATACATCAGCGAGGCATAGCCAAAAAGCGCCCCAACGATGACCGCAAGCACTGGCAGACCCAGCAAGAGCCCTTTCATCCGCGCGTCCCGGAGGCTGCAGGGAAGCCAGCACAGAAGGACACCAATGGCCACGATGACGCTCCACCGAAGGGAGAGCATGGCCGCGAAGGTGAACAGCACCAGCCCCGCGACAATACGCCAGACCCGTTCCTTGCGCTTTTGAAACCCATCCAGCGACGCCGCAACCCCCACGCCCGCGCACAGGGCGCAGACCACGGGGCTTTGCAGGGAATTGGTCAACAATAACAGGATGGGGCTGACCACGATGATGGCGGGAAGCAACCCGCCAGGCTTGTGCGCGGGAAGGGAGATGGCCATAGCCGCTGCCAAAAAGATCAATACCAGAAGCATGACGCCATACCAGTTTACGGCGGGGATCACGCTAAAGAGCAGCGTGAGCAGTTGGGCCAGCAGCGGATTCATTTCCTGCACCCGCCAATCAGGCGTGCCATATGTGCCGGCAAGGATTCGGTTCACGTATACATCCTCAATTCGGATCAACGCGCTGCCCGATAGGATCACCGTGGCGATCATCAACGCCAAAGCGATGATCAGCGGAATGCAAACGCGGCGCAGTACAGACGTAAACGAACGTGACTCATTCATGATATGCTCTCCTTAAAATTACCGTTTCAATTTATGATAGGCCGGCAACCCGTGGGCCGCACGAACAGCGCACTCCACGGCTTCTTTCAGCTCCATCGCCACAAGGCTTCCTGCTCCATCCAGGCCAATCCAGATAAAAAACTCCAGCGTTCCGTTATTGCCCGTCACCGGGCTGTTCGTTATGCCCTTTACGGCGCATCCTTCCTGTATGAATCCCCATGCCAACGCTCCAAGCAAGGGTTCATAGGCTTCGGGAGCGATTTGACCCGTTCGGCGAGCCACTGCGTCGTCAATCTCGAAGAGGGGCTTGACCAAGCAAAGAAGATCCCCTTGCTTCCTTAAAATAGCCGCGAAAATTGGGACAGCCTTTCGAAGGGTTAGATAGGACAGGTCCACCGTGCCCAGCGTGGGCAATGGCTCCAGTGAAAGAAGGGCGGCGTCGCTGATGTTGGTCTTTTCAAGGTTTACGACGGCTGGGTTGTTGCGCAGGCTTCCGGCGAGCTGCCCATATCCCACATCCACCGCATACACCTTGGCCGCGCCGTGGCGGAGAAGACAGTCCGTAAACCCGCCTGTGGAGGCACCGGCGTCAATGCAGACCCGATCCACCACCGGTATCCCAAAATCCGCGATGGCACCTTCCAGTTTTGCGCCGCCCTTGGACACATACTTTTGATCGATTCCCCGAATCATCAGAGGGATCTGGTCGTCGACCTTCTGCCCAGCGCTATAAACCGGCTGACCTCCTGCTCGCACATCGCCGGAAAGGATCCACCGCTCCGCGTCCTTCCGCGAGGCAACCCATCCCTCCTGAACAAGGCGCTCCCATACCGGCGTTTTTCGCGCCATTACCATTCCTCCCGTGCTATTTCTCGCATATTATAGCATCATAACCCTTTAAAAGCAAAGCGGAAATATGTCGCAATGGTTCTGACAAGAAAATAAAAAGAGGCGGGAAAAGCAAGAAAAAAAGAGGCGGTTTTTGAAAATAAGGGGTTGACAGAAACACAGGTTGGTGATACTCTAATTGGGCGCCTCATCGGATATGCTCTGTTGAAGCGCGACGATCCTTGAAAACGATACAGGAAAAGAAGAAGAGAGACAGTCAATTGTTTTGAGAGAGAGCGCGAGCCTTGAGCGAGACAGCGGGACCCGAGAGGGGAGAGCTGAGGAGTGAGAGGGGAGCGAATAAGGATTAA
>JAVBOX010000056.1:0-8218 GCA_031550095.1 Eubacteriales bacterium
AAACATGTTTCAATCCAAGCTCGCATCCGACCAGACGGATTTGCTTTGTGATGCCCTTGTTTCCGTGGATACTCGGGAGAATGCGTATCGCTTGTTGGACGATCTGTGCACCATTGCCGAGGTTCAAGCCCTTTCCCAGCGCATCTTGGTTGCGCGCATGCTCCGGGCCGGATCGACTTATCAAGAAATTGTCCATAGGACTGGCGCCAGTACCGCGACCATTAGCCGGGTGAACAGATGCCTGACCTACGGCGCGGAAGGATATACGCGGATTCTTGCCATGCTGGACGATCAGGAGGGACGATAGATGGATTGGGTAGGGCTGAACCCCCAGCAGCGAAAAGCCGTGGAGACGACGGAAGGCCCGGTTCTGGTACTCGCCGGAGCGGGATCTGGCAAAACGCGGGCATTGACCCATCGGGTTGCCTATTTGCTGGAAAAAGGCGTTCCCGCGTATCAGATTCTGGCCATCACCTTTACTAACAAGGCCGCCAGGGAGATGCGGGAGCGGATCAATAAACTGACGGAAGGCCGGGCGGAGGAAGCCTGGGTCTCCACCTTCCATGCATGCTGTACGCGCATCCTTCGGCGGGATATAGAAAAAATCGGATACGCCCGTGCTTTTTCTATTTATGACGACGATGATCAGATGACCGTCGTCAAGGATCTGCTCAAGAAGGAACTGAACATCGACGAGAAGTTCTTGCCCCCCCGTGAGGTCAAGTCGAAGATTTCCGACGCAAAAAATAAGCTCCTGAGCCCGGATGAATGGTTTGACCAGTCTCAAAAGGACTATCGCTGCCAGCTCATCGCGGATGTTTACCGGGAGTATGAAAACCGCCTGCGGGCTTCCAACGCGCTGGATTTTGACGATCTTTTGGTCAGGACCCTGGAGCTTTTGACCACCCATCCGCCTGTTCTGGAGTATTACCGCAGACGGTTCAAGTATATTCACGTTGATGAATACCAGGATACCAACTATGCCCAATACATGCTGGTCCGGCTCCTGGCAGGAGATACCCGCAATGTCTGCGTCGTGGGGGACGACGACCAGTCCGTGTATGGCTGGCGCGGGGCGGATATTCGCAACATCTTGGAATTCGAGCAGGACTTTCCGGACTGCGCGGTGATCAAGCTGGAACAGAACTATCGGTCCACAGCCAACATCCTCGACGCTGCCAACAACATCATTGCCCATAACGAAGGCCGCAAGGAGAAAAAGCTTTGGACGGAAATCGGCGAGGGTTCGCCCATTCGGCTGTTCAACGCGGGGGATGAGCGGGAGGAAGCTGCCTGGATTTGCGACCGCATCCACCAAAGCCGCCAGATGGGGGAATCCTTCGGCGACATCGCCGTGCTGTACCGGATGCACGCCCAGTCTCGCGTCATGGAAGAAATGCTGGTTCGTGCGGGAATCCCCTATCGTGTTTTCGGGGGCACCAAGTTCTATGACCGCCGGGAGGTTAAAGACATCATCGCCTACCTTCGGGTTCTTGTAAATCCTACGGACGATGTATCCCTGCGGCGGATTATCAACACGCCCCGGCGGGCCATCGGCGACGCGACGATTACGGAGCTGACCCGTTGCGCGGCGGACAGCGATACGTCCCTGTTCAACGCCATGCTGGACCCGCCTGTGACATTGGCTTCCCGTGCCCGCAAGAGCGTGGGGGACTTCGCCTCCTTGCTTTCCCGGATGATCGCCGTAAAGGAGACCATGCCCCTTGGCGAGTTTGTGAAGATTCTGGTGGACGAGACAAAGCTTGAGGCCCAGTATGTGAAGGAGGACTCGGAGGAGTCCCGGACCCGGGTGGAGAACATCCGGGAGTTTATCGGCGCTGTTCAGGAGTTTCAGGATATGTCGGACGAGCCCACCCTGGAGGCTTTCCTGGAGAATGTGGCTCTGGTTTCCGATCTGGACGGGCTGGCGGAGCAGCAGCAGTCCGTTACCCTCATGACCCTTCATAGCGCCAAAGGACTGGAGTTCGATACGGTGTTCCTGGTGGGCCTTGAACAGGGCCTCTTTCCCTCCAACATGGCCCTTATGGAGGACCGGATCGAGGAGGAGCGCCGCTTGGCGTATGTCGGCGTCACCAGAGCCCGCAAGCAGCTGTATCTGTCTTACGCCACGCAGCGGATGCTCTACAACCAAATGCAGCGCAACGCCATGTCCCAGTTCATTGAGGAGATCCCAAAGCGGCTTCTGGACACGGAATGGATGCGGCGGCCGCAGCCCATCGCCAATCCCGCGGTTCGCACCCGGGAGCAGATCGTGGCCGCCCGGGCCGCCCAGGCCAATGCCCATGATTTTGTGGGCGGAAGGTCCGGGGTTCTTCAAATTCCCGGCGTGCAGCAGGGTTTTTCCCCGTCCCTGGCCCGGAAGTTCGCGGATCAGGCCGCCCAGGTGGCCCTTTTCAAGCCCGGGGACCGGGTGCTCCACCGTAAGTTTGGCGAGGGGGATGTGGTGGAGATCCGGGGCCAGGGAAGCGAGTGCCGGATTGTGATTGAGTTTGTAGCCTATGGCTTGAAGGAATTCGCCGCGAGCATCGCGCCGATCGTAAAGGTGGAAGCTTAAGTCCATGGAGCAGGAACAAAAAAACCGCATGCGCACGCTGGTCGATCGCCTGAATGAGACCGCGTGCGCCTATTATATGAAGGACGCCCCCCTGATCTCGGACCGGGAATGGGACGCCCTGTATGATGAGCTGTGCCAGCTGGAGGCGAAGGCGGGGGAACGCTTGCCGGACAGCCCCACGCGCCGCGTTGGCGGGGAACCTTTGCCGGGTTTTGCGCCCTACCGCCATGAGGCCCGGCTTTGGAGCATGGACAAGGCCCAAAGCGAAAATGAGCTGCGGGAATGGGCTGGCAGGGCCAAGCGCCTTTGGCAGGCGGCGGTGGAGGAGGGCGTGCCCTTGCCGCCCATCTCATACGCCGTGGAGTACAAGTTCGACGGCCTGACCATCTCCCTGACATATGACGGGGGCCTGCTTGCGCAGGCGGCGACCCGCGGGAATGGAGAGGTGGGGGAAACTATCCTGGAACAGGTGCGCACCATTCGTTCCGTGCCTTTGACCATCCCCTATAAGGGGCACCTGGTGGCGCAGGGCGAGGGGATCATGCGCCTGTCCGCGCTGGCCGCCTATAATCGGACGGCAGAGGAACCGTTGAAGAACGCCCGGAACGGCGCGGCGGGGGCGCTGCGGAATTTGGATCCAAAGGTTACGGCCAGGCGGCGGTTGGACGCGTTTTTCTACAGCATGAACCAGCCGGAGGGCGTGGCCATCCAGGATCACTTTCAAATGGTTCAGTTCTTGCGGGACAATGGATTCCCTGTAAGCCCTTTGGTAAAGCCCGCCGCCACCATCGATGAAGTCATGGAGATTCTCCGGGACATCGAAGCGGAACGGGGGCGACTGGACTTTCTCATCGACGGGGCCGTTATTAAAGTCGCTGATTTCGCCACCCGGAACGCCCTGGGCTATACGGACAAATTTCCCCGCTGGGCGGTTGCGTATAAGTTTGAGGCGGAGGAGACCACAACCCGCCTGATGGATGTGACCTGGGAGTTGGGCCGTACGGGGAAGCTGACGCCCCTTGCCCATCTGGAGCCTGTGGAGTTGGCGGGGGTCACGGTACGGCGCGCTACCCTCAACAACTGGGGGGATGTGCTCCGCAAGCGGGTGCGCGTAGGGTGCCGGGTGTTCATCCGCCGCTCCAACGATGTAATCCCGGAAATATTGGGCAGGACGCCGGAAGTCCAGCCGGACGAGCGGGATGTGGAATTGCCTTCGGAATGCCCCGCCTGCGGCTCGCCAGTTGCCATGCGGGGCGCCAACCTGTACTGTACCGGCCGGGGCTGCAAGCCCCGCATGGTGGCGGAGTTGGTTCATTTTGCTGGCCGGGACGCCATGGATATCGATGCTTTCAGTGAAAAGACCGCGGCCCTGCTCTTTGATGAGCGGAATGTGCGAGAACCGGCGGATCTGTTCGCGCTGACAAAGGAGCAGCTGGTGGGCTTGTCCGGCATGGGGGAAAAAAAGGCGGAAAACCTGTTGAAGGCATTAGAGGTGGCGAAGGCGCGGCCTCTGGACGCGTTTCTTTTTGCCCTGGGCATTCCGGGTGTGGGGCGCAAGACGGCGAGGGATTTGGCTAAGCGGTTTGGCACCCTACAGGCTTTGCGGAAGGCCGACATGGAATCATTGACCCAAATTTCGGATGTTGGGGACATCATCGCCCAGAATATCAACGAGTTTTTTTTAGACCCTGTGGAAACCGAAGGCGTGGAGAAACTTCTGGTTCGCGGTGTCCGTCCCGCCCAAGTGGAAATTGCGCAAGGCGGCACCTTCCATGGTAAGACCGTTGTGGTCACGGGCTCCCTGTCCTCCATGACCCGCCAGGAGGCGGAGCAGGCCATAGAAAACGCCGGGGGCAAGGCGGTAAGCAGCGTTTCCAAGAAAACATCCCTTGTGGTTGCCGGCGAGGCGGCCGGCAGCAAGCGGGACAAGGCGGAGGCTCTTGGGGTGCCCATCCTGTCCGAAGCCGAATTCCTGGCCATGCTGAATGGTTAAATGAAAAAGCATCTATGCTCCGCCTCAGTGCGGGAGGTTGTGGAGTTGGCGCTGCTTTCGGGCAGCCTGCAGCCAGGGGCTCAGCTTCTTCGAATGCGGGAGGGTATGATGGGCCATCAGGCGCGGCAGCGATCCCTCCCGAACGCTCGGGCGGAGATCGCCGTCCGGGGCCGGGTGGAAGGCGAGGCCGTCACCCTGGAGATCAGCGGGCGGGTTGACTTACTCTACCAGCGGGAGAATTTGCCGGTCGTTGAGGAAATCAAGCTGGCTCCCGCCGGGGCGCCTCCCATGGTGGCCATACCGGTCCATCGGGCGCAGGCTGTCTGCTATGGCTATTTGCTTGGCGTGGAGCGTGCCATCATCCGGGTCGTATATGTGCGAACGAGCGGCGCGGAAGTGGCCGCCTTTGAGGAACCCATGAGCGAAGCCCAGCTCCGAGAGGAGGCGCTGGGCTTTGTTATGCCTTATCTGCGCATGGCGGAGGAGCGGTTCCTCTGGCGAAAGGTCAGGGATGAATCCATTCGCGCCTTGACATTTCCCTATGATGGGTTCCGGGTGGGCCAGCGGGAGATGGCTGTACAGGTGTATTGGGCCATCAAAAGCAAACGGAGGCTTTTTGCCCAGGCGCCTACCGGAACGGGCAAAACAGCGGCTGCGATTTTTCCTGCGCTGAAGGCGCTCGGCGAGGGGCTAACCGGACAAATTTTTTATTTGACAGCGCGCACTACCGCGCAGCAAAACGCAACCGCCGCTATAGAGCGTATGCGGGAAAGCGGGCTCCGGCTACGGGCTCTTTCCCTAACGGCCAAAGAAAAATTGTGCCCTTGCGCGGCTGAAAACTCCGCCTGGCGCTGCGATATGCTCCATTGCCCTTACGCGGATGGTTTTTTTGACCGGCTGCCGGAGGCATTGGCCGCTATGCGGCTTGGGGATCATTGGTCCCGGGAGGCAGTCGTCAAAGTGGCCCGGGAGCATCAGATATGCCCTTTTGAGTTTTGCCTGACCCTCTCGGAGGAGGCTGACGTGGTCCTCTGCGACTACAACTACGCCTTTGACCCGGCGGTTCGCATTCGGCGAATCTTCCTATGGACCGCCAACGTAACCCTCCTGGTGGATGAAGCCCATAACCTGCCGGACCGGGGCAGGGCGATGCTGTCCGCGGAGCTATCCAGCGGGGAGCTTCGGGAGGCGCGGCGAAGCGCCGGAAAAGCCTTGAGTCGAAAAATGCCTCTGTACAAGGCGCTGACAGGGCTCATCGGCTGGCTGGAGGCTTTGGACCCGGGGGAACGCAAGGAGCTGCCCAAGGGCCTTGCGGAGCTTCTTGCGGACTGTATGGATGGGGCCCTGGAGGTCCTTTCGAGCTTGTATCTTGGCGATCTTCCCCGGCAACTCCTCGCGGCCATCAATGCGGTCAAGCGGTTTGACGACAAATATGCCCTGCTGGCGCGGCAGGAGGGAAAGCGTGGGATACGAGCCACGCTGTTCTGCCTGGATCCGGGGCCTCACCTTCGGGACATCACCCGAAAACTTCGCGGTAGCGTGTTCTTTTCCGCCACCTTGACGCCCCTTTCCGCCTGGCGGGACGCCATCGGCGGGGAAAAGGAGGATGGGCTTCTTTCACTGCCCTCGCCTTTTCCCATGGAAAACCTGCTCGTGCTCCGCCATGCGGTCTCCACCCGGTACCGAAGCCGTGAGGGAACAGCCGAGAATGTGGCGAGGGCGATCCTGGCCATGGTTCGGGGCCGCCCGGGAAACTACCTGGCTTGCTTTCCCTCCTATGCCTATTTGCGCTTGGTTGAGGAGCAGCTGCAAGCCCATGGGCAAGAGGTTACCCTTCATGCGCAGCAGAGCCGTATGGATGAGGCCGCTCGGGAAATGTACCTCACGGTCTTTGCTCCCCGGGCGAAGGGGATGCTTCTGGGCCTCATCGTGATGGGGGGCGTCTTTGGGGAAGGGATTGACTTGCCTGGGGAGCGGCTTTCCGGCGTGATCATTGTGGGCGTGGGCCTGCCCCAGATATGCCCGGAGAGGGAATTGCTTCGGGAGTACTATCAGGAGGCTCTGACCGATGGCTTCGCCCATGCCTACCGGTATCCCGGCATGAACAAGGTGCTGCAGGCGGTGGGCCGGGTGATCCGCACGGAAACGGACCGGGGGATTGCCCTACTGATTGATGACCGGTTTTTACATCGGGAATACGCAGGGCTAATGCCCCCCTGGTGGGGCGGCGCGGAGGTGGTTTCCGGTACGGAGGATATTCAAAGCCGTGCGGAGATGTTTTGGCGGAGGGAAGAACCGTTGCCGTAGAAGAAGAAAAGGAAATGGACGAGTTGAAAAGCTTTGATAAACCCGCTGTTTTCATGGGATAAAAGAGGAGGTTAAAAATTATACCAAATTCCGAATTTGTTTTTAATCATATTCTCATTGCAAAAGGGGCGAATATCGCTTACAATACCGGCTATGGATAATAGCGGGATGAAGAACAAGCTGTGGACCAAGAACTTTACGATCATTACGCTTGGCACGGTTGTATCCATGCTGGGCAACGCGATCAGCGGCTTTGCCATCGGTTTGATGGTGCTGGACTATGAGCAGTCCGTATTTCTCTATGCGCTGCTGCTGGTGGTTTATAACCTGCCCAAGATCGTTATGCCCTTAATCGCCGGGCCTTATTTGGATAACTTCTCAAGGTCCAGGGTCATTTATTCCCTGGATTTCGCTTCCGCGGGCATCTACCTGGGAATCTTTTTTTTGCTGCGGGGCGGGCTGTTCAGCTATGGGCCGTTTCTGCTCATCGCCTTCCTGATCGGCACCATCGACAGCGTCTATCAGGTGGCGTACGAGAGCCTCTACCCAACGCTGATCAGCGAAGGGAATTACAGCAAGGCTTACTCCATTTCCAGCATGATCTATCCGGTTTCAGCGGTGATGGTGCCGATTGCGGCCCTTCTCTATGACCGAAACGGACGGGATGCGCTCCAGGTGCTTTTCCTGTTTAACTCGGTCACGTTTTTCGTCGCCGCCCTCTTTGAGACCCAGGTCCGGGCGCCTGAAAAGTATATTAAGTCCGGCATGGAGCGGTTTTCCGTCCGCCGGTTTTTGCACGAGTTTAAGGATGGAATGCGCTACATCAACGGTGAGAAGGGTCTGCAGATCATCACCGCCTATTTTTTTGTCCTGATGCTGGCCACTGCCGCCTCCAACACCGTGCTACTGCCTTATTTTATGTCCCGGCAGAACTTGGGGGTTATCTGGTATACCTACGTGATGGCCGGCGCGGTGATTGGCCAGCTTGTGGGCGGCGCCCTCCAATACCGCTTCAATTACCCAAGATCCGTAAAATACCTGGTCTCCATCCTTGTCTTCATCGCCATTTCTGTCATGGAAGGCTCGCTTCTGTTCTTGCCATTGGCCATCATGGCGGTGGCGAAATTTTTCTCCGGCACCATGTCCGTTACGGCGTACAACATCCGGATTTCCTCCACCCAGAGCTATGTGCCGGATGAGTACCGTGGGCGCTTTAACGGATCCTTCCAGATGATCTGCACTCTGGGTACCATCGCGGGCCCGCTCCTTTCCGGCTTTTTGGCGGACTCCGTCAGCGAGCGGCTGGTGGTGGCGGTATTCATGGGGGTGACCCTCATCGCCGC
>JAVBOX010000008.1:0-3852 GCA_031550095.1 Eubacteriales bacterium
AGGTTCGGGAAAAGTACACCAACCAGGTACCCATGAAGCGGGGCTGCAGCTACCGGGATGTGGAAAACGCCACCATCTTTCTTCTCTCGGACGCGGCTTCCTACATGACCGGCCAGGCCATCAATGTCACCGGCGGCCAACAGATGAACTGATTCCACAAGCGCGGCGAATTACCAAAGGAGCGTTATGTACAAGCGATTCCTCGGATTTCTTATCATTGTTTTATGCCTTCAGTATGCGTTCGCCTTTGCCGAGACGCCGACAAAGGCCACGGAAACAACGATCCCCGATGCGGTCCAGGGGCAAATCCTTCTCCCTTCAGGAGGTTGGGAGCTTCAGGCGGATGGCAGCTGGGTCTTTATCACGGAAAGCCCCGTGCAGTTCATGGAAGCGCAGATGTCCATCGCGTCGGAAGCGCAGATTCCCTTGAGCGGCGATATGCTGCCCATCGGCACCGCGCTGACGGCCCGGCAGCTATCCCTCCTTTACCCCGGCGCGGAAAGCGTCTTCGGCGTTCCGGATACGGAGGCCGCACTGGCGCCTTTTTCATTGACCGGCGAGTGGTACTACGAGGACGATTGCAAGCTATACTACCGCCATAACAAAGCATCCGCCCCAATGACCATGGAGGAGGTATTTGCTGTGCTAAACGGCGAGCCTCCCCTCGCCTCCAGCGAAAAAATCATCTACCTGACCATCGATGACTCCCCCTCGAAGTATACCATGGAGTTCCTTGCCGCTCTGGAAAAGGCCAAGGTAAAGGCGACGTTTTTTGTGGTTGGCGCCTATGTAAAGGCCCGTCCCGTCTTTCTTCGAGCCATCTATGAGCAGGGGCATGTTATCGCAAACCATTCCTATACTCATAACGCAAGAATCCTAAAGAGCAGCTATCCCACCTGTCTGAATGACTTCAAGCGCTGCGAGAATGAGGTCGCCAAAGCGCTGGGGTTTCCCTTGAAAATGCCCATCATCCGGATACCCTACGGCGTGTCCACCATCCCCGAGGAATACCGCGCAAAACTACAGCAGGCTGGCTATCTGTGGATCGATTGGAATGCCTTAAACGGAGATACCGAGTCCAATTCCCATTCGGACCAGGATGTCCTGGATCGGGCGATATCAACGGCCTCCAGGTATGATGGCTCCATCGTCATGTTGGTTCACGACGGCAAAAAAAGAACCATCCGCACGCTGCCTTTGCTCGTGGAGCATTTCCGCGCGGAAGGCTATGAGTTCCGTGTGCTGGATATCGGGATTCCAAAGATAACCGGGGTCCGGTCCGGCCTGCCAATCCAAGAGGAGGCTCACGGCTCAACGGAGGAAATACCATCCCATTGAAACCGCTTCATATCCACCCGGCCATCCGGCAAAAAAACCACCCCTTCCACCCGGAGCAGCTCCTGTTGCAACCCTGGTGCGCCAAAGGCATCACCTGAGCAAAGGGAACCATCCGACCGCACCACCCGGTGGCATGGCACACCGCTTCCGCTCGGGCAACGGCTCATGGCGCCGCCAACGATCCGGGCCGCCCTTGGCCTGCCGGCCAGGAGGGCAAGCTGCCCATAGGAAGCCACACAACCCCGGGGAATCCCCTTAGCGATGGCGTACACCTGCTCTGGAAATGTCATGGCATCACTTCTGAAGGCATTTGCCCGTCATGTTTTGCACATCCAACCGAAGGACAGCCACGCTGTCAACCGCTTCGTCGGAAAGGGTAAACTCTCTTTCCGGCGCATACTGCCTCATCAGCGCCAGCAAGCCCTTCCGTTTCTCCTCCCAGGCCGTCAGCTCCGTAAGCGTTCCCTGGCCCACAACGCTTTGATATTCCATCGTATAGGTACACGCGGTTTCCCCGCCAATCAGGTTGTTTTCGCAATCCACTTCAAAGGCGGCATTGGGGTTTTTCCGAAGCAAGTCCATCTTCGTTCCGATCTTCGCCCCATGAAAAAAGAGGCGGAAGCGGCCGTCTTCCCGTAAATAGCCAAAGTTCAGCGGGATCAGATAGGGATACACCTCTCCATGGAGGGCGAGGCGGCAAACCAAACACTTTTTCAGAATTCCCTCCATTTGGTCAATGTCCACGACCTCCCGGTCTTTCCTTCGCATTACAGCTTCACCTCTTTCCAGTCAGTTGGTATTCCGCAAATTTTTACGCAGCTTCGAGAAAAATTCTTCCACATCCAAGGGCTTTCCGATATGGTCATTCATACCCGCCTGAAGGCATTTTTCAATGTCCTCCCGGAACACGTTGGCTGTCATCGCGACGATGGGTACCGTCTTGGCCTCCGGAATACTCAGTGCGCGAATGCGCTTTGTGGCCTCGTAGCCATCCATCATGGGCATATGGATATCCATAAAGATGATATCGTACAGGCCCGGGTTTTTCTCGAATTTCTCAAAGGCTATTTGACCGTTTTCCGCCTCATCGATGGCAATGCCGGTATCCTCCAGAAGGGACTCCGCAATTTCCCGGTTGATATCCACGTCCTCCGCCAGCAGCATGCGCAAACCGGCATAGGCTCCTTTCGCGAGTTGCTCCTCCCCCGCTCCAGCGCTATTTATAATGTCGTCGTCCATTATCTTTTGTCCGTCGGAACACGCCACCTCAAGTGTAAAGATAAACTTAGACCCATGGCCTTCCGCGGACTCCACCCAGATGCGGCCCTTCATCATCTCCACAATGCTCTTGGAAATGGCCAGTCCAAGCCCTGTGCCGCCATACTTCCGGGAGATTCCGCCATCCACCTGCTCAAAGGAGCGGAACAACTTGTTCTGCTGCTCCTTCGGAATGCCGATGCCCGTGTCCGCCACCTCGATTTGCAGCGTACACCGGTCACCTCTCACGCGGACGCTTTGGGCCGCAAGGGAAACGCTACCCTCCACAGGCGTAAACTTAACGGCATTGGAGAGCAGGTTCGTGATCACCTGGGCAAGCCTCTGCTCATCGGAGACAATGACCTTGGGCACGTTGGGATCAATCGCCATGCGAAACCGCAGTCGCTTTTCCTCCATCCGGAAGTTGCTGATGCCCGCCACCTTCTGAAGCATCTTCTCAAAATGGAAAGGCGCAAGGGAAAGGGTAAACTTGTTCGCCTCGATTTTAGACATATCCAGCACATCGTTTATCACGCCCAAAAGATGGGTGGAGGCCTCATCGATTTTATCCAGGCAGTATTCCTTCCGAAGGACATCCCCGGACGCTTTGGCCATATGAGTCATTCCAATGATGGCGTTCATAGGCGTGCGCATCTCATGGCTCATGCGAGACAGGAAATCACCCTTCGCCTGGCTGGATCTTTCCGCCTGTTCCTTGGCTTCCAACAAATCCTGTTGAAGCCTCAGCTGCTTTGTAATGTCAAGGCCGATGATCCCCAGCCCGGACTGGCGGTTGTCGATGGTAAAGAGGGAGACGGAAAGCATTCGCCTCGTCCCATTCTTTTGGAGAACGGGAAGCACGCAGTCCACCCGGCCCTGTTGAATTGCCCTGGGGACAAACTCCTCAAAAAAAGCCTTTTGGGTATCTTTGTCAAAGAAAATGCTGATTTCCGTTTTCATCAGCTCATCCCGCGTATAGCCGGAAAACCGCTCAACACCAAGGTTTACATACACAAACTGGCCCGTCTCGGAAATATGGGCAATGTAGTTCGGCGAGCTTTCAACAATGGAGGACATGAGGATGAGTTTTTCCTCGGCATTATTCCTCTCAACCACGGCGGAAATGATGTTGGCGATCAGGTCAAACAAATACACATCGCTTTCAGTCCATTCGCGATACTCGCGCAGCATCGCCACATTTAAAATACCCCATAGGGAGCCATTGGCATTAATTGGCAAACCAATGAAGGATTTCAC
>JAVBOX010000077.1:0-17734 GCA_031550095.1 Eubacteriales bacterium
GTCTCCGGCGCCCGATGATAGCGGCTTTGGCAATAAGCCCGAATCTTCTCCCCCATGTTCCCCGGAGAGAAAAATGATTCATCATCCACATCCACGTAGAAGGAAAAAGGAGTCGCGGCGGCAGCGGCGCTTTCCAGCTCCCCAAAGGAAAGGCCTTTCCCTCGGATTTGACAATCCTCCCGAAGCTGCTGCAGAATCCAAAGGCCCATCACGTTACGCAAAAACCGCTGATATCCGGGCAATCCGCCCTCATTGGCCAAGTTGTGCAGAAAGCCAGCCTCCGTCATCAAGGGTTGTTTCAGCGTGGTACCGATGATGGCCCAGGTGCCGCTGCTCAGGATGGCATGATCGTCCCCGGTAAAGGGGGATGCCACAAAAGCGGATCCCGTGTCATGCTCACAGACAGAGACCAGGGGAAACCGTTGAATTCCGCGCTCCACCGCAAGGCTTTCCCGAATCTTCCCCACTACATTCCCCGGCATGGAGAGGGGTGCCAGCTGATCCCGCCGAAGGCCCGCGACGCCCAGAAGCTCCTCATGCCAGTCCATGGCGGTGGGATCAAACATCTGGCTCACGGAGGCCAGGGTATACTCCGTTGCCATCTGACCTGTCAGAAAGAAAGCAAAAAGATCCGGCAGGAACAGCAAGGTGCGCACTCTTTCAAGCAGCCACTCCAGTCCGGCGGACCGCATGGCGCCCAATTGCAACAGGGTGTTGAACCAGGCGTTCTGGTTGCCGGTCATCATGTAAAGGCGCCTTTTCGCCACCCGGCTATAAACGTAACCTTCATGGCGGACAGTGCGCTCGTCCCGATAGCAGCGGACTTGGGTCAGCAACTCATCCTCGCCGCCTAGCAGGCCGAAATCATTGCAGAAGGAATCAATGCCCAAGGAATCCACCCTACCCATGGCGCATGCCCTATTGAGACCTTCCAAGAGCCGGTTATAGCAGCCCACCGCGTCCCAATACAGCCCGCATCCCATTGGCACAGGGCTGTTCTGCATCTTGGCAACACTCCCAATGGACAGTGTATCCCCATGAAAATCGCCATAAAATAGCTGGCCACCGCTTCCACCCAAGTCAAAGGCAAGCAGTCTCATCTCAACAAACCTCAAACCCGCTCCGCGATTTCCAGCCTAACATTGGATTGCTGAAACAGCGCACCGACGGCGGGCGGTATCACGAAGCGGTCGTCACTGATGATCACGTCCACATCCTCCACATTGCACAGGAAAATAGGGCCTGTCTTTTCAAACTTGGTATAGTCCGCCAGCAAAAATACCTCTTGAGCCCGTTCCACCATCATGCGCTTGATCTCCAGCTCCTGGATGCTGGAATCGGCGATTTTGGTTACAGCAGAAACCCCGGAGCAAGAAATAAACGTCTTAACCGGATAATAGGGTGCGGCGTTCTTCAGCGTATCCGAGCCATGAACTGATAAGTTCTTCGGCTTAAAGACGCCGCCCAGGCAGATCATCATCCAGTTGTAGTTGGGAACCTTGGCCGCTTCCACCAGAAAGCCGATGGAGTTGGTGAGAATGGTGATGTTCATTTCCGGTGGAATGTACCGGGGCAAATAAATCATGGTGGAACTATTGTCGATGAAGATGGTATCCCCAGGTTGAATATGCGCCGCCGCTTTCCGGCAAATGCTCTGCTTTTCCTCCGCCTGGCGCACGCCGCGCTCGCCAACGGGAGATTCGCTGAGCTGACCCGATTCGCTGGCCGGAGCGACGGCAACAGCTCCGCCATGGGTCCGTTTCAAGGCGCCCTTTCTCTCCAAGTCGCCCAAATCCCGGCGGATGGTTTCTCGGGACGTCTGAAACCGCTCCGCCAGCATATTCACGTCAATGCTGCCCCGCTGCCCAATGAGGGCGATGATTTCCGCTTTTCGTTCTTCACTAAACATTTTTCTTCCGCCTCTTCTGGGTATAAAGCCCATGCATACCTTCGATAATGGGGGCGTTCGCTGCGTAGACGAGATTCCGCGAGAATAAAGAGGACATCTTGTCTTGATTCATGGCGCTTGCGCCTGTATGATTATATTAAATCAGATTCCCCACGGTTGCGCAATAGGCATCGCACTCAATCCGCTCAAGCATGCTATAAGCTTTATAGATATCCGGTCCGGACACCACGACGCCATGAAGCGGCATGATCACGCCGATGGGTTTCCTGACCGCGAGCTCCCGGCGCCTCTCAAAATACTGATAGATATTCTCAGACAGTTCTCTGGTATATGCCTTCGTGTATTCGATGCAGCCTACCTCTCCACGCCCTATGGTCGCCTCCGTCAGGTTGGGTATGGGCTTGGCCTGGGCAACAAAAGGCATACAATAAAATGGGTGCGCGTGAATGGTGCAGCCGATTTCCGCAAAATTTTGCAGGATGAGCACATGCATCAGGCTCTCCCGGGAAAGCTTACTCTTCCCCTCCAGGAGGTTTTGCTCGTAGTCGATGAGCAAAAAATCCTCAGGCTCCATTTGACAATGCTTTTCTTCTGCCATCATGGAGGGAGAGATCAAAATGCGGTTCTCAGCCACGCGCACCGCAAAGTTTCCGCCGGCGGCGTTTGTCAGCCGCCTCTCCCACATTAGCTTGGCCACATTCACCATTTCCTTGCGCATCTCCAGGTAGCTGTTCATCTAGTCATCCTCCTTGGATTTTACGGTCTACCGAATTCGCCGAATTACCGTCAGCGAGGTCAGCTCCTTGGCGCGAGCAGGATCAAAGCCAACGGAACTGGGGGATTCCGCCGTCGCGGCGGAAGCGCCTGTGGCCACCTTTAGGGCTTCCTCCATGGACAGGCCTTCCGTCAGACCATAGGCAAGTGCGGCCAGATAGCAATCCCCGCAGCCAATGGTGTTGACCACATTGGCCTTGGGGGGTATGGCGTGGAAAATCTTTTCGCCGACACGCAGGACGGAGCCCATCTCCCCCATGGAGACCGCGATGATGCCAATATGAAGGCGATCCAAGCCATCAATGACAGACACCACATCGCCGATATCATCTGCCACCGGGCGGCCGCAGAGGAAGGAAAGCTCATCCACGTTGGGCTTGATCATAAAAGGCGCTTGGTGAACGCACTCCGCCAGCGCTGGGCCGCTGGTATCCAGAAATACTTTCACGTCGCGGTTTCGAAGCCGTCGCATGATGCGGCCATAGGCAGAAGCGACGCAATTTGACATATCCCCGGACAGGACGATGCTGTCTCCCGCTTGCACCTCCCGGATGATCAAGTCCTCCATATCATCAATGTCCCCTTCGCTGAGCATGACGCCCCGCTCGGCGATGAGGGTGCAATCCCCGTTATCCTCCACGAGCAAGTAGTTGGTTCGGGTTTCCTCTGAGGACCGCCACAAAAAGCGGACGTCCAGCCCATGTTCCTCAAGCATGTCGATGATTCGAAGACCTGTGGATCCATGGCATATGCCAAAGGCGCGGCTTGTCATGCCGAGCGTCTTGAGGTTGATGGAGACATGGGTTCCTTTCCCGCCAATCGTCTCCTGGGCGCACTGCACCCGGTTGGTCACATTCTTCTTCAGCTCGTTCAGAAAAAGCACCTTGTCGATTGCCGGGTTCAGGGTTACGGTATTGATCATGCTTACCATCCTTTCATCCCAGCGCGTCATCCGACCGGGCTTCTGTTTGTATGTGAATTGTATCATTTTTGCCGCCACTTCGCAAGAGACCGTTTTTATTTTTGCCTGTTTGTGACCACTATATAGAATTGACTGTGGATATTGCCTTGTTTTGTTTGCGCCATTTAAACCGTATAGATAAATTATCGCCTGCTCGGCAAATCCTCGTTGCATGATTCAGCCTTATATGCTAAAATTCAGTCATACTCAAACATGAGGACGGATCTATACAGAAGTCAGAGAATCAGATTCAACGTGTCATATCAATCAATAAGGAGGTGTCATCCGATGAAGCTCGGCTTTTTTACGGCAAATTTCACCGAAATGCCCCTTTTGGACGTGGCGAAGATGGCGGCAGGCTACGGGTATGAGAGCCTGGAGATTCCCGCATATGAAGGCAACGGGCAGTTTGAGCCGGCGGACATGCTCAAGCAGGGCAACGCTTCGACCCTTCGGAGGGCGGTTGAGGAACTTGGCCTGGACATCTGCGCCATAAGCAACCATGCCGATTCGTTTCTGATCATGGGCCCCACCGGTGTGGAAACCGACTTCATCCATGCCGGAACCCCAAAGGAAAAGATCAAGCATGGCACGGAGCGGCTGATCCTGACAGCCCAAGCCGCCAACGCCTTAGGCGTTCCTGTGGTCGTCGGATATCCCGGCGTGGAAAACTGGGGGCGTTTTTTCTTTTTTCCCTACGGCCATGGGTGGAGCGAATATGAGGAACAGTTTGCCGAGCGCTTTACGCCCATCCTGGATAAATTTCAGGAATACGGCGTCCGATTTGCCATTGAAATTCATCCCAACAGCTTCGTGTATGATACGCTGACGGCGGAGAAGGCACTGGATTTGGTGAACCACCATCCCGCCCTTGGCTATAATTTGGATCCGGCAAATGTGCTCTACCTGAAGCTCAGCGCGGAGCTCCTCATCGACAGGCTGGGAAGCCGCATCTACCATGTCCACGCCAAGGACGCAGAGCTGGTGGAGCATAACCTGCCCTTGGGCGGCGTGCTCATGCAGGGGGATATGCGGCGGCTGGACAGGTCCTACCGCTTCCGAGTGCCCGGCTGGGGGGATGTTCGCTGGAAGCGCATCATCACAGAGCTATCCATGGTGGGATACCAGGGTGTTCTCAGCTATGAGCATGAGGACGTCACCATGAGCCGCATGGACGGCGTGGAGAAAGTCGCGGCGTATCTGAAGCCTCTACTGATCAAGAATCCCTATGAGGGGCGCAAGGACAAGCTGTTTGGCAACGAATAAACGGTCCAGGAGAGGGAGGCGTAACCATGAGCTACAGGGATACTTTGCTGTCACCCATACAAATCGGCTACCGGACATGTCCGAATCGCTTTTTCATGCAGGCAATGGAGTGCAATGATGAGGATGAGAACGGAAATCCATCCCAGATCACCACGGATCGCTACAGAAACCTTGCCCGGGGCGAGGCCGGCCTCGTCTCCCTGGAAGCCATCTCCATCACCCGGGAAAGCCGCTCCCGGGATAACCAACTGACCATCATGCCGAAAAACCTTCCGGCGCTGGCGGAGCTGGTTCGCAATGTAAAAGAGTCCAACCCCAAAGTGCTGTTTATTTTTCAGCTGACCCATTCGGGAGAGCTGTCTCATCCGGGATTTTCCAGAAGAGTTACCGTAAAGCCCCTTCACGGATATGGCGGAGATCTGCTGACAACGGAAGAAGTGGACAAGATCATGGATGACTTTGTCACCGCCGCGAAAATCGCCCATGACGCGGGCGCCGACGGCATCGACATGAAGCTCTGCCACGGCTATTTCGGCTCCCAGGTGCTTCGCCCTTACAATGACCGGAAATGGAAATACGGCGGAAGCTGGGAAAACCGCAGCCGTTTCGCCTTTGACCTGTATGAGCGGATACAAAAAGCGGTAAACGACAAAAACTTCCTCATCGGTTCCAAGGTCTCCGTCTGGGAAGGATTCCCCGGCGGGTTTGGCACCAAAGGCCCGGACTCCCCCATCATCGATTTAGCCGAACCAATCTCCTTGGTTCAGGGTCTGGAGGCACGGGGAGCTCAATTCTTCATTCAGTCGGCGGGCAGCCCTTCCATCACCATCAGCCTGACGCAGGTTGACAAGCACATCCCCTATTATTCGTATCTGCATCAGTATTTCGCCAACGAAATCAAAAAGCATCTGCGCCCGGAAACCGTGGTGATCGGATCCAGCTTCAGCCCATACCGCAACGGAAAAAATGGCCTTTGCGCCGTGACGGAGGCCCAAAGCTCCATGTTCGGCTTCGGCGCTCAGTGCATTGAACAGGGCGCCATGGATATGATCGCGCTGGGCAGGCAATCCTTCGCCGACCCAGCAACGCCCCGGAAGCTCAGGGAGGGCCAGGAGGACAGCATCAAGTGGTGCACCGTTTGCGACAACTGCCTGGAACTGCTCATCCAGCAAAGCAAGGTGGGCTGCTGCACCTATGATAAATTCTATACGGATGTGCTGGTTCAGACCCGAAAGGAAAAGGGCAAATTGAAAATCGCCCATACCTGATGGAGAAGCCCGGGAAAGAAATGATTTATGGCAAACCCAAAGAAGCCGTCCTACTGACAAAACAGTTGGCGGGGCGGCTCTTTGGGTTGTTTCGCCCAGTTTTCGGTGTATCGCTACGCGTTATCCCTCCGCCGCGACCCCTCGCCGGCTTTCTATCGTTCCATTAACTCTAGCTGTTCCCCATCCACACTCACCAGAGCAACGCTCGCGCTCATCCCTGTGAGCATTGAAAAGATGCCCGCCGTATCGCCAAAGTCCGCCCAGGCAAGCCCCTTCTCCAGGCCTACGGTCATAACCTCCCCGCCCGTTTTCTCCGCCAGTTCTTCCGCCTCCTCCTTCATTTCCTGGGAAGGCTCCTCTTCGGAGATGAGCAAAACTCGATTCCCCCGCGCCAGGAAGTCCGCCAGCATGCCTATCTTTTGCTCCGGAGAAAGGGTTTCTCCAAGGTAGGCGATGGCCTCGGGAAGTTCAATGGTCTTTTTCAGAATCAGGCCTTCCCCGTCCGTAAAGAAGTACGTGGGAACCCAGTCCCCCAGGCGAAGGTTTTCGCCCACCAAATAGCACATTGCCTCCGGCAGCACAAGATCCCCCTCCGGAAACTCATTTTGCCAGAGAAATGTTGGCACAACAGCATCCCCGGCAAAGAGGCGGCCAAGGAGCTCATAGCTATCATACTCGGCAATGCAGTCCTTGCAGGTGCGCTTCACATAAAGGATCATGCGCAGCGAGCCCGGGAGCGCCTCAATCGCCGTTTCAACCCCTTCTTGGGACACATTCTGCCCCGCAAAGCGCTCCCCGTCCGAAAAGAGAATCCGCGTCACGGGGTCCTCCGCCAAAACGGCCGCCGGCATGCTGGCGCAGCCAAGGATCAGCGCCAACAAGGCCACAAGTCCTCGCTCAAAAAATGTTTTGTTTGCCATAAACGAAACGCCTCCTCCAGATGAATTACAAGATTTGGAATAGCGCACTTACGCGTCCGCGACGAAGGCCTTCCGATATTCCTTGGGGGTTTTTCCCGCGATCATCTTGAAAGCCGTCGCAAAATATGTAGCGTCGCCAAACCCAACCATCTCTGCAATCTGACCCACCTTCAGATCATTGTCCAGCAAAAGCTTTTTTGCCGCGTCAATCCGGATATTGTTGAGGTATTCCTTGAAAGATACCCCCATATGCCGCTTAAATTGGCTGCTGAAATACCACTCGTTCAAAAACACCGCCCGCGATACATCGGGCAACAAGATATTTTCCATATAGTGGATTTTCATATACTGGACGGCGTCCAATATGTACCGTGGCGGTCGGTTCCCTTTGTCGCCCGCGGCGCCTACCGCAAGCACATAATCCTCCACAGCGCGAAGCAAGTCCTGGGGCTTTCTCGCCCGATTCACCCGCTCCACATACTCGGTATAGCTGTGGCTCATCATGGTCATATCCAAAGGGGGCCGAAGAGGATCTTGGCTTAAGGAAAGCAGCAACTGCATGGTCTCCCGCTTTATCTCGTCCGGGTTGATATACCCCTTTGGCCAGGTAAAATTTTTCATCATCTCCGAAAGCCCCGCGGAAAGAGCCGAAGCGTCCCGGAGGCGCAAAAGCTTCAGCAAGCGGCCAGTCGCCCAGTAGATTGAGAAATTGGAGGGCATCGTCTGCTCATACAGGCTCTTCATCTCGCCAAAGGCCACAAGGCGCCCGATCCCGTTAAACTCAACGAACTCACACAGCTTTTTAAGGCCCTTTACCGTGTTCAGCCAATCGCCTACTGCGGGCACCACCACCCATGCCATGGCCGTCAGTTCCCCATCCCCGGCAAGCTTTCGGTAGAGGGACATAAGGAAACCTTCCGTATTAGGATGAAGCAGCGACTCGTCCATGAGCAGCAGGGCGTGATCTTCCATATCCAGCGTAAAATACCGAAAACCGTCCTCCTCCTCCGATGGCAGCCGGTATTGCAGGCAACTCTGAAGCTTCTCCAAGAGCCTTGGCACAGCCGTTCCCGACCGCATGTGCACAAGGCGAAGGACTGAAAAGGGCAGGTTTGGTGTCGAATCCCACACGTATGAGGCAAGAAGCGCCTTGAACCTCTTTTTCGTCTCCTCCAGCGCCTCCTCCCGCCCCTGGGACAACTTGTCCTCCCCGATCCGGCGCAGGATGGACAGAAGGGTCTGATACCTGCAGGGCTTGATCAGATAATCCACAGCTCCATGCTTCATACAGGCCCGGACATAATCATAATCCCCATAGGCGCTTAAAACGATGGTGCGAATGTTGGGATAGCGCTGCGCCAGCAACCCGACCAACTGGACGCCGTCCATAACGGGCATGCGAATGTCCGTTATGACCACGTCCACCTCCCGATGCTCAAGCAAAGAAAGGGCTTGTAAGGCGGAATTGGCCTCCAGAGCAACTTCAAACTCCGCGGGATACCGGCGAAGGATATGGGCAATACCCTGCAGGGTCGATACCTCGTCATCCACCACGATGACAGAAATCATAGCGCCTCTCCTTTCCTCAAGCCTTTCCGCTGGCGTATGGGGAGCGCTCCCCAGGCGGCATCATGTATATTTCCGCGTCCTCACTGGCGGACAGGGTAATGCGCACGCAACAACCTTTTCCTAGCTCCGTTTCGATGGTAATGCCATACTCATCCCCATAAATGTACTGTAGCCGCTTGTGAACCAGGTTGATGCCCAACTTGGAGCCGCCATTTCCGGGGGCTGGATTTCCGTTCATGATTTCGCTAACCTTCTCCGGGCTCATGCCGATGCCATTGTCAACCACGGACAGCACCAAGATATCCCCTTCCCGGGCGCCCGTTATGCCCACATAGCAATAGGCGGTACCCCTCAGCTTAAAAGCGTGGTTGATGGCATTTTCCACCAAAGGCTGCAGCAGCAAGCAGGGAACCTTATAGGCTAGAATGTCGTCGTCGAAGTTGATCTCCCATTCAAAGTTCTCCCCCAGGCGCTTGCCCTGAAGCAGCAGATAGTTCTCAATCTGCCGCTGTTCCTCATAGATCGTTCCAAATTCATGGTTGGCGGTAATGGAATACCGCAGGATTTCCGAAAGGGCGATGACCATTTCCATGGTCTCATCATCTCCCTTTTTCACTAGCTGCCAATAAATCATGTCAAGGGTGTTATACAGAAAATGGGGGTTGAACTTTGACTGCATTTCACCGATCTGGGCCTTGCGCAGATACACCTGCTGATAATAGAGCTTCTCCAGAAGGCTTTTCACTTTCTTGACCATGCTGTTGAAGCTGTTGACAAAGATGGCGTATTCCTTGACCCGGCTGTTGGGCAGTTCCGTTTCAAAGTCCCCTTCCCCTACGCGTCGCAGGAGCCTTGTGATCTCATGCACCGGCGCCATCATCGTATGGAAGGTGAGCAGGGAAAAAACAGCCACCATCAGCATGGCGCCACAAATCACCAGGATAAACGTGTAGGTGGATTTGGCCAACTCCTTGCGGATCATATCCTGGGGCAGGACGCCAATGAACTTCCAACCCGTGGAATGGATCGAATGGGACATCGCACTCTCCAGGTCGCCGGAGGTATCCGAAGCGGTCAGAATTTCATCCGGATTGCTGGAATAGAGAATGCGGTCCCCATCCACAATCAGCAGGTGAGCGCTCTCCCCCAATTCCACCTTAGCCATCAGCTTTGTCAGGATGTTCATTTGCAGGTCCAGCCGCATCATGCCGAGAAAGCGCCCCTTGGCACAGATGGGATTGATGATGGAAAGCTGATAGGGAGAAATGCCGGTCACAACATAGCGGGATTGGGAAAGCTGCGGATTTTTTGAGAATTCATCCATCAGCCCCTGCATATCCGGGGACACCGTGTCCAAGGCTTCATAAAAAAACGCGTTGACAATGGGCATGTCTGGCATGTACACATAGATATTATCGAACATGCTCTTGGTCTGAAAGCGAAGAATTTCACGCTGAATCCACTGGGCGCCCACCACATACATGGAATGGTTCGCGGTTATCTGACCCATATAATACCGAATCAGTGGGGCGCTGGAAAACATGGAGGCGATCTTTTGATAGTTCTCCAGGTAGGCATCAATAATCTGACCGGTCTGCGTAAGCTGAGCCTCGTAATAGCTCTCATTGGCCTCCAAAATGGAGGCGCGGGTTCTGCCTTGGGCCCATAGGACAATCAGGAGCAGCGCCGCCGTGATGGCAAAGCAAAAAACAAGATGCCGATAGTAAAGGCTATAGGGCTTCTTTTGCCTTTCACTCGCGCTCCCGAAAAGGCGCGAGAGCGGCGCCGATTGCGTCCGAGCCATAGTAGTAATTCCCTCCCCAGAACAAATAGGGAACCGAGACACCATGGTTTTCAACGCCGTACCCCACAAGATAAGACGCCAGGAGCGCGTAGTTTTGCTCCTCGTCGATGCTGAGCTCCGCACAGGAGACGCCAACGTTGGCGAGCCCCACCTGCGCCTCGGACAGATATTTTCGGGCCCGGGAGCACTCCCCGCAAAGGTCAGTGGTAAAGTATAGCATGGCCTTCTCGCTTAACTTTTCAAAAGGTTTTTCCCGGGCGAAGAGGGCGCTGAGACGCCGGCTTTCCAACCGCTTCGCCACCTGGCCCTCGGCCGCCCTACCGGAATACGCTTCCTTTCCATCCAAAACCACCAACGGCATTTCCAGGTTTTGGGGCGATAAGCCCAGCGCGGCGCAGATTTCTTCCAGCGCCTTTTGCCCGCTCTCGACCTTCGTATTGAACGTTTGGATGGTGGAGCGCTTCTCCAGATTAACACGCTCCAGCACCTCGTAGAAGGTCTGATACAGTGCGTCCAGGGTGGTGCAGGGCTGGCAGGGGGCTCCATCCCCATAGCAGCCGCCGCAGTCGTCAAAGGCATAAATAGTCAAAACAACCGGGCGAGTTATGCGGGTATACACAGCCAAGCAACAGGCAAAAATGACAATACATGCACAAATAACCAAATATCGATGTGCCTTTCCCACCTTTTTCTTCCACATCATTGCGTTGCCTCCCGATCTATGTTATTATACAGGAAAACCCCTCAATGAGGCAATAAAGAAATGTAAGTCCACATTTTTCCTTTTCTTTAACTAATTTCAACATATTCCTAATGCGCAAATCAATAGATACAACAATAAATCCCAATGTTCTTTAACGAAATCCAATAATATTAAAGGAAAAAGCTATCTGGGCACAGTATAATAGCAGTTATAAACGGTCACTCCAAAGGCAGTTCGTGCGCAATTTATTTCCGTATATGTGGAATGTTGCACGCAAATGACGAATCCACGCCTTTGGGTCGATCCAAAAAGAGAGGAGCCTTGGTATGAGAATGAAGCAAGCGCGAATGTTTCTGGTACTGTTTCTAGCGTTGGTAATGCTCTCGATGGGCAACGCCAGCGCCGCCAGCAGGGAAACGGAAGTGGGCACCCCTCGGAACGAGACCTTGATCGTGGACATGATGTCGGGCCGTGACGTCAATCCCGATCTGTGGAACTGGTATGTGCCCGGCTGCGTGGCCAGCAACCACGAAGGCCCTTGGATGGGGCACCATATGTGGAACACCGACACCGCCACCGGCGAGGTGGAGGGCGAGTTGGCTGACGGCCTTCCCATTGCGCTGGACGACACGATGACCAAATTTCAGGTTAAGATCCGCCAAGGCCTCAAATGGTCAGACGGCGTCGACTTCACGGCCGCGGACGTGGTCTTCACCAGCGACATGCTCCTGAATACCCCTGCCTTGGGCGCCGGAGTACAATACGCCTCCATGGTGGAATCCATGACCCTTGTGGACGACTACACGGTGGAAATCGTGACCAAAAAGCCGGAACCGAAGCTGGAGTTACGGCTTGGCTCGGTTGTCCATGGCAACTTCTTCAAGGTCGTTCCCAAGCACATCTGGGAAGGCGAGGACCCCGCCACATTCCGCTTTTCCAACCCCGTGGGGCTCTCTGCGTATAAATACGTAAAGTCCGATCCCCAGGGCTATTGGCATCTCTATGAAAAACGCGATGATTGGCAGTACTCCTTGGAAGGGCAGAAGGTCGGCGAGCCCGCGCCAAAATACATCCTGCAAAGGGCATATGGCACGGAGGACAAGCGGATCATGGCCGCCATCCAGCACGATCTGGACATCATGGCAGGCGTGGCGCCGGAGAGCTGGGACATGCTCAACGAGCGGGATGAGACCGCCCGCTGCTGGTTTGAAAGCTTCCCCTACGCCAGCTTCGACAACACCTGTGAGCGGGGCATTCTGTTCAACAACGCCCGAGCTCCCTATGACAACAAGGAAATCCGGTGGGCGCTGGCGCTGTCCGTTGATATCATCGGCACATCCATGAACGGCTACAACGGTATGCAGAACGTATCCCCAATTCAGGTGCCCCCCACGTCCATTCTGACCCCCATCTATCATCTGCCCATGCGGGAATGGCTGACAGAGTTTGCCTTCGAGGACGGCTACAAGCCCTTTGATCCCACCATTCCGATGCAGATCACCGAGATGATGTCCAAGCAAGGCGTAGAAGGCCTGCCGGAGACCGAAGAGGAAATGATCAAGACCTTTGGCATTGGCTGGTGGAAATACGATGTGGAAAAAGCCGCCGAAATGCTGGAGAAGAATGGATTCACCCGGAAGAACAACGAATGGTATCTGCCGGATGGAAGCCGTTGGACCATGGAACTCATTACGCTGAAAGAGGGCCAGACCCAGCAGATCCGCCTGGGTTTTGCGGCGGCGGAATCCTGGCGGAAGTTTGGCATCGACGTCAATGTCATTCAGCTTGACTCAGCGGCATTCAGCTCCGCCCAGACCACCGGCGAATACCAGGTGATCACGGCCTGGCCCGCCTGCGGCATGATCGCCGACGTCAGCACAAACATCAACACCTGGAGCCGCCAGTACTTGGTGCCCATCGGAGAAAACGCCTCCGCCAATGTGGGCCGCTGGGATAACGAAGAAGCCAGCGCCATAATCGATGAGCTTTTGGCCATGCCCCGGACGGACGTCAACATGGTGCCCCGAACCATGGATTTACTGAAGATTATGGTGGCCGAAAACCCGAACCTAGTCATGTACGGCGCAGCCACCTTTACCCCCTATGACGCCTATTACTGGCAGGGCATGCCCACTTCTGAAGATCCGTACGCGGGGCCTTGGCAGTGGTGGTCCAACTACAAATACGTCGTGCCCAAGCTAATCCCCACCGGCGCCGAGTAATGTAGGCGCAAGAGAAACACGGGTCGAATCTACTACCAATTTGCGCAGGGGGGTGCGCAAATTAGTATTCAAATGGGCATTGGATGCGCGCGCCATCCCTATGAAATGATGACGCGCACATCCTTTCTGCCTATTCTTGAAAAGGAAGATGGCGTATGAAATTTGTTCGATTCTTGTTCGCCCGGCTCATCGTCTTCGCGCTTGTGGTGTTCATCGGCATCACGGTGGTATTCTTTGTGCCCCGGATGCTGCCCTCGGATCCCATCGACGCCATGCTCGCCCGGTTGACCGCCCAAGCGGGCTACATGGAGCCGGAAGCGGTGGCGGCCATCCGGGAGACGCTAACCCAGTCCTTTGGCCTGGAGGGAACGCTGGGTTCCCAGTACCTGAGCTTTTTTAAGCGCGTGCTCATCACCCACGACTTCGGGCCTTCATTTTCCCAGTACCCCATCCCCGTCATGGAACTCATCGGCAGAGCCCTGCCCTGGACCATGGGCCTGATGTTAACCGGAATTGTTCTCTCCTGGATCATCGGGAACATGGTCGGGCTTTTGGCCGGGTTTCGAAAGGAAAAATGGTATGCGAAGGTCATGGAAGCCATTTCCATCGTTCTCTACCCCATCCCTTATTATATTGTCGCGCTTATCCTGCTCATCCTGTTTGCCCATGTGGTACCCCTCTTTCCTCTCTCCACCTCCATCCGCGGCTCAGGTTTCACATGGACCCACATCAAGAGCATCGTATACAATTCTTTCCTTCCTTGTATCTCCATGATCCTGGTGGGAACCGGTTGGTGGGTCATTAGCATGAAAACCCTCTCGGGGAACGCCGCCGAGGAGGAATATGTTCATTTCGCCCGGCTGAAGGGCCTCTCGGAAAATAAGATCATGACGCGGTATGTGCTGCCCACCTCCCTGCTGCCCCAGGTTACTTCCCTGGCCTTGCGCATTGGAGGGCTGTTTGGCGGTGCACTCATCACAGAGATCCTCTTTTCATACCCCGGGCTTGGCACCCTGGTATACAACGCCATCGTGCAGAATGACTACAACCTGATCATGGGCGCCATTTCAATATCCATTGTCGCCGTGGCGCTGGCGACCCTGGCCATTGACTTGCTCTACCCCTTCTTGGATCCCCGCGTGCGGTACTCATAACAGGAAGGATGTGCGGCAAATGTTCAAGCACTGGAACCTACGGCTCCGCATTGGCGCGGTTCTAACGCTGTTTTTTTTAGTCATGGGCTTGATTGTGCCCCTTTTTTGCCCCATTGAAAATGTGATGGCCTGGGGAGACTTCCCCAAAAACCTAAAGCCCGGCGTGGACGGGCACCTGCTTGGCACCACAGGGCTTGGGCAGGACATCCTCTGGCTGACGCTCATGAGCCTTCGGAATTCATTAACCCTCGGCCTGATGACGGCCTTCTTGGCTACCCTTTTGGGCGTTGCGGTGGGTCTTTTCGCGGGCCTCAAGGGCGGCGCGGTGGATCGGATCGCCACCACCATCACCGATTCCTTGATCGCCATTCCCAGCCTGCCCATCCTAATTCTCCTGGGCAGCATCTTAAAAGGCCGCATTCCCATTCCCACCCTGGCCCTCGTGCTGACCCTATTCAGCTGGCCCTGGCCGGCGCGGGCAACCCGCTCCATGGCCCTGACCCTCAGGGAAAATGATTTCATCAGCACAGCCCGTTTTTCCGGGGAAAGCACAAGCCGGATCATCATCAAGGAAATCTTTCCTTTTGTTTCGGACTGGTCCGTGGCCAGTTTCACCAACTCCATCCTCTCGGCCATTCAAACGGAATCCGGTCTGGCGATCATCGGCATGTCCAGCAACAACATGCCCACCCTGGGCACCATGATCTACTGGGCCAACGACCGCTCGGCCATCATGGCCCGCCAGTGGATGTGGATCGGCACGCCAGTGGTGATCGTAACCGTGCTGTTCATCTCACTGTTTCTGACCATGTCCGGCTATCAGATGTTTGCCACGCTAAGGAGGGGAAAATAGCATGCTGCACCTTACGAACGTGAGCGCCCGCTATGACCTTCTGGACAGCCATGTGTATGCCGTGGACAACGTGACGTTCACCGTAAAAAACGGCGAAATCTTTGGCATTGCCGGAGAATCCGGCTGCGGCAAGTCCACTCTGATCAAGGTCATGTATGACCTGATCCGCTACCCCCTGGAAATCTCGGGGGGCAAGGTGGAAATCGAGACGGCTGACCCTTCCGGCAAAAAGCTCTTGATCCCCACAGGGGAGATCAGGAAGGTATGGTGGAAGAACATCTCCTATGTGCCCCAGGGGGCCATGCACGTTATGAACCCAGTTTCCAAGGTTAAAAAGCAGTTTCTTGATACGATTAGCAAGTACCACAATGCCCCCAGCCGCAGGCGGATGTATGAGGAGATCGCAGCGTACTTCAAGGAACTGGAGCTTTCTCCGGATGTGCTCAATGCCTATCCCCACCAGCTCAGCGGGGGGATGCGGCAGCGGGCTTTGATCGCTTTGGCGACATTTTTAGATCCGGAACTGCTCCTGGCGGACGAACCCACCACAGCGCTGGACGTCATTGTGCAGCGGAGCATTTTGACCATGTTCAAGCGGGTGCAGCGGAAAGTGGGGAACTCCATGGTCATCGTTTCCCATGACATGGGCGTTCACTATCAGATCACCAACAGGATGGGCATCATGTACGCGGGGCAGATGATCGAGATCGGCCCGACGGATGAAATCTTCAACAACCCCAAGCATCCCTATACCCAGATGCTCATCGGCGCGTTGCCCCGTATTGGGGACAACAGCCAAAAGGAAGGCATCCCTGGGAAGCCACCGGGGCTTAAGAATCCCCCTGCGGGCTGCCGCTTCGCGGAGCGATGCCGTAGCGCCATGCCCGAATGCCAGTTCTATCAACCGCTGATGAGCCAAGTAGGTGAGGATCATATGGCCGCGTGCCTGTTGTTGGATGGAAAAAACGCCATCACCGCCGCCCAGGCAAAGGAGGGTTTGATTCGATGAGCCAAAGTATAGTCGGCCCACGCGGAACGGAAAGGCCCATGCTGGAAATCAAAGGCATCTCCAAACAGTTTCGCATTGGCGGCATGATCTTCGGCGCCAAGATCATGGCGGTGGAGGATATCAACATTGAAATGCCCGCCGGAAAGCCCTGGATTCTCAGCGTCGTGGGGGAATCCGGCAGCGGCAAGACAACACTGGCCAAGATGGTATTGCGCCTGCTGGACCCTTCGGCGGGAGAGATCAATCTGGGGGGAAAATCCATCCTACGCCTGAACAAAGAACAGCAGAAGGCCTATTTCAAGCGGGTACAGCCCATCTTTCAAAATCCTTTTTCGGCCTTTAGCGCCAGAAAGACGGTGGATAGCTATCTCTTTGAGACGGCGCTTAACCTGGATATCGCGCAGGATCAAAAGGCTGCCAAGGAGATCATCAAGGAGACGCTGGCTTCGGTGGGCTTGGACATAGACTCCGTGTTAGGCAAGTATCCCAATCAGTTCTCCGGCGGAGAGCTCCAGCGAATCTCCATCGCCAGGGCGCTTCTCACCCGGCCGGAGGTTATCGTGGCGGACGAACCGGTAGCCATGATCGACGCCTCCTTGCGCATGAACATCGTCAACCTGTTCAAAGCTCTCAAGGCCCAGTATTCCGTAAGTTTCATTTACATCACCCATGATCTGTCCACAGCCTACTATGTCAGCGATTACATCGCCACCATGTACCGAGGCAACATCATCGAATATGGAGCCGCGAGCACCGTATTGGAGCACCCCATGCACCCCTATACCCAGCTTTTGCTGGACTCCATTCCAAAGGTGGGCGCCCGTTGGGATGAGGAAATGGCGCTCCCTGACATCGAAAGCAAAGAATACCAGCTGCAAGGCTGCAAGTTTGCCACCCGCTGTCCAAGGGCTATGGACATTTGCCGCAGAGAGCGTCCTCAATTAGTGCAGGTGAGTGAAACCCAGAAGGTACTATGCTTTCGGTGTGAATGCCAAAGGGAGGATTTATCGGTGTAATCATCCTCCCTTTGGCGTCCTGAAGACAGCGCTGCGCAAGGAAGTCCGTCCTCGCGGATCCTTTCATGTTAGCCAAATATGTCCTCATTTCCATAAAAAAACAGCTCTTAAAGCGGCCCGCCAGCGGACAGCGAAAAGAACCTTGATCGTTATATGAAAAAACGCAAGGAAATCTGAAAATTGACAATTTTCATTCCTGCAAAGAAATTTTATAATCATCGAGAAAGCTGCGTATAAAGGCAAAACGCATATGGAAAAGGAGGACCCCCTTAGATGAAACGCACAAAGTTTATCTCATTGATCCTC
>JAVBOX010000157.1:0-3252 GCA_031550095.1 Eubacteriales bacterium
TTATGGAAATAATTATTAAAATATTAGTTCTTTAAATAAAAATCAATATATCATGAATGATTGAGCACAAATATACCATATATAGCCTTTACTTTCAATTCTTTGCAACAAGTTTCTCAACTATGTGCCGTTTTTCATCACGTATGTGCAATCAATCGCCTGCTTTTCGTGTGGAACCACCAGACCACAGCGAAAGCACGTTGAAAAAAATCCCCTCAAGCGCCATCATTGACAGGCGCGTTTCCCCTGGAGTACAATGCGGTTGGTTTTCAAGGCGATCGGTTACAACCATCGGGAGGTATTATGTTTAACGCTTTATCATTTATCACCTATACATTCATCACCGCCATCACCCCTGGCCCTAACAACATCATGTCCATGACCAACGCAAGCCGCCTTGGGCTTCGCAAGAGCTTTCCCTTCAACCTGGGCATCTTTGCGGGTTTCATCATCGTTCTGAGCCTCTGCTATATTTTCAGCAGCCTGCTGGAATCCCTGATTCCGCAGATCAGCATGGTCATGAAATTCTTGGGCGCCGCCTACATGCTCTACCTCGCCTGGAAAACCATCCAGAGTGCGCTGGTTGTAAAAGACGGGCCGATCCGCAGCGGTTTTGTCACCGGAATGCTGCTGCAGTTTGTCAACCCAAAGATCTATGTGTACGCGTTTGCTTCCTTCGTGTATTTCATGCCCTATTACACCAATCCCCTGGTGATTATCGGCTTTATCCTCTTCATGTCCGCAATGGGGTTCGTCTGTACCCTTCTATGGTCCGTTTTCGGTTCCGCTTTCAAGAGCATCTTTGAGAAGCATGGCAGAACCGTCAACATCATCTTGACGGCGTTGCTATTGTACTGCGCGGTATCGCTGTTTTTGTGAGCTGGCATGATTGAGCTTTGTTTGCTGGGCACGGCGGCCATGATGCCCCTCCCTGAACGGCGCTTGGCCGCTTTGCTCATCCGCAGAAACGGGCGGCTGCTGCTTATTGACTGCGGCGAGGGACCCCAGGTGGCGGTCCGCCAATCCGGATGGAGCCTTGCCCGCATCGATACCATCTGCATTACCCATTTTCACGCGGACCATATCGCCGGGCTGCCTGGGCTTTTGCTGACTATGGGCACGGCAGGCCGGAAAAAGCCAGTCACCCTCATCGGCCCAAAGGGGTTATTCCCCGTGGTGCAGTGCCTGCGGGTCATCGCGCCGGAGCTCCCTTATCCCCTATGGTTTGAGGAGCTGGATGGGCCTTCCCACCAAACAGCCTTTCAGGACACCCTTCTTTCCTGCTTTTTGTTGGATCATATCATTCCCTGCTATGGATATAGCCTTGCGCTGAACCGGCAGGGGAGGTTCAGACGAGGAGAGGCTGAAGCCCTTGGAATTCCCCCGGCCCTATGGGGCACGCTTCAGCAGGGCAAACCCGTCAATGTGGGCGAAAGGATATTCACCCCGGACCAGGTTCTTTCTCCCCCCCGCCCGGGGATCAAGCTGGCCTATTGCACGGACACCCGGCCTGTTGAATCCATCCCCCTCCATGGCGCAGATGCGGATCTTCTTATTCTTGAAGGCACCTATGCAGACGAGGGCCGGGCGGACAAGGCGCGGCAATACGGCCATATGACCTTCGCCCAGGCGGCGACCCAGGCGAAAGCCGCAGGGGCAAAGGAGCTGCTCTTGACCCACTTCAGCCCCACCATCATCGATATGGAAGCCGCCCTCGCCACCGCCCGTGGGATTTTTACAGACACCTATGCCGGTGAGGACGGCATGAAAAGGACCCTCTTATTTCCTGAGGAATAGCCCGCAAAAGAACAAACACCCTCTAATGAAAGGGAGTTATCATGGAGCAACGAGCATTGGAATACCTTGTGAAAAACCCTCTTCTTCATCAAAGCATGCTTTCCCCTATCCAGCGGAAGACGGCCTCGATCCTCTTTGCCGATGAGGAAGGTGTGCTGCTGTTGGAACAAAAAAGCCAAGCCTACATGCTCTCTGCGGATACCGCTGAAAAAGGAGCCGCCCTGCTCTCCATGATCCCCGATTCCGCCAGGCTTTTCTGCTTTCATCAGCATTTCTCCGCCGAGCCCATCCAAAAGCGCTTCGGCTTGCCAACATTGCTCCGCTGTTATCAGGCTGTATATGAAAAAAAAGAACCGATTCCGATTCCCAGCAATTTTTCATACGCCCCACTCACCCTCGCGCATTTGGAAGATGTGGCGGCTCGCTACCAGCACTATGTGGATAAAGATTATCTCGCTGAGCGCATCCGGGAGGGCGCACTGTTCGGTGCGTTTGACAGGGGTGCCTTCTGCGCTTTCGCGGGCATGCACGCGGAAGGATGCATGGGCATGATGGAGGTCTTCCCCGCGCATCGCAGGCGGGGCATCGGCTTTGCGCTAGGCTCCTTCCTGGTCAATTGGGTATTGGGGCAAGGGCAGGTGCCCTTTGCCCAGGTCGGCGTTGACAACGAAGCCTCCCTGGGCCTTCAACGAAAGATGGGCATGTCCATTTCAAATGAACCAATGTACTGGCTGTTTTGACGCTATTTCGACTTCTCAAAATCCCGGATTTTCCCTGTGGCCGTCGCGATCTCCATTTTATAATCAAAGCCGTCCCAGCGGATCTCAATCTCACACAGGCGCTGTTGAAAAACTGACGGCACCTAGTGTTATACCCACTGATATATCAAAGAACTGGATATAACTTTTTGAGCATGATCCTTGCAACCCCCGTAGAGAATTGCCAGTGAATTGTGTGAGATTCCGAGTTACGGCGTTGCGTCCAAGAAAAAACGGCGTTACGGAAAGAGGCCAAATCGGGAAAAGGCTTGGCGAGCACTTGGCGGCACATCACGCTGATTTCAATCTCCGCTATGTCGAGCCGACGCTCGTTTTTGGGCGTGTAATGCCATTCTATCCGTTTTGCCAGCCTGTGGGCTTCTTCCGGAGCAAACGCGTTGTAGAACGACGCAGGGGTGTGTATGTTCAGAGTATCCGTAACCAATATGCTCTTTTCCTCCATCGGATATTTGTTGTCACATAAGTCTTTTACGACATGAGCAAAGTCTATCGCCGTCCGGCTTTCGGTGACCATTGTGTGCCGGATGCCCGCTAGGTAACCACTGATTAACAGCCAAGCCAGGACGAAACGAGCACCCTCAGCCAGGGAATTGGCGAGAGACGGGAGTTACAACAGGGTGTTGGTGACACTCTTCCAACATCAACAAGCCTCGCGCACACTGGACTGAGCCAGGAG
>JAVBOX010000019.1:0-14019 GCA_031550095.1 Eubacteriales bacterium
TGGTTAAGCATAACCTGGGCGGATCTCCTACCCTCAAGTCCGCCTACAGCAACTACATCGACAAGTATGTAACCCAACCCCTTGGCGCGGATGCCACGGCGGAAATCGAGTGCACCAGCAAGCTCATGGATTATGGCATCAGCCCGCCCTACAGCGTGTTCTGGGAGGAAGCGGTTGCCCAGATGAAGAGTGCTATGGAGGAATGGCTCCTTGGACAGCTCAGCTCGGAAGGCTTGGCGGCGAAGAACCAGACAATCATGGAAACCCTTAAGGAGAAGGCGCAGCGCTAGAACGATACGGCATGTTTTCCCACAGACATTGCGGATTGCTGCCACTTATCCCGCCAGGGCGGGCGGCTGTAATCAACGGTAGCCGCAGGGGGGAATTTTCCCCCTTGCGCGTTGCTCTTTCCGGGCATATGATTATTGTTATCATAAGATGTGGTCTGCAACAAAAGATTTTCCGAATCGTTTTGTGGGCAGGATCAGTTTGCTTCTTGTGTTCCCATAAGGGAGGGCGTTTCAATGCCTGATATTTTGCTGGTGGATGACGACCGGGTTATCCTGGAAGCCATCGGAAAGATGCTTGCGCGCCATTTCAGCATCGCGGGTCTTGCCGCCAACGGCAAGGAAGCGCTGGACATCCTTGCCAATGCCCATGTGGATGCTATTTTGACGGATATCAGCATGCCTGTTATGAATGGGCTGGAGTTGATAGAGCATGTAAGCCGGAGATATAGGAATCTTCCCGTCGTGGTGCTGAGCAACTATGACGACTTCATTTTTATCAAGGAAGCTATGCGGTTGGGCGCGGCGGATTACTTGCGCAAGGGAGACTTGGATGAGGAATCCACTGCCCAGACGCTGATGGCGGTTTTGGGTGGGGAAGGTGTGAGCGCGAAGGCAAGCCTGCAAAGCGTGCAGCGAATCGAACAGCAGCATTTCTGGCAGCGGGTGATCAGCGGAGCGCCCGTTTCGGAGGAGCGGGCTTTCGCCCTGTTGTCAGGGTACGAAGGACAGTCCTGTGTGTTTATCACGATCCGCTTTCAGGTTCCGCCGGAAGCGGGCATGGCGCGGCGCTTGAGCGTCAGGCTTGCCCAGGCAGGGGATGTGGAGTGGATGATCCTCATGCCGGATACGTGGCTCATGCTTGCCTGGAGGGACGCGGTGAGCCAGCAGGCCATCGTCAACATGAGATCCCAGTTGCTGATTCGGGCCATTTCCACGCTAAATGAATGTGCGCAGGACGCGCCATACTACATTCTCTATGATGAATGCACCGGGTATCGGCAGCTTGTTCGCCACGTGAGGCAGACGGGGGAAAAGTTGTCCTGCGCTTTTTATGAGGGATACCGTAAAAGCGCTGCCTTTCAGGACGCCAGGACACCACGGGCAGTGGATGAGGCTTTTTTCACCCAGTGGGGAGAAGGGCTGGGAGAGTGCATTCGGCTTCAGCCAGAGAATTTTTCGGATGTTATGGAGGATTTTTTTCGTGACGTAACCGCTCAGTGTTTTTTCCCGGCAGAGCTATTAAACCGTGCCTATATCCTCCTCATCAAGCTGATGGACATTGCGCGAAACAGGACAGGGGAGGTGCCTCAGAGCGCGGAGTTCCTGCAGATCAAGACCATGGCATTGTTAAAAGCGGTCTTTTCTGAAGTGCTGATAGGCGCTATCCAGCAGGGGGAGGCAAAGCCGCGCCGGACGGAAATCATAAAGGCGGAAGCCTTTATTCATAAGCACTACACCGAGGATTTGACGCTTGAACAGGTGGCCGCTGTTGCCGCCATGAGCCGAACCCATTTCAGCGCCATGTTCAAGAAGGAGACTGGGTATACCTTCGTGGAATACATCAACCACTACAGAATTGAACGGGCCAAGAAACATCTGATGAGCGAGAACTATAAGGTCTACGAGATCGCAGGCCTGGTCGGCATCTCGGATTACCGCTATTTTTGCCGGCTATTTCGCCGTTATACCGGCAAACAGCCTACTGACTATAAATACAACATATGACAGGCGGCGTTCCAATGAACCTGAAGTCAAAAATCATCTCCCTCTCGTTGCTGTCAGTGTTGATCCCGTTGATTACGCTGAGCGTCTTCAGCTATAACTACATGTGGAATGTGTTTGAAAAGCAGAGCATCTCAAGCGCGGCGACGGTGACGGAGCGCAGCGTGCAGCAGTTCGACAACCAATGTTCCGTGCTGGCGACTAACCTTTCCAATGTGGCCAATTCCACAAACCTGAAAAACTACATCACCGTTCGCAACAACACGCCCACGGATAGGGTCCTTTTGATGTATCATACCAGGCTTTATAACGTGGAGTTGACATCCTTTATCCTCTTTTCCGGCGGCATTGTGCGCTCCTTGATGCTGCTGTGGGATGATCAGAGCATGCCCATCGTGAAGGGCATGCCATCCTTTTCCTATTATGGAGATTATCAGCAGGACGCGCTGTTTCAGCTGGGGAAAAAAAGCGCGGTGATACCCGCCTGGACTTATTCGGAAACGAAAGAAGGTTTGCCGTATCTATCGGTGGTGACGTCGGTCTATGGCGGGTATCGAGCCGAAACCACAGGCGTGGTGGTGCTGGAACTGCAGATCAGCATGCTCGAGGATTTTTTTACCCCATCTTCTGGCCTGGAGCGGGAGCGCGGCTTGCTGCTGGATGAAGGACATCGGGTGCTCTATGATTCGGATGACACCCTCACCTCCCAGATTGCCACATGGGATTGGTTGAACGGAATGAGCGACCGGGGAGCTGGGTTCTATGTGAATCTGGATGGGCAGCGGTATCTGGTGACCCATCGGGTCTCCGATGTGACGGGCTGGGTGGCCGTGAATTTATTGCCCTACAGGCATATTGCCAAGGCGGTGAGCCAGCATTGGGCGGTCACCGGGATTTTGATTGTGCTATGCGTGTTTTCGGCCATTCTCATTGCCAGCCTGAGCTATTCCATGCTGTATAAGCCTGTGCAAGGGCTGATGTCCGCCATCAAGCAGTTTGGGAAAGGGCATTTGGATGTGCGCCTGACCGTTCGGCGGAAGGATGAGATTGGCGCCCTGTACCGGCAATACAACGAGATGGCCGACCATATCAAGCGCTTGATCAAAGAGGTGGAGGCCTACCAGCAGCGCCAGAAGGACTTGGAGATCTACTTCATGCAAGCGCAGACCATCCCACATTTTCTCTCCAACTCCCTCTGCAACATCGCCGTGTTGGCGCAGGAGGACCGGCGGGAGGAAATCATCCGCATGAGCACGGCATTGGAGCGGCTGACCCGGGTCGTGAGCAAGCGGGAGCTGATGATTCCCTTGGCGGATGAGGTCTGCTATGTGCTGGACTATCTGGATGTCATGCGGCTGCGCTATCAGACGGAAATCGCCGTGACTTGCGATATTCCCGATGAAGCGCTCCAAGTATGCCTGCCAAAGTTTACGCTGCAGCCCCTTGTGGAAAATTGCTTTCAACACGCGTTCGTCCATATGGAAGGCGTGCCTGCCATCGATATTTCGGGGAAAATCGAAGGCGATGATCTGATCATCTCCATAGTTGACAACGGCGCGGGTACGGATCAAACCCTTGAGGAGATTCTGGCCGCTGCTCAAGAGAATGAACGAAACCGGTACCGGGCCAGCATTGGTCTTCGGAATGTTCACGAGCGACTGCAACTGCTCTATGACGCCCGTTGCGGGCTCCGCTTTGAGTCCGTGCCGGGAAAAGGAACGTGCATTCGCGTGATTATTTCGCGGAAAGGACCTGCTCAAAAAACGACGTGGGGAGGCATGGAAGGGTGAGACAGTATCGCATCGCGGTGATACCGGGAGATGGAATCGGGCCGGAGGTGGTCCGGGAGGGAATGCTGGCGCTGGATCGGGTGGCGGAAGCGGAGGGAGGCTTTCGCCTTGCCTATACGCAGTTCCCCTGGGGATGCGAGCATTACTTGAAACAGGGCGAAATGATGCCTTCCGACGGCATAGATCAGCTTTTCGGGTTTGACGCCATTTATCTTGGGGCAGTCGGCTTTCCGGGGGTGCCGGATCATATTTCTCTTTGGGGATTGCTTCTTCGCATCCGGCAAGCCTTTGATCAGTATGTGAATCTGCGTCCCATCAAACTCTTGCCAGGGGCGCCCTGCCCTCTTTTGGGCAAAATGCCTCAGGATATCGATATGGTGGTCGTCCGGGAGAACAGCGAAGGGGAATACGCGGGCATCGGGAGCCGCCTTTTTCCAGGAAAGCCCGGAGAAGTGGCCTTGCAGACGGGGGTATTTTCCCGCCGGGGAACAGAGCGGGTGATCCGCTATGCCTATGAGTTGGCCTCCGCGAGGGGAAAGACCTTGACCAGCATCACCAAAAGCAACGCGCTGAACTATTCCATGGTGCTGTGGGATGAGGTGTTTGAGCAGGTGGGGAAGGAGTATCCCGCTGTTCTCACCCAACGGATGATGGTGGATGCCGCCAGCATGCTCTTCGTCCGGGAACCGGAGCGGTTCCAGGTGGTGGTAGCATCCAACCTCTTCGGCGATATTCTTACGGATCTGGGCGCGGCGATAGCCGGAGGGATGGGCCTTGCGGCAGGGGCCAACCTGAACCCGGAGAGGGCATATCCTTCCATGTTTGAACCCATCCACGGTTCCGCGCCGGACATTGCCGGCCGTGGCATTGCCAATCCATTGGCCGCCATCTGGTCTGGGGCGCAAATGCTGGAACACCTTGGCGAAGCGGGGGCGGCGCATCGTATCATGAGCGCTATTGAGGCTGTACTTGCGGAGGGGAAGGCGCTGACCCGGGACCTGGGGGGGACGGCATCCACCGCCGCGCTGGGGGAGGCGGTTGTCCAGCGGCTTTAATGTGATGATTTATAGGGTTTTTCCATTGTGAAACCGTTGAAAGAATAGTCGCTCCCGCTTTTGGCGATTCTTGGGTACCCTTGTGACTATCCAACAATTCATAAGGTCTTATTGTGTTACCATCGTTGACGTGGACCCACTTCCGTGTTATAGTATGTACTGTATAGAGCACAAATCTCTTTCTTTTCTGTGAAACCTGTTTCATTAGTCCATTGCGGGTGTGTGCCCGAATGAGAATAGTCGAGGAGGTCTAATTCTTAATATGAAGAAACTGCTATCCTTGCTGATTGCCGTGCTGATGCTGGCCGGCATGTCCACCGCCGCGCTTGCGGAGACAGAGATTACCGTTTGGTGCTGGGATCCGGCGTTTAACATCTACGCCATCAACGAAGCCGCGAAAATCTATCAGGAAATCAATCCCGATGTGAAAGTCACGGTCGTAGAGACTAGCTCAAACGACTGCGAAACAAAGCAGACCGTGGCCCTTAGCGCCGGGCAGACGGACACGCTGCCGGATATCATTCTGGTTCAGGATAACTCGGGCAGAAAGTTCCTGAACACATTCCCTGGTTCCTACGCTGAAATGACGGACAAAGTGGACTACGCCAATTTCGCCCCCTATAAGATCAAGCATTTCACCTATGAAGATAAGATATACGGCGTGCCCTTTGATAACGGCTGCGCCGCCACATTTCTCCGCACCGACTATCTGGAGGCCGCGGGCTATACGCTGGAAGATATGAAGGATATTACCTGGGACCAGTTCATTGAGATTGGCCAGAAGGTGAAGGAAGCCACCGGCAACTTCATGCTGACCACCCAGACCGGCTACAATGATTTCATCATGATGATGATCCAGAGTGCTGGTTCCTGGTTCTTCGACGCGGAGGGCAACCCCAACCTCAATAACAACCCCGCCGTGAAGGAAGCTGTTGAGACAATCGTCAAGCTCCGCAAAAGCGGCATTGTTAAAGAAGGGGCTGACTGGACGGAGTACATCGCCTCCTTCAACAACGGATCCGCCGCGGGCACCATCCAGGGATGCTGGATTATCGGCTCTGTGGTTCTTTCAAAGGATCAGGAAGGCAAGTGGGGCATGACGAATGTTCCGCGCCTGAACTGCGAGGGCGCCACCAACTATTCAAGCCAGGGAGGTTCCTCCTGGGTTGTGTTTTCCTCCAGCAAGAACCCGGATATCGCCATCGACTTCCTCTCCAACACGTTTGGAAAGAGCGTTGATTTCTATCAAACCATCCTGAAGTCCTCCGGCGCCATCGCCACATACCTGCCCGCCGCCGGCGGCGCCGCGTATGGCGAGCCCCACGAGTTCTTCGGCGGACAGAAAGTCTTTGAGGAGCTGATGGCCTATTCCGCCAACATCCCGATGGTGGAATACGGCATGTACAACTACGAAGCCCGCGACGCGATCGCTGTCGCCATTGAAGAAGTATTCAACGGTGGCGATATCGACACAGCGCTGCAGACCGCTCAGGAGACTGTGGAATTCCTAATGGAAGAATAAGCGCTTAGGAACCATGGCCTGCCGGCCTGTTCTCATCGGAATGGAAACCGCCGGGATAATCCGGCGAAGCTTTTCCGCCTGACACTGCTGTTCTCCGCTTGACGCGGCACGCCATACAGGGTTCATTTCAGGTGAAACGCTTTTGTTGCCATGGTTCCAACCGGGCTTTCCATTTGTATTGGCGCAGCAGGTTTGCTCCTGGGGCCATCGCGGTATAGCCCGCGGTGGCCCTCTTCATAAACCAGACGTATGATGGAGGTGGATACCCGATGGCCCAGCCCAACACCTCGGTTCCCATGCTGCATACGGGTGGCCTGGAGAGGCGAATTCGTCGAAAGGGTTGGCTATTCATCCTGCCCGCAACCATTCTGATCGCCATTATCAGCTTTTATCCCATGGTGGAGGCATTCCTGCTTTCTCTGCAAAGCGGAAAGGGCAATAATCTGAAATGGGCGGGCTTTGCTAATTACACACGCCTTCTTAAGGACAAGGCGTTTATCGCGGCGCTGCAAAACACATTCTTCTATTTGGTTGTACAGGTTCCCATCATGCTAACGATGGCGTTGATCCTGGCATCCATGCTCAATGACAAGACACTCAAGGGAAAAGGAATTTACCGGACGCTCATTTTTCTCCCCTGCGCCACATCCCTTGTCTCCAGCGCAATCATCTTTACCCAGATCTTTTCAGCCAATGGCATTATCAATACGTTGCTGATGAACGCACGTCTGATCAAGGACCCCCTCCCGTTTTTGACAAAGGCTTCCTGGGCCCGCGTCGTCATCGTCATCACGATGCTTTGGCGCTGGACAGGCTATAACATGGTCTTTTACCTGGCCGGGCTTCAAAACATTGACAGCCAGGTTTATGAGGCAGCCCGCATAGACGGCGCTTCGGCGATACAGCAGTTTACGCGGATCACCATTCCGCTGCTTCGGCCCATTATTCTCATGACCACCGTTTTGTCCACAAACGGCACGCTACAGCTCTTCGATGAGGTATTCACCATGACGCAAGGGGGTCCTGCCAACGGGACGCTCACCCTTTCGGCGTATATTTACCGGCTGACATTCCAGAATGTCCCTCAGTTTGGCTATGCTTCCGCAATCGCGTTTACGATCTTCATCATGGTGGCGATACTCTCTTTGATTCAGCGGAAGGTGGGTGAGAGCCGATGACGGTGAACAGCATAAACCGCTACCGGGTTCGCCCCGCGCGGGTGCTCAAGCATCTATTTTTAATTCTGGTTTCCTTTTTCTCCGCGTTTCCCTTTTACTGGATGATCGTCTCCGCTACGAATCCCACGACCCAGGTGATCCTGGGGAAGATGACCCCTGGGAAGCATCTCATTGAGAACTACAAGTCTCTAACATCCAACGGCCTGCTCTGGAGCTCCTTCCGCAACTCTATCACCTACTCCATTGTCACCACTGTTTGCGCCCTGTTCGTCAGCTCGCTTGCCGGCTACGGGTTTATGACCTACAAGGAGCGGAGCAAAGGGATCGTGCTGAGCATCCTCCTTCTATCCATGATGGTTCCCGCGGCCGCGACGCTGATCCCCCTCTTCCGTTTCTTCAGCAAGCTGGGCTTGATCAACTCACCTTTCGGCTTCATGCTTCCGCTGATCGCCACGGCGTTTTTGATCTTCATGTTCTACCAGAGCGCTCACACGTTTCCCCAGGAGCTTGTTCATGCGGCCCGTATTGACGGATTGGGGGAGTTTGGTATATTCTACCGGGTGTTTGTCCCCATCATGAAGCCAACCTATGCCGCCGCCGCCACCATCACCTTTATGAACACCTGGAACGCCTATCTGTGGCCGATGGTGGTGCTCCAAAACCCATCCAGCATGACGATGCCACTATTTATCGCGCCTCTGCAGGACAGCTATGTGCTGGACTATGGCATGATCATGCTCGGGGTCACCATCACGACGCTGCCCACCATGATCGTATTCTTCCTGCTGCAAAAGAGCTTTGTGGAGGGAATCCTGGGATCGCTTAAATGATCAATTGAAGGAGTTTGGAAATGATGAAACGGTATCATGAGAGCCCGAACGAGCTGCACGTTGGGACGCTGGAAAACAGATCCTACTATGTACCGTATAGCGGCTTGGAGTCCGCCATGAGAGGCGTGCGGGAGGAATCGGACCGCTTTTTGCTGCTCAACGGCACATGGGACTTTGCCTACTTTGAGCGGTTTGAGGCGGTGCCGGAAGAGGTTGGATTCTCCGATACCATCTGTGTGCCTTCCGTTTGGCAGAATCACGGCTATGACCGTCATCAATATACCAATGTCCGTTACCCGTTTCCCTATGATCCGCCCTATGTTCCCGCCAAAAACCCTTGCGGCGTTTACCAGAGAAAGTTTTCCCTGGCGAAAAAGGCTGGCGAGAGATACCACCTGAACTTTGAAGGGGTGGACAGTTGCTTCTATCTGTTTATAAATGGAAACTTCGTGGGGTTTAGCCAGGTTTCCCATAGCACAAGCGAGTTTGACATTACGGACGCCGCTGTGTATGGAGAGAATACGCTCACCGTGTGGGTGCTCAAGTGGTGTGTTGGAAGCTATTTGGAGGATCAGGATAAGCTGCGCATGTCCGGCATTTTCCGGGATGTATATCTATTGACCCGGCCTGAATGCCACCTGCGGGATTTCTTTGTGCATACGGATCTTGCCGAAAAGACGGCACAAGCGGATATCCGGGTGGAGCTGGCGTTCCAGGAGGGAGAAGCTCCCGCGGCACTGACGCTGCTGTCGCCGAGAGGGAAAACCCTTGGTAAACAGCAGGCACAGGGAAACCTCGCGTCCTTCACAGTGGAGAATCCGGTGCTTTGGAATGCTGAGGCGCCGGAGCTTTACACCCTCATCCTGGAAACGTGTGGCGAATGCATCGTCCAGCGTGTGGGCATTCGAAAGGTGGAAGTGAAGGCCGGGGTGGTTTTGCTCAACGATGTGCCTATCAAGATTCACGGGGTCAATCGTCACGATAACGATCCGGTAACCGGCTATACCATCAGCAGAGAGCAGATGATCCGGGATTTCCGCATTATGAAGGAGCATAATGTCAACGCCATTCGCACCAGCCACTATCCCAACGCGCCGTGGATGCCGGAGCTTTGCGATCAATACGGCTTCTATGTGATGATGGAAAGTGACATCGAATCCCATGGGGTGGTGACGCTATACAACTCCTTGTCCTGGGAACGGAAGGATGAAAATCTTGGCCGCTTCAACCATGCCTATGGATTGATTGCCCGGGAGCCTATGTTTGAAGAGGCCATTTTGGACCGGGTGCAGCGGAACGTGTTGCGGGATAAAAACCGTCCATCCATCCTCTTTTGGTCCCTGGGAAACGAGTCCGGGTTCGGCCCGAACTTTGAAAAGGCGGGCCGATGGGTGAAAGCCTATGATCCATCCCGGCTTTTGCACTATGAAGGCGCCTATCACCTCTCTCCGTTCCTTGATAACGACACCTCCATGCTGGATTTGTACAGCCGCATGTATGCATCCCTTGATGATGTCAGGGACTATTTTGAAAACAAGAAGGACTTCCGCCCATTCATTCAGTGCGAGTACATTCACGCCATGGGTAACGGCCCCGGAGACGCCTGGGACTATCAGCAGCTCATTGACCAGTACCCCGGATTTGTGGGTGGGTTCGTGTGGGAATTCTGCGATCATTCCGTGGATATGGGCAAGACGGTCACGGGCAAGCGCAAGTATTACTACGGCGGCGACTTTGGCGAGTTTCCCCATGACGCCAATTTTTGCATGGATGGCCTTGTCTACCCGGATCGGACGCCCCATACCGCATTTGCGGAGTTCAAGAATGTTATTCGGCCAATTCGGGCGGAACTTGTGGATGGCGGCAAGATTCGGTTCAGCAACTTCTTGGATTTCACCTCCATCGGAGAATATGCCGCAGCGGATTATGTGCTGACAGTTGATGGAGAGGTCGTCCAAACGGGGAAAATTAGCTTGCCGGATATAGGGCCCCATGCTTCTGCGGATGTGAATCTGCCCTGTCCGGTGCCGGTGAAGGGAAAAGCGGTTCTGAAGATCAGCTACTGCCAGAAGAAAGAATTGCCCTTGACCCCGGTGGGGCATCCCCTTGGGTTTGACCAGATCATTCTAAGGGATGAGCGTGTGGTGCCCGCGGAAGCGCTGATAGACCGCGCCGGGAAGGTGCCGACATTCCGGGAGACGGCCACCCACATCCAAATCGAAGGGGAAGCGTTTGCCTATTCTTTTGACAAGAGCACGGGCCTGTTTGACAGCCTGTGCCATGGCCAACATGAGCTGCTTACCCATCCCATGGCATACAATATTTGGCGGGCGCCCGCGGATAATGATCGCAACATACGGGTTTCCTGGCAAGACGCCGGGTATGACATGGCGGTGCCTCGGGTATACACCACCGAAGCTACTGCTGAAGAAAATGGGATTGCCATTCGTTGTAGGCTCTCCTTGGCCGCCGTATATCGGCAGAAAATACTGGAGATTGAAGGGCGCTTCATGGTTCATGGGGATGGCCGCGTTGATATGGAGATGGTGTGCCATAAAAATGAGGAGATGCCCTTCCTGCCTCGCTTCGGAATTCGGCTCTTTGTTCCAAAGGCTGTGAGCCGCGCGGAATACTATGGGTATGGGCCAAATGAAAGCTATCTTGACAAGCGGCGTTCCTCCTGGCTGGGCAAGCACCGCGTGACCGCTCGGGATAACCATGAGGACTATATCAAGCCCCAGGAGAACGGAAGCCATTGGGGCTGTGACTATGCGGCTGTAAAGGATTCGGAAGGCCGTGGCTTTGTGGCTTATGGAGATAAACCGTTCAGCTTCTCGATTTCGCCATATACCCAGGAAGAACTGACGGAAAAGGCACACAACTTCGAGCTGTGTGAGGCGGATTGCACGGTTGTTTGCCTGGATTACGCCCAAAGTGGGCTCGGGTCCAACAGCTGCGGACCGGAGCTGGAGCCGATCTACAGGTTTAATGAGAATGCGTTCACATTCAAAGTGGCGATCTTGCCCAGCGAGAGCAAGGCATAAGCAATAGGGTTCCCGACTGAACTGTTGGAATTTGCGGCGTTATTAAAAAGACCTGCCCGCGGCCATGCTGTTGATGGTTCGCGAGCAGGTTTGTTTTAAGGAGGGGATACTTTTGACCTTATCGTTACGGCAGCGTTGCGCGCATCCACATGATGTTATATATCGGGAAGAATTGGCTCATGGCGAAGTAGAATGTCTTTCCATTGTGCTCGACATATTTCGGATGCATGAACCCTCCATAGAGGGAAGGGTAATCCGCGCCGGACGCCAGCGAAACCGGCTGGCCCCATTCGCCCCAAGGGGTTATGCCTTCGCGGACGATGACCGAGTAGGTGGGTTCATACAGGTATGTTAGCAGGAAATTGCCAAGGTAAGGATTGTAGAGAAGTGAAATTTCTCCCACAGGGCCAGGGACGACCACGGTTGCTTTCGCGATGCCTTCCGGCCCTTGTATCCACTTTGGCGCCCCGATCTCATCATTTCCGACATAGTAGCTGTATGCATCGAAGGATTCTATCTGATCCAAAGGCACCTTCATCAAAGCGGCCCCGCCTGCCCGACCGCCTTTGATGCCAAGAAAATACATCGTATCGTCTACTTGACAATTGGCGGTCTGGATGAAATAGCTGTCGCCGGGCCATTGGATGCTTTCCAGCTTTTCCCAATTTTCGCCCCCGTCCATAGATCTCGCCAAGCCGCTATGGCCGCAGTCCCAGCGCCCGGCGTCGCCCCAATGGGCGACGGACATGTAGACGCAGTACAACGTACCGTTGGCCTCAAAGATGTTGGTGGGAATGACAGTCATTTCCACCTTGTCCAGTTTCTTGCTGGCAAGAATCTCCTTGGCGTTTCCGTTTCGATCAAGCACCGCGCCGGTGATGGTCAGCCCGTCGGATGGGTCGTCGTCCTGAATTTTGAAAAGCACATTGCTGCGCCAGTACCCATTCGTTTCGGTGGAGAAGGTATCCCCGCAGAACATGTAGGTCGTATCGCCCAAGATGGCCAAGGAGCCCAGATCGGTTCCCCAGACGCCGAAACGGGATTGGGTTTTGTTCAGGCTGTCCTCGCCGGTGATTTGGGCGACCTTTTCGACTGCGACTGTGGAAATATCATGTAGCGCCCATTGCTTGCCGAGCAGGCTCCCAATGGCCCGGTCCTCTCCCAGTGGTGGCACAGGCTCAGTCGCCAGCGAGGACACGGGGCTCAACAGCCCCACCAGCAACAACCAAAGCAGACCATGTCTCATCAATATACGACTCCTCAAAATCAGGGCTTGGGCATTTTCTCGCGGGACTCCACGGGGAAATAGACCGTGTATGCTTCATGCCCCACTCGGTACAGAGGCTTGAACTTGATGCCGGAAGGCTGACGGTAGGTTCGCCAGGTATGCTTCCATTCCTGCCATTGGCGCTCGTCGTCCGAAACCAGCAGCGTTTCGGGATGTGCGGCATCGCCAAAGAGCAACCGCTCGTCCTCGCAAAGCCCGGCCAGCACGATTGGGCCATCCAAGAAAGCGTAGGTTTCCGGCTCGTCGGGAAGCGGCCATGCGGTAAGCCCTTTGGGCACGATGAGCGTCAGGGTATCGTCGCTCCATGTGTCATTGACGGTGATAAAGCCGCTACCATCTACCTGAAATGAGCAGAGTTCCCCATTTTTCAGAATCGTAGGCTCACCTTTCGCCCACCAGGGTCGCCGCAGGGACACCTTAAACGCCGTGGGCGTTCCACAGGTGATGTGAACTTGCAGCTTCTCGTTGTTCGGACGGCCTGGAACATTGCGTTGAATCTCCCGAATGCGGATATTCTGATCCGATTGGGGATCCAGAATGACCTGGAGATGTACGGGGGAGCCTTCCCACTCCGTCTCACATTTCGCGCTTTGGAACTGGCAGAGGACGAGACCATCCATGGTCCTGTAAAACATGGCCTCATGGAGGATGGAGTTAGCCTGAACCAGCGTGTCATGGCAGCACCAGAAATGGCCGGTTTTGGAGCCCCAATGCTTATGGGAACCAGCGCCTAGCCCTTGATAATATGTGATAAGCCCAGAATCTGGGATGCTGGGGCCGCATTGGATGTCCATCCAGTCGTCCTCCCAATGCCCTTGGGAAAGGAGCCCGTTGTATAGGTTCTGCTCCCAATAATCGGCGTATTTCGCGTCCCCCGTCCAGCGCAGGAGGTATTCGCTCAGGCGCATCATGTTATAGACCACGCAGTGCTCCTGGTTTTTTTCGCCAAGCCGTGCCGCCAGTTGCTGCATGGGGGTCCAGATTTCGCCGCAGGTCTGGCTGCCTGTGCAGTAGGTGCCCCGCTGGGTAACCGCCAGATCCCAGTAATTCTCCACGATCTTCCGATACCGGGCTTCGCCCGTCACCTCATAGGCCCGAGCCGCGCCGTGGATTTCCGGAATCGTCGTGTTGGCATGCATGTTGGTCAACACATCGACGCCTTGAAGTATCGGCTCCAAGAGCCGAGGCCTCTCATAACGCCGCATGAGCTCCAGGTGCCTTGGATCCTTGGTGATATCGTAGAGATCCGCCCAGTATTCCATGATCCCGCCCGTTTCTTCCCAATCCATCATGTCGCTCA
>JAVBOX010000087.1:0-16898 GCA_031550095.1 Eubacteriales bacterium
GGGTGTTTCTATTGATGGAAAACCCGTGACCCGCACGGCGCATAAAGCTGCCATTGCCTGCGAAATGAAGTTTGAACCCATTGGGCCGACAGGGCAAGTGTTCTTCCATCAAGGAATGGTTTCCGCGGAAACAGTTTTTGACGAGGGAGAACATAAAAAGCCGCGCGCCCCCACCGCGGCCGACGGAGAGGGCATCGGCGAAAATTTGTATAATTCCAAGGATAACTATCTGCGTCTCAGTAACCCGGTCGCCCTCAGATTCCAGTTGCCGGATTTTGAGCGGTATGACATCGAGAAAATGACCTTGTTTGGCATGACCTATGATTCGGTGCCAAAGCTCTTTCTCTTTAACAATCAGACGAACGCTTGGGACGAACAAAAGCGCCTGTCTCTTTCCATGGATGGGAACGGTTGGGTGCCTTATATCGACAAGGAGGGCTCGATTTATCTGCGCTTAACGCCCAATGAAGAAGGCAACCGCTATGATGGCATGAACCGGCCCATGCTGGCGTTGAAAGGCAAGGTGAGAGAATAGATGCTTAAAACAGAAGGCCTTTCGAAAAACTATGGCAAGTTTACGGCGTTAAGCGGCCTGAACCTGGAAATCGAGAGCGGAAAACTCCATGGGTTTGTGGGTCCAAATGGCGCGGGCAAGACCACCACCATGCGCATTTTGGCCACGCTTCTGTCCGCCTCCTCCGGGAAAGCCTGGATCGACGGGGTGAATGTAAGCGAGAATCCAAGGCAGGTGCGGCGCCTAGTGGGCTTTATGCCGGATTTCTTCGGCGTGTATGAAGGGCTGAAGGTGAGCGAGTATTTGGATTTCTACGGCAGTTGCTATAACCTGACCTATGCCGAGCGGCGGAAGATGACCGACCAACTTTTATCCATTGTGTTCCTTCAGGATAAGCGGGAGGCCTATGTGGATACTCTCTCCCGGGGCATGAAGCAGCGCTTATGCCTTGCCCGGAGCCTGATCCACAACCCGTCCCTGCTCATCCTGGATGAACCCGCTTCCGGCATGGATCCTAGGGCCCGCGCTGAAATGAAGGGCATTCTTCGCACGCTGAAGGATCTTGGAAAAACGGTCCTGATTTCATCCCATATTCTGCCAGAGCTTTCGGAGCTCTGCGATTCCCTGAGCATTCTTGACCATGGTCGGCTGATTTTTTCCGGAGACATGAACGCATTGTCAACCCATATGCAAAGGGAGGCCCCCCTGGCCATTCGGATTGATGGGGAAACGGATGGGGCCGTGCGCCTCTTGAAGGAAACGGAAGGGGTTACGGGCCTTGAGCAAGATGTGGATGGGATTCTGACTACGGCGTTTTCTGGCAATCCCGCCGCGCTTTTGGCCCGTTTGGTTGGCGCCGGCGTCCGGGTGGCGGACTTTCACCGGGCGCCTGTGAACCTTGAAGCAGTATTTATGGAGGTGACGCAAGATGATGCGCAATCCGGTATTTGAATCCTCTATGCGGCGCCGGATGCGGTCATTCCGGGCGCCAATGCTGTTGACACTCTACATGCTTTTCCTGCTGATCGTCTCCTCCGGCGCCTTGTTCACGCTGCAATACAAGGAGGTTTCCTTAAGCAACCTGAGAAGCGGCTTGGAGGCGTATGTTTACATATCGGTCCTGCAGTTTATTCTCATTTTATTGGTGTCACCCGCCCTGACCACTGGGACCATCGCGGGAGAAAGAGAGCGGCAGACCCTAGATCTTCTCCTGTGTACCCGGGTGGGGTCGGTTCGCATCATATTGGGCAAAATGTTTTCTAGCGTTTGTTTCTTGACGCTTCTGATCTTCTCGTCCCTGCCCGCCATGGCCGTCACGTCCTTCTTCGGAGGGGTGAGTTTGGCGGACATGTTCATTATGCTGCTGTTTCTGGTGGTAACGGCCCTCGCCTGTTCCTCCATTGGCATTTTTTGTTCGGCGGTATTCAAGCGAACGGTGACAGCCACGGTGGTCGCGTATCTCGCCATCTTCGTCCTAGGCGTCGGAACAGTTGTGTTTCCCCTGATTTTCCGCTTTGGAATGCTTTCCAATTTGCAGGATTTGGTCAACAATGCCTCGGGGAGCATTGCAGGCGTGAGCGCTACTTCGTTTTTTGGCAGGCTCGTCGGCATTCCAAAGGCTTTTTTCCTAAACCCGGCCATCGGCGTCCTTTCGCTGTTGGTGGCGCAAACAGGCGTGCTTGAGCGGACGCTCAACAGCTTTTTCGGTTACTATGGAAATCAACTCTTTAGCTTTTTGGAGTACGCCAATCACTTCGCCATTATCAATATCTGCGCTTTGGCCGCTTGCTCTGGGGTGTTGACTGGATTTGCCGCGCTGTTCATTAAGCCCGCGGGGAGAAGGTCGGCAAAGAGATGATGCGCCATGCCATGAGGCCCGTGCGCCGGAGAATTCATCTCCTGCGATGCGGGCATGGAGCCATTTGGGGCCTGCTGGGAGGAATGGCGGCATGCCTCGCGCTGTCTGCCCTTTCCTTCTTTTTCCCCATGGAAGGCTTATGGCGGCATCTGCTGATGATTGCCGTGGCAGGGCCTTCTGTTTCCGCGTTGATAGCGTTTGCCTTTCCGGTTTCCATGCCTTACGCCGCCAAGAAAGCGGATGGCTGCGGCCTCGCGGAGCGGGCGCAAACAGCGTTGGCCTTCGAGGATATGGATACGCCCATGTCAAGGGTTCAAAGGACCGACGCGCAAACGGCGCTACAGGCTTTTCCGGTACGAAGGGCAATGCCCTTCCACTCAACCCCAAAAATATGGATCCCGGCAATCGCCTGCGCACTGGTTTCCTGTGCGCTTTTGGTGGTGCCAAATCCACAAAACGATATTATCCGCGCAATGGAGCAGGCGCGGCAAAGCTTGAGGGCGCAGGCTAAGGTGGTGGAAGAAGCCGCCGAGACCCTTGAGGGCAAGAATTTGACGGAGGAAGAGCGTAGGGAACTCCGCAGGATCACGGGCGAAATGACAAGAGAAATGCGGGAAGCCAAGGATGCCCGAGAAGCTCTTGCAAACCTCTCTGAAAAGGAAATGGAAATGGAGAAACTGCAAAAGGCCATCCAAAAGCGGGTCATCTCACAAACCGCCGTAGCCATGGGCGCCGAGCCCGCGCTGAAAGGCCTGGCGGAAGCGATGAATAATGGCAATGCCTCCCAAATGGAGCGGGCATTGGCCGAAATTGCTGACGCGCTGATGAATGCCGATAAAACGCAGGAAATCGGTGAGGCCCTTGAAAACGCGGCGAAAGGAAGCCCGGAGGGCGAGGTTGCGGCAGGTTTGATGACCAGCGCCGCGGCGGCGAAGGCCGGGAACGGCTCTTTGGCATCCGCCACGCTGACAAACGCAATCCAGAGCGCGGACGCGGCAGGGGCGGACATAGCGTCCTTGATGAAGCTGGCGAAGTCAGGCACAGCCATGGCTGGAAGCAGGCAAAACCAGGGCGGCGGTTCCGGCATGGGTCAAGGAGGCGGCACAAGCCAGTCATCCGGAATGGGCATGGGCAGTGGCGCTGGACGAGGCACAACCCAACTGGATATGGGATACGCGCCGGAGAGGGCTTCCGGTTCTCAGGGAAACGGTTCCGGGCCAATTGAAGACCGGGTTGGCATCTATGAGCGAATCTATGATCCTACCCGTCTGGGCGGAAGCAGCGATCCTTCCCTCGTAACCGGACAAAAAGGAGAGGGCGAAAGCCAGCAGGCGCAACTGGGGCCCGGCCAAGGGGATCTATCCGGGCTGGTGCCATATCAACAGGTAATTGGTGAATACCAAAATGCGGCAGCTCAAGCCGTGCGGCGCCAGACTTATCCCGAAACAGTGCAGAGCTGGGTTACGCGGTATTTTGACGCGCTCATCAATTGACGGAGGAACAGCGAATGCAAGACAATCAAACGCTAAGGGAAAAGGAAATACGGGGGTTTGCCCAGCGGATGCGGGAAATACGGGAACAGATCGGCAGGGAAATCATTGGCCAGAGGGAAACGGTTTCTCAGCTTCTGATGGCCCTGGTCACTGGCGGCAATGTGCTGCTGGAAGGCGTGCCCGGCCTTGGAAAGACGCGTCTGGTAAGAACCATGAGCCATGTGCTGGATCTGCCCTTTTCCAGAATCCAGTTCACTCCCGACTTGATGCCGGCGGATGTGACTGGAACGAACATCATCGTCCAGAAAGATGGAAGGGGTGAGTTTTCTTTCCAGCAAGGACCGATTTTCGCCTCAATCGTCCTGGCGGATGAGATAAACCGGGCGACGCCAAAGACCCAGTCAGCCCTGTTGGAAGCGATGCAGGAGCATACCGTCACCGTGGGGGGCGTCACGCGACCGCTACCCTCCCCTTTCTTTGTGCTGGCCACGCAAAACCCCATTGAGCAAGAGGGCACCTACCCCCTGCCGGAGGCCCAGCTGGATCGTTTTCTGTTGAAACTATTGGTGGAGTTTCCCTCCTTGGATGAACTCCACGCCATCGTGGATTTGACGGTGACAAAGGAGGATTCGTCTGCGGAAACCGTAGCGTCAGGAGCGGATATCCTTCGTTTGCGGCAGATTGCCAAGGAAGTGCCCATTGCCCACGCCGTGCAGGATTATGCCCTTCGGCTGTTGCTGGCAACCCATCCGGAAAATCCGAATGCCCCGGCCGTAACCCAAAAAAATGTCCGCTTTGGTGGAAGCCCCAGGGCGGCTCAGGCCCTCATCGCCGTCGCCCGCGTCCGCGCTTTAATGGAAGGGCGGTATAACGTTTCCTTTGAGGACATTCGCGCACTGGCGCCTTCGGTGCTTCGCCACCGGATCGCCCTCAGCTTTGAGGGGATTGCCGCCGGCATGACAAATGAGGCGCTTATCGCCGAAATCCTTGCGGCGATGCCGGTGAAGTAGCATGCCGCTGCTTGACGACCGTATTCTTCGAAAGCTGGATGCCTTTGTGCTGGCCATGCGGGAACAGGCACGGGGGGAAACCGGCGGCCTTCGCAGTTCCAGGGCCATGGGCAGCTCTGTGGAGTTTTCGGATTTTCGGGTATATGCCCCTGGGGACGACCTGCGGCGGGTCGATTGGAATGCGTATGCCCGCTTTGACAAGCTTTTTCTCAAGCTGTTTTTGGATGAACAGGAAACGACCCTCCGCGTTCTCCTGGATGCCAGCGCTTCTATGCGCCATGGACAGCCGGATAAATGGGAACTCGCCATTCGGATCGCCGCCGCGCTTTCCTATTTGGCGCTGACCAGGTATGATCGGGTCATGGTTGCCATCATGAAGGGAGAAACAACGCAAGTCAGCAGGCGCTTTTCCGGTCGGCGCACTTTTCCGGAGGTGGAGGCGTTTTTGACGGACATCGCGCCTTCCGGGGAAACCCGGTTAAACGAGGCGCTGGAGCGGGTGCCCATCACAGCGGGGCGGGGCGTTTGCGTGCTTTTGTCCGATCTGCTGACAGGAGAAGGTTGGACACGAGGCGTATCCTCGCTTCTATATAAGCGACAGGAGCTGTCGGTATTGCACATTCTCTCCCCCCAGGAACTGCACCCCGATATGACGGGCGCGGTTCGGCTGCTGGACGCGGAAGGCGGGCCCACCTGCGATGTACAGCTATCTTCCGATGCCCTGAAGCGCTATCAAGAAACCCTGAAGAGCTTTCTTCAGGAGCAGCGCCGGTTCTGCCATGGGCGGGATTTCCCCTATCTCCTGCTCAACACCGAAATGGATTTTGAGCGGGACGCTTTGAAAACCCTGACACAGGGTGGCCTTCTTGCGGCCAGATGAGGAGCGAATGGTGATGCAATGGATGAACCCGGCTGGCGCATGGGCATTGGCGGCCCTTCTTGTCATCGTTGGTCTTTATATGCTGAAGCAACGAATGGAGCCGCTGGAGGTTTCCAGCACCTATCTTTGGGAAAAAGCGCTCGCCTCTTTGGAGGCGGACAGACCCCTTCAAAAGTTGAAACGCAGCCTGCCGCTTTTTTTGCAGCTCGCCCTTGCGCTACTTTTGGCCGTTGCCTTGATGCGGCCCATGAGCATAGGCAGCGTTTCTGGGGAGGTCATCCTTGTGTTTGACCTTTCCGCCAGCATGCAAGCGGATGATGGCAACGGTTCCCGGATGGAGCATGCCGTCGCGGACGCCATGGGGCGGTTGGACGGGCTTTCTTCAGGTGCGCGGATATCCATCCTGACGGCGGGCGCTCACGTGGGCCAGCCCCTTTCTCGGTCAGACGATGCCTTTGCCGCAAAGCGCGTTCTTTCCGGCTTGGCCTCGGAAAATGGCACTGGGGATACAGAGGGCGCTCTTTCTCTCGCCTATGCCCTTCAAAAGGAGCTTCCGGATGCCCAGCTGATTTTTTATTCCGATCTGCCCTTGCCGGAGGGCGTTGGAATTCAGCCCTACATTGGCGCCGGGTTGGATAACCAGGCAGTATTGTCCCTGCGCGCGAGCGGCACGACGGCGGTGGCTAGGGTGGCAAACTATGGAAGCGCACGCAAGCTCACCCTGGAATGCGAATCGGACGGCGTCCTCTGCGATGTCAAAATCATTGCGTTGTCGGAGGGCGAGATCGCCAGCGTACAGTTTGACCTGCCGACTGCCGCGGAAGAAGTCCATACCCGCATTGTGGAAAAGGACGCGCTGCTTGGGGATAACAGCCGAATCTGGACATCCCGGGAAAGCGGCGCCACTTTGGTGATCCTGGCGGGCCGGGATAACATATTTATTGAAAAAGCGCTGGCTCTTCGCCCCGATATTTCCCTTCTGAAAACAACACCGGAAGAAGCCTCCCAAATCGGCGGCGGTGCCGTGACGGTGCTGGATGGCCATTTGCCGGAAGCGCTGCCAGAAAAAGGCGCACTGCTCCTCATTGATCCAGATCGGAATATGCTGCCCCAGAGAAATACATCGGCGTCACTTTCAGCATCCTCCGGCGAACTGGCGAATCGGCTCAACGCGTTTTTATCCGTGAGCGACATTCGCGTCGCGCGGTGGAAACCTTTGGAGGGAGGGACGCCCATTTGGCTGGCAGAGGGGGAGACCATTTTATCCATTTACGAGCAGAATAACCGAAAAACAGCCGTAATCGGGTTCGATATTCATGATTCCAATCTGCCCTTGCTCAAGGAATTCCCGATTTTTGTCCAGGGATTATTGAGCTATTTGGCACCGGAACCCTTAGGGATCGGGTTCGAAGAGGCGGAATGCGGCCGTGAATTGACCATTCAGCCTCAATCAGCCACCTGCTCGGCGGCGGTGGAGGCCCCATCCGGGAAGCGCATTCCCATCTCTTTGCCGAGCGATAGGCTTACGGATACCAATGAGCTTGGCGTCTATAGGCTGCTGCAAACGGATGAGGATGGGAAGGAAACCGTCCTCCCCTTTGCCCTGCACATTCCGGTTCAGGAAAGCGATGTGCGGACAGTCGCCATGGAACGCGGCGCTGACGCTGCGACGGGCGGCAAGGGAAGGACTTATGGACAGGAGTGGACGCCGCTGGTGATTCTGCTGCTGCTGATGGGGATGCTGTTGGAATGGTGGGTGTATCGCCGTGGGTATTGAATTTGCGAGGCCTTTCGCGTGGTTGCTGCTTCCGGTTTGCGCCGCGCTTATCTTCATCATTGATCGCTTCGCGGGGCGGAAACGCAAGAGCTTGAAACGAAAGCTGGCCCGCGCTGTCCGGTACGCACTGTGCTTTCTTTTGACTGCCGCGTTGGCCGGCCCCATGCTCTTTTTGCCCGGCAACCGGGCGGCCACATGGGTTCTTTGCGATCTATCTGCCTCGACGTCTGGAAACCGGGGCCAATTGGAACAATCCATCCAGGAGGGGCTGGAAGCCGCGCCGGATGATCTGATGATTGGCGCTATCGCCTTTGGGCGGGATGCCATGGTGGACATCCCTTTGGCCGCTGGCCGGAAGGACATTTCCCTGAGCACAGCTCCCGATGCTTCACAGACGGATATAGGCCATGGCCTATCCATGGCCTTGGCATTGCTGCCGGATGATATAGCAGGCCGTGTGGCGCTGATCTCTGATGGCAAGGACAACGGACAAGGCGTTCAATCCCAGATATTGGCCTATAAAGCCAAGGGCATTGCCGTGGATGTATTGCCCCTTGCGGATCGCCCGGCCAATGACGCACAGGTTAGCGCTGTCACGCCGCCGACCCAGGTATATCAGAGGGAAAAATTTGATGTAATTGTGCGGGTGGATTCCAACTATGATACTCAGGGCACGCTGGTCCTCTTCGCGAACTGGCTGCCCGCGGGTACTCGGGATGTCACCATTCGAAAGGGTGAAAATGCCTTTATTTTTCAAGACATCGCAAAGGAATCCGGGGTCATAACCTATGAGGCCCAACTGATCGCAGATGGAGACACAAACAGCCACAACAACCGGCTGGGCGCCTACATGGATGTACGGGGTGTTCCAAGGATCCTGATCGTCGGCGCGGATGCGGAACTTGCGCCCCTCCTGAAAGCCGCCGGGATGGAAACGGATACCATTCTGCCAGGGCAAATGCCGGTCTCAGCCGAGGCAATCCGCCAATACCATGCTGTGGCCCTTGTCAACGTAAATGCCGACGACCTATCCGATGAGGCCATAGCCGCCCTGGATGATTATGTCCGAAAGCTTGGACGCGGGTTGGTGGCCTTTGGAGGCGATGATACCTATGCCCTTGGCGGCTGGCGCGGCTCACCCTTGGAGGATTTAATGCCAGTGACCATGGATGTGGACAACCGAATGGATATGCCTTCCCTCTCCCTCGTACTCATCATCGATAAATCCGGATCCATGACAGAAGGGCGGTTTGGCATTACAAAGCTGGACATGGCCAAGGAAGCGGCCATGCGCTCCGCCGAGGCGCTGGTGGCTCGCGATACGGTAGGCGTAATCGCCTTTGACGATACGGCAAAATGGGCCGTGCCCATGCAAGGCGTTGCCGATGTGGCCTCCATTCAGGACATGATCGGCACCATTCGCCCCGGCGGCGGAACAGCGTTTTACTCCGCTCTCTCCCAGGCCCTTGACGCCCAAATGGAGGCACAAGCCCAACTGAAACATGTCATCTTTTTAACGGATGGCGAAGCCAGCGACGGGGGACATGAGGCGCTTGTGCAGCAAATGGCCGAGAATGGGATTACGTTTACCACCGTCGCCGTGGGAAGGGACGCCAATGCCAAGCTGCTGGCAAAGCTGGCTGCGCTGGGCGGCGGACGTACCTATGTGACGACGGAGTTTGACGACATTCCCAAGGTGTTTACCAAGGAGACCTATCTGGCCACCCAGTCTTACGCCCAAAACCGGACTTTTTTTCCGGCGATCTGGTCTGATAGCGCTTTGACGCGCTACGACGGCTTCCCTTCCTTAGATGGGTATTTGGCCACAACGGGCAAGCCGTTGACCACCATCGAAATGGCTACCGACCGGGAGGATCCCCTTTTGGCCTGGTGGCAGTACGGCGCGGGAAGGGTTATGGCCTGGACCAGCGACTTGCAAGGAGCCTGGACTCATGATTTTCTCCTTTGGAATCAATCCGCGTCTTTCTTTGCCGGGATAATCGCCCATATCCTGCCAGCTGAGGCGGGAGAAGGAGAACTGTCATTGACCCGGCAAGGCAGCACAGTAAAGCTGCGTTATACCGTCGAGGGAGAGGACACGGGATTATCCACGGAAGCTATGGTTCTTGCGCCGGATGGCACAACAGAGCGGGCAGTTTTGTCCATTACCGCTCCCGGCGTCTTTGAAGGTGCCATCAGCGCGGCTCAGGAAGGCGCATACGCGGTACGAATTGAGCAAAAACAAGGGGATGAGCTCTTCAGAACCCTGGAAACCGGCCTGACCGTCGGCTACTCGGAGGAATATGACCTGCGGGCGGCGGACGGAAAAGCGTTGCTGGAAAAGATCGCCAGGGAGACAGGGGGCCGTCTCCTCACAGAGAATACTTCTCTTTTCGCAGAGCGCGGCACGAGAATGCGGGAGAAACAGGATATAACTCCGATGTTGATGTGGATCGCCATCATCCTTTTCGTACTGGATGTGGCGCAAAGGCGGCTTGCCTGGGAACGGCTCATCCCGGAGAAAAAAGCGAAGAATGAAGAAAAGGGCGGGACGCGAAAAAAGAATGAGGCTTCACTGAAACCCAAGGAAACAAAAGCCCTGAGGGATGAACCGACTGACAAAAAGCGGGACCATGCGCTTCCCGGTGAAACGGCTGAAAAGCTCCTGGAAGGACGCAAGAAGAAGCTCATGTAACCTACGCACGCGATATCTCCCATTAAAAGGGAACTGTCTTGCCAGCGAAAAGCCGGCAGGGTAGCCCTCTTAAAATTCCTACGGTGAGAAAACGCGTACAACTTGTTATGGAACTTATCCATGTTATAAGACACGGCGTAATAAGAGGGTTTCGGTGAACACGTTCACCGCGCCGCAGGAAGCGCCCAAAGCCACAACCCCGCTTGAACCTACCAAACGCGCCTTCAGATTGGATGGAGCGGTTCAAGCGCGGTGGCTTGCCTTTTTCGCCGGTAACGCGCTCCAATTGCGCGTGTAGGCGTTGGCGCGGTACTTGCGCGTCACGAACTTCTCGTGGTTTTGCGGTTTGATGGGTGCGTTGGCAAACTGAGGTTTGTTAACCCGGGACGCGGGATTCCTTCGGCGTCCCCGCGCCTGTGAATCAGAATGGGCAGTCCAAAACGCGCGTGTCACCGGGAGGACTGGCTTTACGTGAGGGTTCGCATCCCCGTGCTCCCAGGACCACTTGCAATCCCCGCTCTTTTGAGGTATCCTTCCCTTATTGTTCATTATGTTTCACAAAATAATCATAGAACAAAAACCAGAGTTGGCACTGGCCTTCTCTCGTTTTTGCTGCCCTAGCGAGGCAGCTCCTTTTTTGTATGGGGTAAAATCATTATTGGATCGATTATATGGCCCGTTCCTGCCCCAGGAAACAACTCGCCACCGTTCCAGGCCCGCAGTGGGTGCCGATTACAGGGCCAACAAAGATGGTCATTATTTCCTTCAACTCAGGGATCCTTGCGCGGAGCAGCTCTTCCAGCCGCTTCACATCATCCGGTGCGTCCGCATGCATGATGATGATCATCTGCTCTCCCGGGTTTTCAATATATTGGGCCGTGCGATCCGCGATGGTGCGCAATGCCTTCTGCCTTCCCTGCACCTTATCCGCCGGAGCGATTTTCCCGTTCTTGCCCATGACCAGAATGGGCTTGAGGCTTAGCATGGTGCCAAAAAACGCGGCCGCGCCGGAAATACGACCGCCGCGCTTGAGGTATTTTAAATCATCCACGGTGAACCAGGCGTGAGAACGCATCTTGTTGTCCTCCACCCACTGGACCACTTCTTCCATAGGCTTGCCTTCCCGGTAAAGCTTATGAGCACCCAAAATAAGGATGAGCTCTGGCGCGGAAATGCTCATGGTATCCACCACCATGAACTTGCGGTTCGGGTATTTGGCAAGGAGCTGCTCACGAGCTTCATATATGTTTTGAATCGTCGCGGAAAGCTGGCTTGAAAAGGCGAGAAAAAGAAGGTCGCTTTTCCTTAGAATGGGTTCAAAGTATTCCAGATAGTCGGCGACTGGCAAAAGGGAGGTTACTGGGTTTGCGCCGTTGCGCATTCGGTCGTAAAAAGCCTTGTTCTCTCCCCCGCGGCCAAGGTCAGCAAAATGCTCCACACCGTCGATGACATATGGCATAAAAACCACGGGGATATCGAACTGATCCTTTAGGTTGAATGGCATGTCGCTGTTGCTATCCGTCATAAAAATATAATCCATTAATGATTCCTCCATAAATAAATGAGTAGAAAAACGGATGAAACTAAAATGATTATACAGATAAAGTGCAAAAAAAGCAACTCTTTGCCCATACTTGAATGGTTACATGAAAAAGGAGATGACATCATTCGGCAGGCGGTTCATTTTTTGAACAGCCTGCCGGATGAAAACCCAAGTGGTCCTGGAGGCAGCGGAGTTTACAAGCGGCACCGGGCTATTGCTGTTGATAGCCAAGCGCGGCCAGAAGCCCTTGCATGGCTCCCTCGGTGAAATGGTTGCCGGCCATGTTCCGAACCGCGTGGAGGGGCAGCTCACGCATAGCTGCCCGGATCATGGTTGCGGTGGCGTGGCCATTCTTTCCGGGCGACCCCGCAATGCTCATCATGCCCTCCTGGAGAGGCGTCAAGATTGCCTTTGCGCATGGTAGGATCATGAGGTCCCACAGCGGATGTATCCCCTGTAATGGGAATGGGCAAAGGCTTGCCGGAGCCAATTGCAATGGGAGTTTTCAACCGGATAACACGGGAAGAAGCGCCTACACACAGCTCATACGCGCCGCTTTCAGCATACCAGCCATGAATCCGAGGTGCCCATTAAGTGCCAGTCAATATGCTTTTGCGAACCATTTCTGGACTTTTCCCAAGCAGAGAGGTACCCGTTAAGGCAACACCGCACAGTCGCTCACGCCGTCTTTGCGGATCTTTTCGCGCTGCCCTATGTCGCTCTTATGGTCGCCGTAGCGTTGCTACTGCTTCCTCCAGGCTCCTTGATCAGCGCGAAAATCTCTCGCAATGCCGGCGACGCTCCTTTGTGCGGTGTCGCCTTAAGGGTTTCCATGGAAGGAATTCTTCTGGAAAGGCATTGCTGTGTGACGGTGCTCAACTCGATTTCAGGAATATTCAGCCAACTGCCATGTTTGGGGGTGTGGTGTATCTCGAGGCGCTTGGCTAAACAACGGGCTTTTTCTGCAGGGAAAGCTTGGTACAGCGATCCGGTCGTGTGTGTATTGAGGTTATCCATGACAAGCCGGATTTTCTCTGCCTGCGGATAGAACTCCACAAGAAGCCGTTCCACCTGGTGCGCCCCGTCAATCCTTGTTCGCTGTCGCATAGCCTCAATATGCCGCCAGCCCTTCAACGGCTCAGTAAAAACAAAAATGCTGCAGTACCCTTGCGCACGTATTCGTAATCCTCACGCTTTGGAGAACCGGGTCTCATGGGATGGACTCTCTGGCGTCATCCAGAAGCTGGCACGGTTGCTCATCCATGCAAATCATAGGGATGAGCGGATCATGCGGTAGGGCATATACTTCAAGGATATCCTCCATGTGTGCCACAAATTCGCCGTTACAGCCTTTGGGAATGCACCACTGCTTCTGCAGGTGAGGCTTAAGGTGGGTTGTTTTAAAGTTGTTCGTACCGTTTCACGGCCAATGGACGGCACGATGTCAAGCTCTACAATGCGGTTCGTCAACAGCCGCACCGTCCACCTTGAAAAGCCTTCTGGCGGCTCGCCACAAGCCAACGCGATAATCCTCGCCTCGTCCTCTCCATTTACAATCCGTGTTTTTGGTGGTCTTTCGTGTTCCCTGCGGCGCAGAACGTAATCCAGCCCGTTCAAAAAGTAGTCCTTTGCTGTTTGGTATACACAAACATCCGATACTCCGCATCGCGCCGCCATTTCTTCTTGGGTCAGCGGCTTTCCCATGCTTACGTCGGCGAGCAGAAGGATATTGCACCGTTTCCTGATCGTTTTCGGGGTTCCCTTCGCATCGACTGTGTTGAATACGCGCAACCGCTCTGCTTCTGTCAGCTTTACCTCGTACTTCTTTTGCATTGCCATACCCCCTCTTGGGTATAGCATAATTCTAATCTATAATTCGGTCGAGACGCTAGGGAAAAGAAGCGAAGGAGGGAGCGGCGCGAGCAGCAACCCTGCCATTCGTTACAGAAACGAAGGCATGGAAAAAACAGGTTGCCACAGAAATTATACAGGAGGCGTCTTACGAAAATCTCCTGATGGATGTACGCCGCCTTTACGCGTGAAAGCAGCTCGGCCAATGGCCTATTTCAGTTCTTTGAAAGCGGTTTCAATGCCCCAGCGCATATCGTAGGGCTTTTTGAGTTCATCGGGAGGGAAATCATCCGGCGGGAAATTTGTGATCACGCGCTCAAAGGAACCGGCGGTGATGGAAAAGCGCACGATGCGGATGAAAATAGCATAAAAAAGATTTGAACGCGAATCCAGATAGTCGAACGTGCTGTTCGAAGCAACGGACTTGTAAGGGTCGCCCGGAGTCTTCACCGCGTTGGTCTGTTTGCGTGTTAAAATCACATTGCCGCTTCGGTAGCCTCCTTGTTTTCGGCTTTTTATGTAGCTTTCCCCCTGTTTTCCCACGTTTCATAAATGGAAAACTTTCTTTTTTGAGATTTTATGCTTGCGTTTTTACTTTAGGTGCTGTATAATATCCTTCGCCGTGTTACGTAAATTCATCGAGAATTTGCTTAACAGAAACCCGTGCTCTTATAGCTCAGTCGGCAGAGCGCGTCCTTGGTAAGGACGAGGTCACCAGTTCGAATCTGGTTAAGAGCTCCACGAAAACCCGCATGGCTGATGGCCTTGCGGTTTTTTTTATATGGGAAACGCTTGCCTGGGACGGAGCTTGCCGACCGCACCGCCAGGGAAAAGCCCAAGAAAGATGGGCTGCCAGAGGTTAACACATATGAAAAGGAATTGCGAGTGGCTTACTTCCCCGCATCGCCGCCAGCTACCGCTCCATCTGGACAAGCCGTTCCTGTATGGCACTGATCGTCAACATGACATCGCCCATTTTTTCGGGTTCGTGGTTTCCTACTTTTGGCGTTATCCTCGGCCGACCGACCCGGCGGTTACGGGAACCGTTTTGAACACATAGGTGATGGGAACCGCTTCATTTGTCGTACCGCCACTGTCAAGGGTTTTGCCGTCCGCCGAAGCAGTAAGGGTGGAGACAATACTGTTGTTGTGCCCCACGAACGACCGCCCCTCAAGCACCTCCCCCGTCCGCTTGAATGTAAGGCGGCAGCCGGCATCGCTGCGAGAGTCTGCGGGACCGGATGTCGTTACGCCATGGTTCCATGTGATCCATTCATAGGAGGAGACGAAATTGTTGTAGGGCTGGCCGGCGCGCTCACCCTCGTCCTCAAGAGAGGCCGGATCCATGTTGGTCATGCGCATGATCACGCGGAACGAGACTGGATTATTTCCGTAATTGGCCTTGAGATTGCTCTTGATCATATCGTTCACAGTCAGGAACCATGATGCGCCGTACTGCACCGTAATGTCGCACGCGGGGTGGCCAAGAGGCGTCAGACAGCCGGAGCGCCACCCTCGGAAAGCGCCGTCCCTATCGCGGAGGGCACGCGTAGCAGCAGACGCGGCCGCCAAAGTATGTACGGGCTTTTCCCCCATTCCTCTTCGATTTTTCTGATTTTCCACATGGGCTCTTTCCCCATAGCCCGTCAATTGTCGAATTTTAAATTATTATTCACCACTTATGAATTTCTGTTGAATTACCATGAAATTCCAGATATAATGCAAATAATACACTCATTGCTTAGGAGTCGTGCTATATGCGGCGTATTCTTGTGGTTTTTTTAATCCAGCTGATGATGCTCGGCATTGCCGGCCCTAGGGCGATGGCTGATGACGTGTCATTGGTAAAAGGTACGCTGAACTTTGTGATCAACATTGACGAGTCCACTTTTGTTGATAGACTTCTAAATGAGGCTTATTCTCGCGCGGGTTATAACATTACCATGGACGCCGCGCCGATGACCTATGCCATTCAAATGGTCAACTCCGGCGAATGCGATGGTCTTGCCTCCCAGGTGAAGGGAATCGAAGCGTCATTCCCAAACCTTGTCATGATTCCGGAGCAGCTTTGCAATGTAAGCTTTCCGGTATTTGCGCGAGAAGGCTCCGGCCTTACCATCAATTCATGGAGTGATCTGGCCGGCTTGACGGTAGGCCATCTGTTCCAAAAAACCTATATTATCAATCACCTGCCTGAGGATGTGGCTGGCACCATTCAACATGAAACTCTTTATGACCTCAACCTAGCCTTGATGGCGGACGAATGCGACGTATTCATCTCAAGCAGCACCTTGGATATGAAGCTCATCACCCTCGAAGGAATTGTTCAAGTGGGAACCCTGGATAATCTCCCCTCGTATACCTATCTGAACAAAAAATATGAGGCGCTGGTTCCTGAGATTGCGGAAAGCCTTGCCGCAATGAAAGCCGATGGCACCTATGACAGAATCATCAAAGGGGATACAAGAAAGCCGGCTAGCAAAAACAGCGTGCTTCATATTTCTTCCTTCTATCCGGACGATCCATGGGATGCCCGCATCAAGGCGGGTATTATGTCTGTAATCGGTGAGGATGAAAATATTGAATACTATAACATCCCCATCTATTCAAACCGGTTTCGTTCGGAGTATGAGCGCGCAAAGAACGCGTATTTCTCTGTGCGCACAATGTTCCTCTCAGATCCACCGGATGTGCTGATCGTTTCCGGGATTTCCGCTCTTTCTTTTGTCTGCAACTATTATGCCTCTCTTTTTAGCAACATCCCGGTTGTGGTGTGCGATATAAATGGCGATTTGGACGCCTTATGGGAACTTGGCGATCATTATACGGCTGTTTGGGAAACGATCCCCGCGGCTGATACGGCGGATATGATTCAAAAGTTGTTCCCTGAAACAAAAGAGATTTTCGTGATTAACGACCATTCAAAATACGGCTCGATCTGGCGGGAAAATGTTGCGAAGATGTTGGGGAACAACTATAAAGGCATGGAGATTCGCTATAGCGAAAATCTCCCTTACGAAGCGCTCTTGGACACCGTCGCGACCCTGCCCGCAGGAGCGGTAATCCTTGCGGATCACTATTCTTACGACGCCAATGGGCTCGTTTATTCACGGTCGGATTTTCTTTCTATGCTCTGCGCCGACACAGATTTGCCGGTAATCAGCATGATGTACGGCAACATAGGCATGGGGCAAATTTGCGTTAAATTCGTGGATCATCACTATCAGCGAAGCTACACGCCAGAAATGGCGCGCGTCATCCTTTCGGATATAGAATC
>JAVBOX010000053.1:0-46480 GCA_031550095.1 Eubacteriales bacterium
CAAGCCCACATCTTTGATCGTTTTTATCGCGTGGATAAGGCGCGCGCCAGAGCAACAGGGGGCAATGGCTTGGGGCTCTCCATTGTGCATCAGGCCGTGATGCTCCATGACGGCACTGTTTCTGTCATCAGCGAGGAGGGAAAAGGTGCGACATTCCGGGTGGAGCTTCCATTATGATGATTCGATATCTTAGTATCTATAGCGGAATTGCGAGGAGCGTAATGAGACAAAAAGAATGGAAGAAACGAGGTGCCATTTTGCTGTTGGCGTCCCTGGGCGCATTGTTCTTGTCCGGTTGCTCGGTTCTTGTGCCGCCGATTTCTACGCCCGCGCCAGTGGAAATGGCATTGAATACTCCCCAAATTCTCCCCAAGGCAGACGCCAGCGACACGGAGAAAAAGGAAATGTCCCTCTATTTTCGCATGCAAGGGGAAAGCATGCTGGTCCGGGAAACCCGGACGGTGATGCTCCCTGTGGATACCCAGTTGGAACAGGTGCTGATTCAAGCGCTGATTGACGGGCCAAGTCCCCACCTGCTCAACATGAACGGGCTTTTCATCCCAGGCACAAAAGTGATCTCCGTATCCCAAAGCGGATCATTGCTTACCGTGACCCTGAGCCCTGAGTTTTTGGATACCCCGGCGGATGCGCCCGCGAATTGGAATACCAACTTCAGCTGGCGCAGCGAAGTTTTGCTTAGGCGAAGGTTGGCCTTATCTTCCATTGTAAACACGATTACAGAAGCAACCGACTTCACGGCAGTGCAGCTTCTTGTGCAGCAGAACAACGAAGATACTGTGGGGCGGCGCATTCCTCGCATGGAAATATATGAAGCAACAGAAGGAGACGCCTTGCTGACGCCAGTATCCAGGGATGAGCACTCCATCCTGACCCATTTCAATACGGCTGTTGCCATCCTAAACTGCTGGCGTGGCAAGGACTATAGCAGGCTCAGCCGATACATTTGCGAAAGCCCAACGGAAGCCGCGTTTCAGCAGGAAATTGTCAACCACAATCGCTCGCTGACCAATTACTCCTTAACGCCGGGCATCATCTCCAGCGATGGGACAAGCGCCGTGCTTTCGGCAATGCTTGAGTATACGGATGTGAATGGGGTTGTATTGGTGGAGAACTATCCGATTCATCTCATATGCGATGAAGGGCTCTGGAAAATGCGCTATGCCACATTGCTGAAGCTGATGGAGGCGAGCGGTTTATGAGAAGAAGAACGCTGATTGCTCTGTTGTGCGTGCTTTTGACGCTGACGGGTTGCGTTAGCAATTTGCCCGCGGAGAAGCAAAGCGACGGCGCGATGCTCCCGGATGTAAGGGTTGGCCCGGAAAGCCCCATTGGGGACAGCCAGTCCGCTCGGGATGTGAATATGGTTTTATACCTGCCGGATGCGGATGTGACACGGCTTGTGGCAACCGTTAGGAAAGTGACGGTTCAGCCGGGCCAGTCCCGATATGAAGCCTGCATGGAGGCTCTTCTGGATGTGATCAATGTGAGTGATTTTCATTCCGGGTATCAGCAGCTTCGCTTAGCGCCGGTTTCAAACCCCGTGGAATCTTCCGGCGAGCTAGTCACGGTAAACATGCACACAACCGCGCGTTCGTTGGAGGATGAGGCAATATTCGCGCTTCGTGTCGCCATCGCCAATACCCTGACGGAGCTGCCCGGCACAAACTATGTGAATGTGCTCATCAACGGTCGGGATATTGGGCTTGATTTTACCGGTACGCTTCCCACTGGCGTCATGGCCAGATACCCCAGCGGGGATATTTCCACCTATTGGGGGCTCATGGATACCCAGGTAAAATCCGTGGACGCCGAATTGCAGAAAGTGGCGGCTTTGTATTTCCTTTCAGAGGATGGCGGTTCATTGTTAAGCGAGCTGAGAAACATCGTTTTTCCGGTGCGGGACACAGCGAAATACGCCGCTCGCATTCTTGAGGAGTTAACGATCAGCACGCAAGAACATGGCATTCGCACCGTGGTACCCACTTCGGAGTGGTTTGACAGAGACCCTGTGTTTGTTCGCGCGGAGGGTGCCTCCATGGGCCACATCGAGCTTTACTTTTCCCAATACATTGATGACTTTCTGATGCTTCATGGAAACACCAGGGGCATGCTCTTGTCATCGATCTGCTATACCCTGACGAGCTTCATTCCGCAGCTGGAAGGCATTATCGCCTATGTGGATGGAGAAATGATTACGGAAGTTGAACTCATGGATGGCAGCGATTGGACCGCCGCCAATGGACTGATGCGGCGGGAGGACTTTGCTTCTTTGGCGGCGGACACCTGTACGGTCTTTTATCCATTGGCGGACCATACGGGCATTCGCGCCGTCAAACGCCCGATTGCCCAAAGGCTGAGAACACAGCCCCGCGCCCTTCTTCGGGAGATGATGAAGCCGCCGGAGACCGCCACGCTGACCAATGCGCTCCCCATCGGCACCACAGACGCGGATGTGCTGGGACTTAAGATCGATGGGGATACGGCGTTGATCAATCTATCCGAATCGTTTGCCCAGGCTTGCCGTGACTTATCGGATGTGGAGGAAAGAAATCTGGTTTATTGCATCGTTAATACCCTGACGGAGATTGATGGGGTGAACCGGGTTAGGTTTTTTGTAAACGGTCAAGTAGGCGTTTTGGCAAAGCATTTGTTTATGGAAGGCGAATTCATGCGACATATGGGAATTGTCCGATGATGAAGGGGTTCAATACGAGGATGCGCCGCATGATCATCACACTTAAACCAATCCGCTCCATCCGCTGGTCCCGGGTAGTGAGGCGGTTTATCAAAGAGCAGGAGGAGCTCGGGAATATACTAAGCCAGCAAACCACGCCGGATCTGCTCGCAAGCGTTCGCACGCTTGTGGTGGATGTGCCGATGATTATGGAAGGCTGGAACGCCGTGCGAATGGCGGCCGCGCCTATTGCCCTGCGGTCCATTGAGCAATTCAAACGCCAGGGTTCCTGGATGATGTTGACGGCAGGCGTCGCTTTGGGATGCGATGGATACGCGCCGCTTGAGAGCTTTGCAAGGGAAATGAACTTTGAAAGCTCAAGAATGGCAAAACAATATCCAAAGGTTGAGTCCATTCCCTATGACAATCGCAGAAGGATGGAAACCACCATACATAGGGACGCCAATGGTCTTCGCGCCTTTGCCAAGGGCGATCCGGCTGCGATTTTAGCCTGTTGCTCTTTTGTTCTGGATGGTCAGGAACGCGAGATTTTTCCCATGGATCGGGAAAGCGTTCAGAGCGCTGTTTTGAAAATGGAAAGCTACGGCTTGGAAACGCTTGGATTTGCCACGAAGTGGCTTGAAAATACCGCCGAATGTGAAACTGATATGGTTTTTTTAGGCGTGGTGGGCATGGGAGATCTTGCCAAAGAAGATATCCCTGCTACCATGGACGCGTTCCGGGAGATGGATATCCGGCCGGTATTGGTGACGGAAGAGACTGTGCTGGAAGGCGCAGCACGTGCCAGCGGTATTCTTCGCAGTTCCGCGCGAATATTGAACGGTCCGGAAATTGAAGAGATGGACGACGACGCGCTTGCCAACGCGGCAAGCCGGGTGGACGCGTTTGTAGGAGTTGCGGGCTTTCAAAGAAACCGTGTGATTCGCGCACTTCGAAGCGTGGGAGAGCTTATGATTCTTTCGGAAGCGTCCGATGGCAAAATTGGGTTGTCTTTGCGAAGGGATTGCGCCGACGCGCCGGATACTGCCCTCCTTCGGGAAGGCATTGAGGAAGTATTGCGCCTGTTTCAAACCAGCCAAGCGCTCTATCGGGAACACCGCATGGATTTTGAGAGAGAATGATTTTTTTCAAAACGCTTTAAACCTATAGAACGCTTGGAAAGAATGGCTGTACATAGGGAGGTAACGGAATGCTTACAAAGGTGCGTTCCTGGAAGATCTCCTGGCCCGCGCCTTCCTTTTTTCGGACCAGGCTCTTGTTTTGCGGCATCTTGGCGTTTGCCATTGGGATCCTGCTTTCTCTTTATGTTCCTTATGGGCACTGGATGATTATCGCCTTTTTTGCGGCTGCTGCTTTGGCACTGGTGCTGCGCCGCGTCAAGATTCTTGTTGGCATGCTGGCTCTTTTGTCCATGGTGCTCTTTGGGCTTTCCCGGGCCGCTTTGGAATGGGATGTGCCCGAGATGCCGGAGGACGCGAAGTGGACAGTCAGCGGCATCGTGGATGGGCCGATTACGCAAAGTGAGAAAGCTGTTTCCTTCTTCTTGAGTGATGTATCCGTTCTGTCGGAATCCGAGGAATGGATTCCCATACATTCCAACGTATACTGCTATTATCCGACAGAATCAAAAGTGCGCCTGGAACACGATCAGGAGGTGCGGGTAAGCGGATCCCGTTATTGGCCAAGTGTCCCCAGAAATCCTGGCGGTTTTGATCAAAAAACATGGCTTGCCCAAAATGGCGCCCATGTACGGCTGTACGCCACATCTGCGCCCAAAATCCTTAAGCAAGCGGAGTTTAGCGTCCGCGGGCTTGCTTTCAAAATACGGGGTGACTTAGGGGCGCGGGTGGACAAGCTATTCGGGCAGACCGCCCCGATCATTCGGGCAATGCTCTTGGGAGATCAAAGCAGGGTGCCCGATGAGTGGTCCGGGTGGATGCGGGACAGCGGCATTGTGCATCTGCTTGCTGTGTCAGGCCTCCATGTGGCGTTGTGGTATCTCCTGCTGGATCGCCTGCTCAAATTTCTTCCGGTCTCGCCCAAAACCCGCTGGTGGCTTCTTGCCATTCTGCTCAGCGTGTACTCTACGGTTACGGGGCTTGCGGATTCGGTGATCCGTGCCGCGATTATGTTGCTGATGATTCAAGGCGGGTATGTGGTGAAGCGAAAGGTTGACCCGATCACTTCCCTCTCCTTTGCCGCTTTTTTCATTCTTGCCGTCCGCCCTCTTGATCTTTTCGCGCCGGGGTTCCAGCTCTCCTTTTGCGCGGTGCTTGGCTTGGTTCTCTTACGCCCTTCGCTTAAAAAAGTGCTCCCATCCAGACCTTCTTGGCTATGGGACGGCCTATCCACAACGGCGGCGGCGGAACTGGGATTTTTGCCGGCGGTCGCCACATGGTTTGGCAATGTATCGCTGATTGGGCTTCTGTTGAACCTTTTAGCAGTTCCCCTGGCCGGGCTGCTCATTCCTGTCGCCGCCATGGGCACCGCACTGCATGCGCTCTGGGCTCCCTTGGGGTGGGGTTTGGTCATGGCAGCCAAGGGCATGGCCGTTGTGCTGCTGCTTGCCGCGAAAGTGGGCGCTGCAATTCCCATGGCTGTTTTACGGGTTCCTGCTTTTGCTTGGTGGACCGCCATCGCGTTTTTTATCACCCTGCTACTCTGCTCGACGGCGGTAATATGGCGGTGGCGGTTTCGAATTGCTTGCGCGGCGCTGGCAGCCTGTGTCGCGGTTGGAGCGGGCTATATCCATGGCGATTTTTTCGCACGCTATGTGCAGCTGGATGTTGGGCAGGCGCTTTCCGGCGTGCTTCATGTGGGCGGAAAAACATTTGTCTATGATTGCGGCAATACAAACAGCGATTTGACGGAATACTTGATTCATAGCGGCGCGGATGTGGAAGGGCTGTTCCTGAGCCATCCCCACGCGGACCACATCGATGGCCTGGGAGAGCTGCTGGATGCCAAGATACCGGTACGTAACATCTATGTGCCGACCAACGCGGAGGCGTTCGGGGGAGAGGCGGAATACCGGGAACTCCTTTCACGGGCATGGATTGCCGGCGCCACAGTGACAGAGCTGGCGGCAGGGGATATCCTGTCCCTCAACGGCTTGACAGCCCGGATTATTGCCCCAGAACGGGATGCGACCAGGGGTGGCGATCCCAATGATCAATCCATCGTAATGCTCGTTGAAATTGGACCCCATACTCTCCTTCTCTGCGGGGATGCGGACGGGGTGGCGGAACCCCTTGGCGTGGATTGCGATGTGCTTCAGGTTGCCCACCATGGCAGTAGCAAATCCGCCCAATCAGATTTCCTTGCGGACGCGACCCCGAATATCGCGCTGATTTCAACGGGGCGCAATTCCTATGGGCATCCCAATCCTGAAGCCCTGCAGAGGCTTGAGGACGCGGGTGCCGAAATATTTATAACCCGGGACACCGGTGCGCTGACTGTCTATTTTGCGGGAGAGGAAATATGGGTGGAGGCCTATTGTCCATGACGCATGAAGAGTTTTTCTCCGCGATGAAGCGGAATGATATTGCTCCAGTATACCTGTTTCAAGGCGATGAAGCGTTTATTCAGGACAAGGCGCTTGCGCTTCTCCGAAAAAAGCTGTTGCCGGATGGGTTGGAGGCCATGAATGAAACGGTGCTGGTAAACCCGGCCGCAGACGCGGTGATTGGGGCTGCGGAGACATTGCCCATGCTTGGAGAGCGGAGGCTTGTGCTCATCCGGGACAGCATGCTGCTACTCCCCGGGAAAAGCGCCAACGAGGCGGAAGAGGCCAAGAAGCTCAGCGAATACCTGGATCACGCGCCGGATACGACATGTATCCTCTTTTTGTGCCGGGTTTTGCCGGATGGGCGGAAGAAACTGACGCAGACCCTCAATCAGAAGGCGTGCGTCATAAAATTTGACAAGCTTTCCGATCATGATTTGGTCAGGTGGATACGGCAGCAGATGAAGCAATATGGGAAAATTATGACCGAAGAGAATGCTTTATTTCTTTCTTTTTGGGCAGGCCGCGAATTGCTGACCCTTTCGCAAGAAATCGCGAAGATGGCGGCATATCTTGGGGAGCGGCAGGAAGCCGAGAAATCAGATATTGAGCGCGTCGCGACCCAATCCCTGGAATGCACCATATTCCAGCTTGTGGATGCGCTGGTGGAGGGCAGTGAGGCTGATTCCTTCAAGCTTTTAACCTCCATGCTGGAGAATGGGGAGGCCAGGATAGGCATTTTGGCAATGCTGGCGCGGCAATACCGGAACTTGTATTACTTTAAGCAGATGCAAGAAATCCGGATGCCTGAAGCTGAGATTGGAAAGCGACTGGGGCTCCCATCGTTTGCCGTCCGCAAGCTTTCTGCCCAGGCAAAGAATATGGAGACACAATCCCTTCGGGCAAAGCTGGATCTGTGCGTGGATACGGATTTTGCCATCAAGAGCGGAAAAATGCGGGAGGACGCCGCGCTGGAGCGGGTCATATTCATGAACAACATGGCGACTGTGCCGAAGTAACGGCCAGACCCAAAAGAAAAGACGTTGAAACTTTCAACGTCTTGAGAGGCTACGCATCAGTTCGCGGCCTTAGCCAGCCGACGAGCCAGACGTGCCTTTTTGCGGTTGGCCGCATTCTTATGGATAACACCTTTCGCGGCAGCCTTATCCAGAGCGCTGAAGGAAGCCTGCAAAAGCGCGGGGGCTTGCTGCAAATCGTTCACGACAGCGGCATCAAACTTTTTCACAACGGTCTTGACGGAAGACTTCACCATGCGGTTGCGCAGGTTCTTCTTCGCATTGACCTTCACACGCTTCATAGCGGACTTAATGTTTGGCAATTCTCATTTCACCTCCTTGGCAAAGGTTCACAACGGATATAATACCATGAAAGGAGCTTGCGTGCAAGCCTTTTTTGCTCTTGTGGGATAAGTTGTTGGCTGAACAGCCATAGTAATGCAAAAGTGTATTTGGAGGCGGATGCATGAGAAGTTACCGATCCGATCTGGCGCTTGAATCCTCCGCCCTTGTGGGTGGCGCGGATGTGTCCGGGGTAAGGATGGAACAGCTTCGTCTGGGCGACTTGACGGAGACCGTGGTAGAGATCGTTGATGAACGCGGTGTGGCGGCGCTGGAAAAACCAAAGGGGAGGTATGTAACCCTTGAATCCAGCCAACTTCACATGCCGGAGCCTGCCCTGCTGGAAATGGCGGTGGACCGCCTGGCGCAGACGCTTCATGACATGATTCCCGAATTGGGTTCCGTGCTGGTTATCGGCTTGGGAAATCGCCGGATAACAGCGGATTCCTTAGGGCCTCGGGTGATTGACAATCTGTTGGTGACGAGACATATGCGAGAAAATGTTCCCACCCATGTGAAAGGGCGGCTTCGTTCGGTCAGCGCGGTTGCGCCGGGGGTGTTGGGGGTTACGGGCATTGAAACCGCGGAAGTTGTCCGTGGAATCGTAGAGCATACCAAGCCCGACGCAGTGATCGCCGTGGATGCTCTTGCCGCGAAGGAGACAAACCGGATCTGCACCACCATGCAGATTGCCGACACGGGCATTCAGCCCGGTTCCGGTGTAGGGAATCATCGCCTTGGCCTGAATGAAGAGACCCTCGGGGTGCCTGTGATCGCCGTGGGAGTCCCAATGGTCGTCTATGCAGCCACCATTGCCAGGGACGCGCTGGAACTGTTGGTGGATGATTTGGAAATGGACGACAATGAGCACACGGACGCCTTGGACGCCCTTGTGGATCGAGTGGTGGCAAAGCGGCTGGGAGATTTGGTGGTCACACCCCGTGAGGTGGACGAACGCGTATCCCATATGGCGGAACTGCTCGCTTTGGGCATCAATCGGGCGCTGCAACCTCGCCTGAGCAAAGATGAGATCCCAGCATTGATGCATTAGCGCAGCTTAAAGCGCATATAGAAAAATGTTATTCCCATGATGAAACGCATTGATTGGATCCGATGCCCTGGAAGCATTGTTGGAATACGATAAAGAATTTTATTCAAGCAGAAGGTGGCAAACCCATGAAAAAAGTTGTCCGTAAGCTTGCCTTCTTGGCCGCCATTCTGCTTGCCGGCTTTTTTGGCTTTGCCACCGCGTCGGATTGGCTGCCTCCAGTGCAATCCGCGGCGGTACAGGTGGATGTGAACCTAACCCAAACACCGGCGCCTTCGGTAACGAATAAGGTTCACGAGACGGAACCGGAAGAAGTGCCGTCAAAGGATGATATAGAGGTTGAAATTGTTTCCCATGAGCGGGAACTAGGGGCGCCTTTTCGCGTGCTGATCTATCACTCCCATACTTATGAAGCGTATGAACCCGATTTCCCCGGACAATACAAGGCCACCGAGCGGTGGCGCACGGCAGATCCCGCGTTCAATGTAGTTCGGGTTGGGGCGGAGTTGGCCAGGGTTCTTGGAAACATATATGGCATGACGGTAGTACATGACGATACGGCGTTTGAGCCTCCCAGGCTTGACGGCGCGTATCAGCGGTCTTTGGACGCGATTGAAAACTATATGGCCAAAGGGGAGACTTTTGACCTTTACTTGGATCTCCACCGGGATGCCTATGTGCAGGGCGCGTTCGCTTCCAATGTGGTGGATATAGAAGGCATCCCCACAGCCCGGATTATGTTCCTGATCGGCAAGGGCACGGGCACCCATGACGGGCATGCTTTTGCCCAGCTGCCTGATTGGGAAAAGAACTTTGAAAGAGCGCAGCTCATCACCAACGCGATCAATACGGTGGCGGAAAGCACAGGCAGACCGGTATCCACAAAGGCAAGCCGATACAATCAGCATGTTTCCACAGGTGCTTTGCTTGTGGAGGTCGGCAATAACATGAATACGCTGGAGGAGGCATTGGCCGCCATCCCCTATTTGGCGCAAGCCATCGCGGAAACGGCATGCGGTGCCCATCCAATGACACAATATCCTGTAGCGAATAATTAATAGACTACATTCCCTTGATTTTGCATGCCCTGTGCGCTATACTAATGAAACTGACAAGGGAGGATTATCCTATGCTCAGCGATAATGCACTCAGGGTTCTGGAAAAACGTTACTTTGCGCGGGATGCCGAGGGAAAAGCCTTGGAGGATGCAGAAGGGCTCTTTCATCGTGTGGCGGAGACGATAGCCGCGGCTGATTTAGAATACGATTTAAACATTGACCCCGAAGAAACGGCCAAGCGCTTTTATGATCGGATGGTATCGCTCCAGTTTTTGCCCAATTCACCAACACTCATGAATGCGGGAAGGCCTTTGGGTCAACTTTCCGCTTGTTTTGTGCTGCCAGTTCCTGATAGTTTGGAAGGAATCTTTGAGACGATCAAAAACGCGGCGTTAATCCACCAAAGCGGCGGGGGAACGGGCTTTTCCTTCTCCCGGCTAAGGCCAGAGGGTTCCGCCGTTCGTTCCAGCGGCGGCGTGGCGAGCGGCCCGGTGAGCTTCATTAAAGTCTTTAACGCGGCCACAGAAGCCATCAAGCAGGGCGGTACGCGCCGGGGCGCGAATATGGGGATTCTTCGGGTGGACCATCCGGACATCCGCAAATTCATCACTTGCAAATCCGACTTAAAACAGATTACGAACTTCAATATTTCCGTCGGCCTTACGGAAGCGTTCATGGAAGCGGTGGAAAACGACGAGGAGTATATGCTCGTGGATCCTCATACAAAGGATCCGGTGAAGATCGAGCGGGCAAGGGATATCTTTGACATGATTGTTGACTGGGCTTGGCGGGGCGGGGAACCGGGCATCGTATTCCTAGACCGGCTGAACCAGGACAATATTGCTCCGGAAATAGACGAGATTGAGGCAACAAATCCTTGCGGCGAACAGCCCCTTCTGCCCTTTGAAAGCTGCAACCTTGGCTCCATCAACCTGGGCGTGATGCTCAAGGCGGATGGGAACGGCTATCAAATCGATTATGACCTTTTGGGCGAGGTTGTGGATGATGCCGTCCATTTCTTGGATAACGTCATCCAGGTGAACCGTTACCCATTGGACAAGATAAGGGAGATGTCCCTGGGCACCCGGAAAATCGGCCTGGGCGTGATGGGATGGGCGGATATGCTCTTTAAGCTTGGAATTCCCTATGACAGCGATGATGGAATTTCCCTTGCCGAGGATATCATGGGCTATATCAACATGCGGGCCAAGGAGGCCTCCCGGATGCTGGCGGAGAAACGGGGTCCCTTTCCTTTCATCGATCGCAGTGTATTTAAAAACGATCCCTATCCGCCGCGCAACGGCACGGTCACGACCATAGCGCCAACGGGTACCATTTCGATTCTCGCGTCATGCTCAAGCGGTATCGAGCCTCTGTTTGCTCTATCATTTGTTCGGACCGTAATGGATCACGATTCCCTCGCGGAAGTGCATCCATATTTCGAAGAGGTGGCGAAAAAGCGGGGATTCTATACCCCAGAGCTGATAAAGACTGTAGTGGAAAAAGGGACGCTTCAATCTATCGAAGGCATCCCCGAGGACGTGAAGCGGGTCTTTGTGACTGCCCATGACGTTTCCCCTGAATTCCACATCCGGATGCAGGCGGCCTTCCAGCAATCTACGGACAACGCCGTGTCCAAAACCGTCAATTTCCGCCATGATGCCCTCCGGGAGGACGTACACGAAACCTATGAACTCGCCTGGCGGCTTGGCTGCAAAGGCGTTACGATTTACCGGGACGGAAGTCGGGATGAGCAGGTGTTGAGCATAGGCCAGGAGAGTGAGGCCATGCCCTTTGCTGAAGCACTGCCAGAACGGCAAAGCGAGTCCGCTGTGGCGATCCAGCCAAGGCAGCGCCCTCAGATGACCATGGGTATTACGGAAAAAACGCGTATCGGTTGCGGAAACTTGTATATCACTGTCAATTACGATGATATAGGCATCTGCGAGGTTTTTACGAATCTCGGTCGGGCAGGGGGATGCCCATCCCAGAGCGAGGCGACCAGCCGGCTTGTGTCCATAGCGCTTCGGGCAGGCATAGATGTAAATACCATCATCGAACAGCTTCGCGGAATCCGCTGCCATTCCACTCTCCGTCAGCCTGGCTTGAATGTGCTCTCCTGCCCTGACGCCATTGGGCGCGTGCTGGAAAAGGTGATCAAGGCCAGAAATGGCCAGCCTGCCATCCAACAAGAGTTGAGTTCTTATAAAGAAGAAGCCATGCCTGACCGCAAGCGAAGCGTATGCATCAGCAACTGCTCCCTTTGTTCAGAGAGACGATCCTGCTCCAAGGGAAAAGAAAGCTTATGTCCCGAATGCGGCGCCACGATGGAATTTGAGGGCGGATGTGTTATCTGCAGATCTTGCGGTTTCTCTAAGTGTGGGTAATAGGGTTGGCAATAGGATGGATGAAATTGATTTTTTGCGATTAGACGCGCTTGCGGCGTCCTTGATGAAAGACCGCAAGGCCCACGCTATGCGGGAAACGGGTTTTATTTATTGGCATGGACGTCGAACGGCGAAGTGCGTCATTACCTTGCGGAAAAGAACGATTTCGGATGATTCCCATGACAACGCCCTTCGGATTGCCGCCATGTTTCACGATGTGGGCAAGGGCATTGAACCCCACGCGGAGAGCAGCGCGGCCCTCGCGGCGGAATTTTTAAAGCCCCTTTTGCCGTCCTCCCTCGTAGAAGAGGTTGCACGGCTCATATGTGAGCACAATAACCACCAAAATCCCGATATCTTCGTCAAGTTGCTCCAGGATGCCGATGTGCTGGATCATTTCGGATCGCTTGAAGTTGGATTGGCTTTCCAATACGGCGCATACTCAGAGCAGGGTATGCAGGCAACGCTTGCATGGTATCAAAAGGATTTCGACGCCTACATTGTGCGGGTGCATACCCGGCTTCGACTTCCCGTCTCCCATGAAATCCTGGATGAAAAAGTGGCTTTCACCCATGCCTTTGTCAGGCGGCTTGAGAAAGAAATGGCAGGTGAGTTTTATGTCTGAAGCAAGGGACGTCTCTCTCCGCGAAATGCTCGCGACACAAGAAGCGCTCCAGGAACGGCATCGGGAGAATTGGACGCCCTGAGCCTGGAAACCGTGCGTAGTTCCATGCTCTGGATGGTATGAACCCACCTCGCGTCAATAACCGCGGTTGTTTCTTCTTAAGAGCCAAGCGTCTGTTTAAAAAAACCTTTACAGGTTTTCCTTCCTATGCTACTATGTATCCTAGATTTTCATGCGCTGGCCTCGCTTGCCTTGCGTGCGGCGAGATATGTTCGCGCATCACGGGAGGATATTGGGAATGAAGGAATACCAGGCCGAGAACATCCGCAACATTGCTGTCGTAGGCCATGGCAGCGAGGGAAAAACCACGCTTGTGGAGTCAATGCTCTATGCATCAGGCGCCATTGACCGTCAGGGACGGGTTGAGGACGGCACCACCGTCACCGACTTTGACGCCGAGGAGACCCGCAGGGGCATATCAATTTCCACCGCCGTAGCGCCTGTCGAATGGAAGGGAAAGAAGCTCAACTTGGTCGACGTACCCGGTTACTTTGATTTCATCGGCGAAATGATGGGCCCTATGCGCATTTGCGAAGGCGCCGCCATCATCGTCGGTTCTGTCTCCGGGCTCACTGTCGGAGCGGAAAAAGCCTGGGATTTTAGTACAAAATTTGGGGTTTCAAAGTGCCTAATCATCAACCAAATGGACCGTGAACACGCTGATTTCAAAAAAATACTGGCTCAGCTCCGGAATCGCTTTGGTTCGGAAGTGGTTCCGATCTTGTTACCCATTGGCGACGGACTCAACTTTAAAGGCGTCGTCAATGTGCTTGAAAACAAGGCTTATGAGGCCATTGGAAAGACTTGCAAGGACATCCCTGTGCCCGCCGGCATGGCCGATGCCATCCAAGCCGCAAAGGAAGAAATCATGGAAGCCGTAGCCGGGACGGACGAAGCCTTGATGGAAAAGTTCTTTGAGGAAGGCGAACTGTCCGAAGAGGAAATTCTCCGTGGCCTGCGGGCCGGCGTGGTCGAGGGGGCCATTGTGCCTGTGGGCTGCTGCGCGGGCATCAATGGCGCCGGAGTGATTCCCCTGATGGACATTCTCTCCGCGTATATGCCATCTCCTGCCATGCGGGAGCTGACAGGTGCAAATCCCAGGAATGATGAGCCCGAAACCAGGGTTTGCGCTGAAAACCAGCCTTTTTCAGCGCTCGTATTCAAGACGGTTGTTGACAAATTCGTTGGCAAGATGAGCCTGTTCAAGGTTTGTTCCGGCGTGCTGACCCAGTCCACGGTTCTTTACAACGCCAATGCCGATAAGACTGAAAAGGCGGGCAACATCTTCAGCCTCCGGGGCAAGGATCAATTGCCGGCCGAGAGGCTTGTGGCAGGAGATATCGGCGCTTTGGCGAAGCTGCAGTATACAAATACCGGGCATACCCTCTGCGACGCTGGGAAGCCCGTCCGCTATGAGGAGATTTTCTTTCCGGCGCCTTCCATCTCCATGGCGGTTTACGCCAAGAAGACCGGCGAAGAGGACAAGATCTTCTCCGGCTTGGCGCGCCTGCAGGAAGAAGACCCCACCATCCGCGTGGGCAAGGATCCGGACACCACGGAAACGCTGCTCTCCGGCCAAGGAGAGATGCACATTGAAGTCGTCAGTAAAAAGCTTTCCAGCAAGTTTGGCGTGGAAGCCCAGCTGCAGGATCCTAGGATCGCTTATCGGGAAACCATCCGCAAGGCCGTAAAGGCTCAAGGACGCCATAAGAAGCAGTCCGGCGGACACGGCCAGTTCGGCGACGTATGGATTGAATTCTCGCCCATTGGAGACACGGAGACCGACTTCGAGTTTGTCGATAAGGTCGTAGGCGGCGTAGTGCCGAGGAACTTCATTCCCTCCGTTGAAAAGGGATTGCGGGAGAACATTCCGAAGGGTGTCTTGGCCGGCTACCCCATGTTTGGCTTGCGGGCGACCCTATACGATGGATCGTATCATGCCGTTGACTCATCGGAAATGGCGTTTAAGACTGCCGCCCGCATCGCCTACAAGAAGGGTTGCGCTGAAGCGAGTCCTGTTCTCCTGGAGCCGATCTATCATGTGGAAGTCATGGTGCCGGACGAGTACATGGGTGACATTATCGGCGATATGAACCGCCGTCGCGGCCGCATTATGGGCATGAACCAGGTAAGCGGCATGCAGCAGGTCGTCGCGGAGGTACCCCAGGCAGAAATGTTCAAGTACGCTACGGATCTTCGTTCCATGACGCAGGCCAGGGGTTCCTTCGAAATGCGCTTTGAGCGTTATGAAGAGGTGCCGGCTAACATCGCGCAAAAGATTGTCGAAAGTGCGAAGAAGGAAGAAGAAGAGGACGAGTGAGCTTATCCGCCGCGAGGCGTATGTGCTGTCAAAGGGAATGGTGTTTGCCGTTCCCTTTTTGTTTAGGGAGGAATTTTGATGATTACGGTTCTTTCTTTGTCCCCAGCGATCGACAAACGCTTGGAGTTTGAAAGTTTCATCCTGGGTGGCACAAACCGTGTGCGGCTTGCGCGGGCGGAAGGCGCGGGCAAAGGCATTGATGTGGCGCTGGCGGCGCAGGCATTGGGGCTTCCCGCGCACTGTGTCGGAATCCTGGCCGGAGGCGGAGAACCTGTTACGGAGCGGCTTGAGAGGAATAACGTCGCCTATTCTTTTTTGCCCGCCCCTGGTCAGGTGCGGATCAATCAGAAGCTGTTTGATCGGACCAGCGGCATCACGACGGAGGTGAATGAGCCCGTTCCGGAAGCGCCGCCCTCGCTTCTTACCGAGATATTTGCGATGACGGCAAACACGGCGCTTACAAGTGAATACCTTGTTCTCAACGGCAGCTTACCCCAGGGATGCCCTTCTGACTGGTATGGAAAGCTTATCCGCCATGTCCGCGGCATCGCGCCAAAGTGCCGGGTGATCCTGGACGCGGATGGGGACAGTCTTTGCCTGGGAATGGAGAACAGACCTTGGCTTGTGAAACCAAACTTGGACGAATTGGAACAGGCGAGCGGAAAACCGCTCAAAGAAAGGGAAGATATTCTGGCGGCGGCTCTGTCGCTTTGCGCTTTGGGGGCTCAGGTTGTCGTGGTGTCCATGGGGGAGAATGGAGCCATGGCTGTTACTGAAAACAAGGCGGTTTTTTCACCGGGAATTCGGGAACCCATCCAAACGACCACCGGAGCCGGGGACGCCATGGTCGCCGGACTTATTAAGGGGTTTTCGGAGGGGGATTCCCTGGCAGAGGCCCTCCGCAACGGCATTGCTGCCGCCACAGCCCGCTGCGCCTTTGGAGGCGATGCCTTTCTTAAAATGAGGGATTTTGCGCGTTTTCTCACGATGGTGGAGATTTCTACAATTCGATAGCTCTTTGTCGAATGGACGCCATTGTTTGCGGCGGAATTCAACACCGGCTCTTCACATAGTCGCTATACTGTATTCATCATATAGATGGTGGTGGATTGGATGGCACAGCACTATAGGGAGGTATGGTCCGGTATTGGGTATGTGAATAACCACGATGTAGAATCAGTTGGATTTGTACAACGGATCACGGCGCAGGTCAATGCCCAAAACGCAGTGTTTTTGCTCATGTCCACGCTTCTTTCACAGGCAATTCTGCCGGGTGGAGCCATGCCGTTTTGTGTGCCGCTCATGGCGTCCCTTTTGTTGCTGCAAAAGCCCGTCTGGCCGGTGATGGCTGGCTGCATGCTTGGACTTTTGGTGCGCTGGCTGCCCATTACCTGGGTCAACGGCTGGCAGCTGGGCGCTTGCGCTATTCTGGCATTGGTTGTGCGAAAAGGCTGGGACTGGAAGCCTTGGAAGGTATCTCTGGCCGCCGGCGCTGCCATGCTTTTTCCCCTGCCCTTTGAGACCAGGAGGATGGACTCGGTCATTATCTGCCTTTCCGGGGCCATCGCGGCTGGGCTTCTTACCCCTGTCTTTTTGCGCGGACTTTTGGCCTCTTTTATGCCGCGAAAAACGCTGACCAATGATGACAAGCTATGCTGTCTGCTGTTTGCCACCATCCTTGCCCTCGGTGGAATGTGGATTCGGCAGGGCATGATCTCCCTTGGGGATGTGCTGGTGGGCTTGACGATCCTTGTGGTTTCCTGGGCCGCGGGTCCCGGCCTTGCCCTTCCCGCGGGCGCCTTGGTGGGCTTGGTGCTCATGTCCACCGGCAGGCCGTTTGATATGGTGGTTTTGCTGGGTGTTCTTGGAGGGCTCGGAGGGCTGCTGCGAGGAAATCAACGGTTTATGCCCTTTCTTGGGGGAATCATGGGTTGCGGCCTCGTCGCTTTCGCTCAGGGCGGTTTGGACCGCATCATCGATACGGTACCTTCCCTTTTCATTGGAGGTTTGATCTTCCTCTCCATGCCAAGGCGTTGGATGGACCAGGTGAGGAATGTGCTGGAAACAGACGTTAAGGCCATGGGAGAAGGGGAGACAATCGCTTCTTCCGTCGTTTTGTCAGGCTATGCCGAAGCCATGGTCGGCATCGCGAAAGCCTTGCCGACGCCGGATCAGACGTCGGACGCTCAGCCGGTTGAGCTACTGGCGTGCCGCCTCTGCACTGGGTGTGAACAGCAGCAAACCTGCTGGGATGAAAAGCGGGCGGAGACAATGGCGCTTTTGGACGGTGTTTTGCTCTCGTGCGCGGGAAAACCCAACGCCTTGGAAATCGAACAAGCAACCCGCATGATGGGCTGTACCCACGCTTCGGAAGTCTATGGGCTGGCGGTAGGGTTGCTGGCTACCCGGGCTCGGAAAGAAAAAGAGGATGCCCGCCGGATGGAGGCGCGGGCTTGGGCCATGGAGCAGCTCAAAGGGCAGGCGCAAGCGCTGCAAGGGCTTTCTGATCGGCTGGGAGATGGCACCGCGGAGGCAAGACGGGCCCACGCGATGATCTGCAATGCCATGCCAGCGCTGCGAGAACGCTCGGATGCCCTGACGGTTTGCGAGTTGGACGGTCGCCTTCATGTCTGGCTTGATGTGCACTGCAACATAGGACAAGCGGACCGCCTGGCCGTAGCGCTGAGCACGGCGCTAAACCGAAAGATGGAGCTCATGGAAAATCAGGCGAAGAACGACCTGCTGCTCTATGTGGAACGCCCGAGGCTCCGGTTGGCGGTAGGGCGCAGCACGATCCCGATTGCTGGGGAAGAGATTTCCGGCGACAGTGCCTTGTCTGTCCGGCTCGACGCGGGAAGGCATTTGCTGGCCATCAGCGACGGCATGGGCAGCGGGCGGGAAGCATGCAATGAAAGCCGCGCCGCCTTGGACTTGCTGCTGCAAACCTTAAAGGCAGGGTATGGACGAAGCGATGCGCTCCGCACAGTCAATGGCCTTCTGGTGGCCTGCCGCGGCGATGAGATGTTCGCGACCATGGATCTTTGCATTGTGGACTTGGACAGCGGCGAGGCGACGCTGGATAAGTTGGGCGCATGCCCGTCGTTTTTGCTGCGCGGGGGGAAATGCAAGCGCATTGGCAGCGACGCGTTGCCTATGGGGATTCTGGACGCGGTGACCCCCCGGGCTCTTACCGCGAGATTATTGCCGGGGGATGTGCTTCTCATGGTTTCGGACGGCATTCTGGACGCCTTTGGCAGCGATGAGGTTGGTTTTGTCCGTGCTTTAGGCGGCTTAGCGGTAAGCGATCGGATGCCGACGCCACAGCGCTTCGCGGATACGCTGCTTCGTCGCGCATACGAGCGTAGCGGAGGAACCGCCTTGGACGATATGACGGTGGTTGTTGCCAAGGTGGAGGAAGCGTGAGCCGGAGCGGCATCATAAGGGTGTGCCCGCTGCCCTGATACCAATTGGCAACCTTGATCGCGCAAATTTCCGGATCTTTTGCATCGCTCTGCATTGTTGTCGAAATATTTATTGCCATTTACGCCTCGCCCTGTTCGTTAACGCAGCGGCGAGGCTTATTTTTTCTCATTGAAAGCTAATCCCATTTAAGCATTTAAAACCTATCGCAACAAAAAACGGGATGAACCAGAAAGAATTTCTGAATCGCGGCTGTTTTTTGTTGCAGGAATGCTTGAATCCGGTTACAATATAGCCATGAACGGCGGTGATGCGGATATTCTTTCGCGGGTCGCGAAGGAAATACGCGATAAGAGACTTTTTTCGGCGGGCAGCACAGTTCTGGCCGCCATTTCTGGCGGCGCCGATTCCATGGCGCTGTTATCAGTTCTTTATGGGATTAGAAAAGATTTAGGGATCTGCCTTCACGTCGCTCATTTTGAGCATGGCATTCGGGGGGAAGCATCCCGGGAAGATGCGCACTTTGTAAAGATCCAGTGCGATTTGCGGGAGGTTCCGTGTCATATTGGCCATGGGGATGTGCCGCGGTTGGCGCATCAATGGAAATGCAGCCTGGAAGATGCCGCGCGAAGAGCTCGGTATGCTTTCTTGGAGGACACGGCGGAGCGCATTGGCGCCTGCCGAATCGCTTTGGCCCACCAAATGGAAGACCAGGCGGAGACACTGCTTCTTCATCTTGTCCGCGGATGCGGCCTTGATGGGCTCGCTGGAATGCGGCCCTTGTCCGGGATTCGGGCCAGGCCTCTGCTGGGCGTTTCCCGGCAGGAAATTGTGGATTACCTTACCGAAGCCGGAATTCCCTGGCGGGAGGATGCCACAAACCAGGACACGGTCCACACCAGAAACTTTATTCGCCAAGAAGTTTTTCCACTGCTCAGGCGGCTGAACCCTCGGGTTGCACAAGCGATGTGCCGGACGGCAGCCCATGCGGCTCTCGCGGTCGATGCCCAGCATCTCCAGGATGAAGCGCTGCTTTTTGAACGCGTAAAGCTCATGCCCTACGGCGCCTTTTGGCGCATGCCGGATTCTGTAATTTCCGCGAGCGCTTGCCGGACTTTTGCGGCCATGTGCAAAGTCCCCCCCTTGGAAGCCCGCCATGTGAAAACCATGATGTCCTTGCCGATAGGCGACACCGCAAACCTCCCCGGTGGATGGAAAGCGCTGCGAACCCGGGAAAGGCTCCATTTGTTGGCGGGTGAATATGAACAGCCCCATATGCCTCAAGGTGATTTTATCCGAACAGATTGCGCGAAAGATGATTTTGGAGATGGCGTGCGCAGCCAAACCTTTGACGCGGACGCTATACAGGGTGCCGCCTTTCGGTTTCGGCAAGATGGCGACGTTTTCGCCCCCCTTGGGTCACTAGGTACCCAAAAGCTCAAGAAAGCGTTGCAAGGGGAGGGAATCGACCGGCCGTTTCGCAACCTCCTTCCGGTTTTTGCCAAAGGGAACCGAATCCTTTGGATCGTCGGATTAAAACCTGGACGGGACGCGGCAATCGTCGAAAGTACCCACAAGGCGATTAAAATTGTTTATAAGGGCAGCCTGCCGTGGGAACTATAAAAAAGGAGAGCGTGCCATGTTGAAACGGGACAGTTCACATCTTTATAAGGATTTGGACCGGATATTGTTGACGGAAAAGCAGATTTCTGATCGCGTATGCGGGATGGGGCAACAGCTGACGAAGGATTACGCGGAGTGCGACCTTGTCTGCATTGGCATTTTGAAAGGCGCTGTCGTGTTTTTTTCCGACATCATCCGCGCCATCGACTTGCCGCTCCATATCGATTTCATGTCCATTTCAAGCTATGGCAGCGCCACGAAATCCTCGGGCGTCGTTCGGATTTTGAAAGACTTGGACAAGGACATCGTCGGGCGGGATGTGCTGATCGTCGAGGATATCATTGACACAGGGCTAACCCTTTCCTTCCTGGTGGAAAATCTTCGGACTCGGGGCGCAAAATCCCTAAAAGTCTGCACACTGCTGGATAAGCCCTATCGAAGAAAGACAGCCTTGGTGCCAGACTACTGCGGATTCGAAGTGGAGGACTATTTTGTGGTCGGTTATGGGCTTGATTTCGCCGAACGGTATAGGAATCTTCCGGATATCGGCGTTCTTCGCCCAGAGGTTTACAGCCTATGAAAGAAGTGGTATACTAAAAGATGATTTTTTTAATCAGGAGGTAACAGTTTGAAGCGGCCTTTTCGCGGCTTTACGGTTTACGCCGTTATTCTCATAGCGGTGATCATTTTAACGCAGGTTTTTTCCCTGCTATCCTCTCCTCAGGATACGACAATTTCGTACGACGATTTGTTAAAACGGGTGGAGAGTGATTCCATTCAATCAATAGCAATCATGAACAATCAGCTTGTGGGGCTGATGAAGAACTCAAAAATCCCCGCGGATGATTTCCCTGCAAAGCGCTGTGACTTCGATTGCTATGTGGACAGAGACGGCTTTTTAAACTCTGTTCGCATCATTCGCGCTCGGGTGCTCAATAAACCGGTCGATCAGATTGGCGACGCGGATTACGGCTTTACCATCGAATACCTACCGCCCGTCATCACCCCTTGGTATATTGAGTTTTTGCCATATCTGGTCGTGATGGTTCTGGTGGGCTTGTTTCTTTTGTTCGTCATGCGTCAGCAGACAGGTGGCAACAACAAGGTCATGTCCTTTGGCAGGAGCAGGGCAAGGCTCTATGATGTCAGCAAGAATAAAATTACCTTTAACGACGTTGCCGGCGCCGACGAAGAAAAAGAGGAACTCGTTGAAATTGTAGAGTTTCTCAAAAACCCCAAGAGGTTCACCGATATTGGAGCGCGGATTCCCAAGGGCGTGCTGCTGGTGGGCCCTCCGGGAACCGGGAAAACGCTGTTGGCGAAAGCCGTAGCCGGGGAGGCGGGAGCGCCTTTCCTGTCAATTTCCGGTTCGGACTTTGTTGAAATGTTCGTGGGCGTTGGCGCCAGCCGGGTTCGTGATCTGTTTGATCAGGCGAAAAAGCACACGCCGTCCATCGTTTTTATCGATGAGATTGATGCGGTGGGACGCCATCGTGGCGCGGGCCTCGGCGGCGGACATGATGAACGGGAGCAGACATTGAACCAGCTTCTCGTTGAGATGGATGGCTTTTCCAACAATGAAGGGGTCATTGTGCTTGCCGCAACGAACCGCCGGGACATCCTTGATCCCGCTTTGCTGCGGCCGGGCCGTTTCGACCGCCAGATCACCGTTAACTACCCCGATGTTGCGGGCCGCGAGGCAATATTGAAGGTTCATAGTCGGGGGAAGCCCTTGGCTTCGGATGTGGATCTGAAAATAATCGCCAGGAGAACCCCGTTTTTCACCGGCGCGGATCTGGAAAATGTCATGAATGAAGCAGCCATTCTTGCGGCGCGCAACAAGCAGCAGCAGATAACCGAGCTGAACATTGAGGAAGCCATAACCCGCGTGCAGATGGGACCAGAAAAGAAAAGCCGCAAGGTGACGGAGAAGGATCGCCGGATTGTAGCGTTTCATGAGGCGGGCCATGCCATCCTTGGCCTTTTGTTGCCCAAGGGCCCTGAGGTTCACATGGTTACCATCGTGCCCCGGGGCATTAGTGGCGGGCATACCCAGTTCCTGCCCTCGGAGGAAAGCCAGTTTGAGTCCAGGGAAGAGATGCTGGACGAGGTGACCATGGCCCTTGGCGGCCGGGCCGCTGAAATGATCGTTTTCAAGGATGTGACAGGGGGCGCAGTTGGCGACCTCCAGTCTGCCACGGCCCAGGTTCGCAATATGATCACCAAGCTGGGAATGAACGATGTGCTTGGGCCTGTATTCTATGGGGGAGGACAGGAAATCTTCCTCGGCAAGGATTTTGCCCAGTCCAGGGATTATTCTGAGAAAATCGCGGCGCTTGTGGATGAGGAAATCCGCATTACCATGGAAAAGTGCCTCGCCAGAGCCGAAAAGTTGCTCCAAGAGAATATGGATAAGCTGACCCGCCTTGCCGAGCTTCTGCTGGAAAAAGAGACGGTTATCCGGGAAGAACTGACCGCGATCATGAATGGAGATTCGCTTCCGGAGAGCAAAAAGTCTGGCGATGACAAGCGCGATCCTCCGGCGATTTCCTATTCCCCTGTGCCCACCCCGCCCAAGCTGTTCAGAAAACCCATAAGGGAGCCGAATGGTCGCTGCTAATGAATTTTCCGCAGATCTTCATCTGCATTCCAACGCGTCGGACGGAGAGCTTTCTCCTTCTGAACTCATCCGATTCGTCTCTTCCTTTGGCGTGTCGGCAGTTGCCGTGACGGATCATGATACCGTTCTTGGCGTGCAGGAGGCGGTTAAAGCCGGGGAATCACTCCAGGTTGATGTGCTTCCAGGCGTTGAACTGAGCGCGGGCGGTTCGGAGGAGATCCACCTCCTGGGATATGGCGTTCGGACTGACAACCCGTCCGCCTGTACTTTCTTTGACCGCCTGATTGATGAGCGGCGCAATCGGATGGAAACCATGCTGGAACGCCTTAAGGAGCTTCAGATGCCGATCATCAGGGAGGATGCGATGTCCAAAGGCGTGGGGATCGACTTCATGGGGCGAATGAACTTGGCCAGAGCCATGACGCGCCGTGGCTATGTGAAGACCACCCAGGAAGCGTTTACCTTGTTTTTAGATCCAGGGAGGCCCGCTTATGTGCCAAGAAGGCGCATATCCGTTCCGGAAGGCATTGAAAAACTCCGCTCCTTTGGCGCGGTCGTCTGCTTAGCACACCCGGGCAGACTCAAGATGAATCGATCCACCATGCTGATGCGCCTTCCAGAATGGATGGAAGCGGGTCTCTCCGGGATTGAAGCTTATCACTCCAGCCACAATCCGACGGACATGCTTTTTTTTGACAGGTTGGCGCGGCGGCAAGGGCTTCTCGTGACGGGTGGAAGTGATTTTCATGGATGCGGCGGTGGAACGCCATATGTCGGTCCAATGAAAATGTGGAAAACGGTCTTTGAGGATACGCATGCGCTGAAGAAACGAATTAGCGAGCTGATTTCGAACTAACAGGAGATAAATCCGTATGTCTTATCACCAACAGGGATATCGGCCGCAAAACATCAAGCGAAAGGCCGCTAGCCAGCCCAGAACGACTGCTGCAAACGGGCGCAAGGCACCGACGAGAAGCGCACGACCAGCAAACAAGCGTACAGCGAGCAAACGGACAGCAAATAGCCGGGAGAAAACCAGGCACCCGTTTCGGATGTTTTTTTTACTTGTCTTCTTTGCCTTTCTTGCGACAGCCGGCGTCATGGGATATCGAGTTTATGATGAAATAGGCAATGTGGAGCGGGGCAATACATTTTATCCAGGGATCTACATAAACGATATTGAACTCAACGGAGCCTCCTGGCAAACAGCGTATGATTATCTGATTAACACAGCCAGAGAGGAGCTGAAGGATTGGGCCATCGTATTAAAATATGGCAACGAGAGAGAATGGCGGATTACGACCGATACCCTCGGCATCTTAACCGCACTGGACACCGCCGTGCAGGAAGCGGTGACAAAGGCTTATTACACAGGGCGCACCGGCACCATCATTGATCGATACAAGACAATTATTGGGCTGAAAACCCAGCCCGTTAAAATCTATACGGCCAATGTTGATAAAAACATGACCCAGATAGACGGGATTCTTTCAGAGATCCAAAATACAGTCTACCGCCCATCAAAGGATGCAATAAGAACCTTTGACTTTAACCGGAACAATCCCGTCGTAATCTCGCAAGAAGAAAACGGTCAGGAGCTGGATGTTGCCAGTCTTAAATCCGAAATCATTCGGATGGTCAACTCCATGGAAGCGGGAACTATCAGCGTAAGGCTAAAACCCATCATACCAGCCGTAACGGCCGCATCCTTGGAAAACAAAATCGTCCGGTTAGCGAACATATATACGCCCATTGCCCGGCATAGTACGGAGGACCGGAACAAGAATGTTATGCGGGGAATCGACGCGTTCCATGGAATGATCATTAAGCCTGGCGAGGTGGTCAGCTTTAACGCTTGTACCGGCAAGCGGACTCTTGATAATGGTTATTTTGAAGCGCTTGAGATCGCCAACGGATCCTTTGAAATGGGTGTAGGCGGCGGCATCTGCCAAGTTTCTTCTACGCTATACAATGCCGTCATCCAGGCTGGCCTGGAGGTGGTGTCCCGCACGAACCACGGCATTCCGATCACCTATGTGGATATGGGCGCTGACGCGACTGTTTCGGACCGGGGCATCGATTTCAAGTTCAAGAATAACACAGGTGAAAATATCTATATTATCGCGAAATTTGTGACCGGCGACAATAAAAAAGACAAGCGTTGCATGTTCCAGATCTATGGCAGGCCAGACCCTCATGGATACAGCTACAGCCTGCGGCATGAAACGGTTGAGGAAATTCCCATTCCAAAGCCGACAAAGATACCGGATTATAAGCAGGAGCATGTGAACTATTTGGACGAAACATATGAGGCTTCCAAAGGGCAGGTTGGCTTCAAGGTCAACACCTATCTGATGGTGCGTGATCCCAGCGGCGCGGTCCTTGAGGATAAGTTCCTTTATACGGATGTGTACAAAGCGCAGCCGCCGGTGATACTTGTCGGCGTTGAAAGACGGCCCTAGATCTTCCCGCCGCTTTCACGGATGACTGCCTATGGCAACAGGCCAAAAAAGCGGCACATGGGTAATAAAAACAGAAGCCTTGCATTCTGCCGATGGTAGCGCGAGGCTTCTGTTTGATAAAAGTCAAGCAAAGAGGATTATGACATTTTTACCAGCCGTTTCGCCATGTTCTGTACGGGTTGCAGCCAAGCGATCAACGCGCTGATTGTGGCTTCCACCGCCATATAGCCGCCGTTGTATCCCGCTGACATGAGGAAGGTTGGCCAAAACCCATCGGTGATGACGGATCCGAAAAACACCACGCCGCTGATGAGATGGCACAAAAACCGTCCAAAACAGGCGACAATGATCCCCGCAGGCAGACTCCAAGGCTTGTTGAAGCGACGGAAAGAACCCGCAATGCCCATCATGGCGAATGCCAGGGGATAGTCCAGAGCAACCTGCGCCCAATGGACGATATAGGGTTCCTGAAGAAACTGCAGCAATCCAAAGGCGGTGCCGACAATGAGGCCTGGGCCAACGCCATACAGCCAGCTGAACAGCATCAAGGGCAGCATGGAGGCGGCTGTTACGCTGCCCCCGGCAGGCATGCTGAAGAGCTTGACATAGGACAGGAGAAAGGACATGGCCATGCAGATGGCCCCGGCGGCGAGCATTTTCGCGCTCCACTTGGTTTTCATGGGCATACCTCCAAAAAAGATTCCCGCTCGCTGAAAGGCGCGCGGGAAACGCAGGACAAAACAGTTCCTCGCGCTTCCCTACGGTAGGATTACCTACACAGGTTCAAGGGGTTAGGCAATGCCTTCTCAGCCACAGCAAATGCTGTCCGGCTCCCCCAGCGTTGGGTCCATGGGTAGTATACCATATTTATGCTTATCAAGGCAAGGAGGCAAAGGTGCATCATTTTTTTGCGTATATGGCCAGAATGCGCCACATCAAGCGATGGGGGCTAATGCGGAACACTTTTTCCGAAAACGACCAGGAACACGCCCTTCAGGCCGCGATGATCGCCCACGCTTTGGCAACCATTGAGAACACGCGCTATGGCGGGCATCTGGATGCCGAAAAAATAGCTACACTGGCGATCTTTCATGATGCCGGGGAAGTTATCACCGGGGATTTGGCTACGCCCATCAAGCATTTCAATCCGGATGTGAAAGAGGCTTTTAATCGCTTGGAGAACATAGCGAGAGACAAACTCTTGAAAATGCTTCCCGAGGATCTTCAGGAGGCATATGAACCCTTTCTCATGCCCGATGAAACGGGAGATGCCTGGCGCGTAGTAAAAGCGGCAGACCGTATTTGCGCATACGCTAAATGCTTAGAAGAAATCAAAGCGGGCAACTGGGAATTTTCTAAAGCTCGGGACACCATTGCCGCGGACATTTCAGGGCTTCATCTGCGGGCGGCCCATGATTTTATGCGAGAGTTCATGCCCAGTTTCGAACTAACCCTTGACGAACTCAATTGATGAGGAGGAGCGACAATGAAAGCGTTGATGCAACGGGCTTTTGAGGCGAACATGGAACTGTGGAAGCATAGGCTGGTGATTTACACCTGGGGAAACGTCAGCGAAATCGACAGAAAAAGAGGGCTTGTGGCCATCAAGCCCAGCGGAGTGGCTTATGAATCCTTGCGGGTGGGCGACATCGTTGTGTTGGAGCTGGAAAGCGGACGCCAAGTGTCCGGGTCGTTGCGCCCGTCCTCCGATACCTCGACGCACTTAGCGCTCTACAGGGCTTTCCCGGCGATCGGAGGCGTCACCCACACCCATAGCCGCCATGCGACTGCGTGGGCACAGGCGGGCAAAGCCCTTGCCTGTTACGGAACCACCCATGCTGACTATTTTTACAAGGACATCCCATGCACGCGTGGGCTGACGGAAGAAGAAGTTGAGCGGGCGTATGAGGAGGAGACGGGAACGGTAATCGTCGAGGCCTTCGCCAAACGGGATCCGATGGGAACGCCCGGGGTGCTGGTTAAAAACCATGGCCCGTTTACTTGGGGAAAGGACGGAATGAGGTCCGTCGAAAATGCCGTCGTTTTAGAAGAAGTGGCGGCAATGGCTGCGCTCATGCTTGGCATTTCTCAAAACGCGCAGGAAGCGCCAAAACACCTGATGGATAAGCACTATTTCCGCAAGCATGGTGAAAAGGCGTATTACGGCCAGGATAATTAGTGCATACCGACAGAGGAGACAAACGGGCGAAAAAATCTTTGTGAAAGTGAGCAATTTACATTTGGATAGACGGCATCTATAATTAATATAATCTTATGGGCTACTATAAACGTCCTACCGCAGCTTTCCATTTCCCTATATTTTAAAGGAGTGTGTTCAGTATGGCAAGCGTAACCTTGAAGAACATCTATAAGGTCTATCCGGGAAATGTTACGGCAGTTAGTGATTTCACACTCGACATCCAGGACAAGGAGTTTATTGTTTTGGTCGGTCCTTCCGGATGTGGCAAATCCACAACGCTGCGCATGGTTGCCGGTCTGGAAGAAATTTCAGACGGTGAACTGTATATTGCGGACAAACTGGTTAACGACGTTGCCCCCAAAGACCGCGATATTGCCATGGTGTTCCAGAACTACGCTCTTTACCCGCACATGACTGTCTATGATAACATGGCCTTTGGTTTGAAGCTGCGCAAGACTCCCAAAGCAGAAATTGACAAGCGTGTCCATGAAGCTGCAAAGATTCTGGACATTGAGCATTTGCTGAACCGCAAGCCCAAGGCTCTTTCCGGTGGCCAGCGGCAGCGTGTTGCGCTGGGCCGTGCCATCGTTCGTGAGCCCAAGGTCTTCCTGATGGATGAACCTTTGTCCAACCTAGATGCGAAGCTGCGCGTCGCGATGCGTACTGAAATTACAAAGCTCCATCAGCGCCTACAAACGACATTTATTTACGTTACCCATGACCAAACCGAGGCGCTTACCATGGGTACCCGTATCGTCGTTATGAAGGATGGCTTTATTCAGCAGGTTGATACCCCTCAGAACCTCTATGACTATCCTACAAACCTCTTTGTGGCCGGTTTTATCGGAAGTCCCCAGATGAACTTCTTTGACACGAAATTGGTTCGGGAAGCGGATGGCGTGTATGCCACCTTCGGAAAGAATAAGATCCTCATTCCCAACAATAAAGTTGCGAAGTTCATTGATGAGGGAACCGTCGGCAAGGATGTCGTGATGGGCATTCGCCCCGAGAACCTTTCGGATAGCCGCGAATATGTGGAAACGCATCCGAAGACGGCCATTGAAGTGGATGTTGAAGTCGTTGAAATGCTCGGATCCGAGACTTATCTGTACGTCAAAACCTCCGGAAACGAAGGAAATGTCATCGCCCGTGTTGACCCGCGAACCACTTCGCGCTCTGGGGATAAGATCAGGCTCGGCTTGGATGTGGACCACCTCCATTTCTTTGACAAGGAAACGGAAGTAACCTTGTTAAACCGTTAAATGAATCCGCGCATAGGGGAGGGGAGAAATCCCCTCCCTTTTATTCTTCTAAAAATCTCAGCACATTTAAATTGACAAAATGGTGAGAATATATCATAATAGACACAAGATAAGGTAGAAACCAAAAATGGAACAACAAAATGTCCTATACTTTGCCGTGTATACGCATAATGGGACGCAGGAAATGAAGGAGTTGCGGCATGCCGGAGAAACATGTACTGGATCAAGCGCTCAAAACCCTTTCCGGGTTGCACAATGAAGTCTTGCTTTTTGATGAGAGTGGGAAATCCATTCCCGTGGGAAACCGCGAGGTTTTGCCTGTCTTTGATGAGCAGATGGATCTTGCCATGCGCGACGGTTATACCTGGATTCGCATTCATGCGCCGGGAGTCGCTTATGTAAGAGCGGAGGGTGAAGACACTGCCGCCGCAGATTGCGCGAGGCTGGCCGCCGCTTTGGTGGAATCCATCATGATCGAGCCTCCTGCCAATGACCGAGTGGATGTGGTTCGTGCCGCTCTGAGGGAGGAGCTATCCGGCCCGGAACTGGATGCGCTTACGTTGGAATACGGCATTCAGATGGTTATGGATCGGTGTGTCATGCTGTTCCATGGAACGTCTGCCACAATGCGTGACATTATCCCAACGGGAGATGACGATATCCTCGTTGAAATGGATCGCCACGCCATGGTTCTCGTCAAATCCATGGATAACATCGACGGCTATGATGAACTGCGCCAGCTTGCGGAAGCGATGGAACAATCCATCATGTCCGAAACAGGGGAGCAGCCCATCATTAGCATTGGCGAAATGAAGCCGACCCTTCTGGAAATTGGGGCCTCCTACCGCGCCGCTTGGCGCGCACTGGAAATCGGGCGGATGTTCCATCCTGAAAAAAGCATTTATGCCTTCAACCGTCTCGTGTTGGAACGGTTCCTCTCTGAAATCAACCGCGAGGTGGGCATCCGGTACTATCACATGCTCTTCAACCGCAAAACACAGCGCCTGTTCAATGATGAGATGCTGCATACCATCGAAATGTTTTTCGATAAGGATCTGAACTTGTCTGATACGGCGAGGCAGCTTTATATACATCGCAATACATTGGTCTATCGCCTTGATAAAATTCAACGTCAGACCGGATTGGACCTGCGGAAGTTTGAGGACGCGATTACCTTCCGCATGCTGCTCCTGCTGGGCAAATGCGGCGGAGACAAGCCTGTAATTGTTCGTTAATTGCCGCGTACGTTCATTTGTCCATTGTTTTCCGTTGCTTTTTATCCGCGGATCCCTTATGATATTTGAGGATTCGCGGTTGTTTGTATTCAATTATGAAAGGACATAAAACATGATATATGCCAAGCGGTTGATTGCCTTTCTCACCACAATGATGTTGCTCTTGGGCGGCGGTACGGTTGGTTTTGCCGCGAATGATACGGTAACCATCTCACAGGAAGAATATGCTTTATTGGAAAAATATAAGCGCCTGGAAGAAATTCTTGAGGTGATCGATTCCCATTACCTTTGGGACTATGATGTGGACAAAATGCTGGAAGGCGCTGCCCAAGGTATGCTTGGCGCTTTGAGTGACGATTATACCTATTATTATACCCCCGACAAAATGGATCAGGAAAATGAGGCGGTAACGGGAGAGTACGGTGGTCTGGGCATTGAGGTTTTCGCGAACATGAAGGATCAGCTCATCACCATTCGCCGCGTTTTCCACAATAGCCCTGCCCAGCACGCGGGGCTGCGCATGAATGACAAGATCATTCAGGTCAACGGAGAGGATATGACCGCCTTTGATATCAACAAGGCGGTGTCCATCATGCGCGGTGAAGTTGGCGGAGAAGTGGAGTTGACCATCTTACGGGATACGGAAGCCATCACCGTAAAGTGCAACCGTGCCATTATCACAACTGAAATCCTTTCCTATGAAACCTTGGAAAACAACCTAGGCTATATAAGAATTCACTATTTTGAGGGAAAAGCGACGGAGCAGTTCGCGACGGTCATGGAGCAGTTCAGACAGCAGGGCGTGAAGGGCCTTGTGCTGGATCTTCGGGATAATCCAGGCGGATTCGTGAATCTCGCCGTAGACATTGCGGATATGTTTGTGGCAGAAGTGCCCATCATGGGCACCGAGGATAAATATGGCAGGATCCTGACGACCTATGGCAAGAGGGGCGCCTTTGATATTCCGGTGGTGGTATTGATTAACAAATACTCAGCCAGCGCTGCGGAGATTCTGTCCGCCGCCCTATCCGAAAACGGCGTCGCGAAGCTGGTGGGGGAGAAGTCCTTTGGGAAGGGAATCATGCAGCTGGTATACCCCTTTAATGCCGGCGACGGAGCGGGCATGCAGCTAACCAGCGACTACTGGCTCACCCCGAAAGGAAATAAAATACATGAACAAGGTATTACGCCGGATGTGGAAGTAGCGCTTCCGGAAGACGCCATGGACGATAACTTTAACGTGATTCCTGAAAAGGATACCCAGCTGCAGGCAGCCGTTGAGCTATTGCTGAAGGAAGAGAAGCAATAATCTCTTTGCGATACCCCGGTATTTAGGCAACACCGCACAATCGTACACGCTGCCACGCGGATCATTTTTTGCGGCGGCAGCGGCACTTTGTTGTGCGGTGTTACCCTAATAACAGGAAATCGGCCGTAGCATATTTTCAAAGCTTCCCTATCAGTCATCGAAATTGAAATGAATGATTCTGTCGACAATCATGCATGTCTGTCGCGTTACGCGACGAAATAGCCAAAGACTGTCGCAAATGATGCGGCGCGAATTGCTTAAAACGATTTTAACATTTAGACATAATGCGTTTTCACTTGACAGCCCCTGGACACAGGTGTAGAATATTGTTCGTAGTAGTTATGTATTTAGCATCTCTCTATTTCTTTTGTTGGTACCCCTTTGTGGGCTCCATAGATCATTGGTGCGCTTCCCCGGAAAACTAAAAGGATCAAAATGAGGAGGACAAACCATGAAAAAAACCCTGACGATGCTACTGGTGTTGGCCCTTGCGCTCTCATTGGCTGTTCCCACCATGGCAGCAACAGCCGACTACAAAATCGCAATCCTGACAGGCACCGTCTCTCAGAACGAAGAGGAGTTCCGCGCTGCTGAACAGATGAAGGCCAAGTATCCCGATATCGTGATCACGGATACTTATCCGGATAGCTTCATGGCTGAGCAGGAGACAACAGTATCGAAAATTGTGGCTTTTGCTTCCGACCCCGCCGTGAAAGCCATCGTCATGTGTCAGGCGGTTCCTGGCTGCGTTCCCGGTTTCGTAAAGGTCCGTGAAATGGGACGCGATGACATCCTCTTGGTTGCCGGCTCGCCGCAGGAGAATCCTGATCTGGTTTCCGCCGCGGTTGACTTCAGCCTTTACGCCGATGAAGTCGGCCAGGGCGATGCCATCATGGAAACCTTGGCCAAATGGGGCGTAGAGGTGTTCATTCATTACTCCTTCCCGCGCCATATGGCTATGGAATTGATTGTGGCCCGCCATGAGCTGCTGAAGAAGAACGCTGACGCGCTTGGCATCGAAATGGTAGACGTCGTAGCTCCGGATCCCACGGACGTGGGAGGGCTTAGCGTGTCCCAACAGTTCATCCTGGAGGATGTTCCCGCCCAGATGGCCAAGTATGAGGGCAAGAAAGTTGCCTTCTTTACCACAAACTGCGGTATGCAGGTACCCCTGCAGACGGCTATACTCACCCAGCCCAATGCTTATTATCCGCTTCCCTGCTGCCCCAGCCCGTATCACGGCTTCCCGTCATCCCTGTCATTGGAGCTTGATCCCGCCGCTGGCAACGAGGCCGCTTTGAAGGTCATCGCCGCGAAGCTGAAGGAGTTTGACGCCCTTGGCCGTTATTCGACCTGGTCCTCGCCCATCGCCATGACCAGCATTGAAGTGGGCACGGAATACGCCAAAGCCTTTATTGAGGGCACGATTACCGAGCGGAACGATACTGAGGCGATTTTCAACCTTCTGAACGAGCGCATTCCCGGTGCCAAGGTGGCCGCTTACACGGATGCGGAAGGCAAAACCTTCGACAACTATTACCTGATCATGTTGTCCGGCGTGGACTTCAACGATTTCATTTAACTTTAGGTGAACCGCTAGCGCCGTAAAATGTGGCGTAAACGAAGGTGAAAACGGCCCGCCTCTATCTAGGACGGGCCGGTTTTCGTGTAAGGAGGGGCTCCGTTGAGCGCGGAATATGTGCTGGAAATGAACCGCATTTCTAAGCGATATGGCGAGAACACCGTATTGTCGGATGTCACTTTTTCGGTGCGGCCGGGAGAAATTCATGCGCTCCTTGGTGAAAATGGCGCGGGAAAATCCACGCTTATGAATATTCTCTTTGGCATGCCGGTCATTCATAGTACCGGTGGCTATGAGGGCGAAGTACATTTTGATGGCAAAGTCGTCCAAATCCTGTCACCATTTAACGCAATGCAGATGGGAATCGGCATGGTTCACCAGGAATTTATGCTGATACCAGGTTTTACGATCACCGAAAACATTAAGCTGAATCGGGAAATCGCCAAACCAAATCTCTTCAGCCGAATCCTGGGCAAGGGCGCGGAGACCCTTGATATGAGCGCGATGGCAAAGGATGCGCGTGCTTCCCTTGATAAGGTTGGAATGTCAATTGATGAATATACGCGTGTAGCCGGCTTGCCCGTCGGCTATATGCAGTTTGTTGAAATTGCGCGTGAAATTGACAAAACCGGCATCAAGCTGCTTGTTTTTGATGAGCCAACCGCTGTCTTAACCGAATCGGAAGCGGATCAGCTTATTTCGGTCATGAAAGCCATTGCCGCAAGCGGGATCGCCATCATATTCATCACCCACCGACTGGATGAGGTTATCGCGGCTTCGGATAGCATCACCATTCTTCGGGATGGCAAATTGGCCGCCGTGCGCGAGACTGGCAAAACCAATATTCAGGAGCTTGCGGAACTGATGATCGGGCGAAAGGGCGAATCAATCGTCGAGGCCAAACCACGCAAGAAGGACCTTTCCGGCAAAATCGCCATGAAGATTGAGCACATCGCGGTATCCATGCCCGGCGAGGAAGTGCTTGATGTGTCTTTGGAGGTTCGTGAAGGGGAGATTCTGGGAATCGGCGGTTTAGCGGGACAGGGAAAGGTTGGCATTCCCAACGGCGTTATGGGGTTGTTCCATGCCGAGGGAAAAGTAACGCTTTTCGATAAGCCGTTGAACCTTAACGACGCGGGCAATGCGCTTCGCGCCGGATTGGCGATGGTTTCCGAGGATCGACGCGGCGTTGGGCTATTGCTGGATCAGCCCATTGCGGACAATATCGTGTTCAATGCCATGCAAATTCATGGCCAATACCTAAAGCACGGCATCAAGGACATGCGGGCGGTTCGTGAAACCGCCCAGCGAATGATTCAGGAGTTGGACATCCGCTGTACTTCCGCCTCGCAGCACACGGGCACGCTCTCTGGAGGCAATCAACAGAAAGTCTGCATTGCGCGTGCGCTGGTGATGAATCCAAAGTTCTTGTTTGTCTCCGAGCCTACACGCGGAATAGACATAGGCGCCAAGCGGCTGGTGTTGGAGACCCTCCTTCGGCTCAATAGAGAAAAGGGCATTACCATCGTTATTGTGAGTTCAGAGCTCCTGGAGCTTCGCTCCATTTCTGACCGGGTAGCCATTGTCTCCGACGGGAAGGTTGTTGATATTCTGCCTGTGGATGCGCCAGGCGCGGATTTTGGTTTGGCAATGTCCGGCATCAAACCCAGAAAAGGGGGTGAGGTCGATGGCTAAATCAAGAGCTCGCAAAATCATTGCTCTTGCGCTTTGCATGGTTTCTGTGGCTTTTGTTGCCGTCGGCATCTTTGGCCTGAACAAGCGTGGCAGCGCCCAAGGAGGGAAAATGCTCGATGCCATGCGGACTCGTGCGCTCCTGGTGACGGTTAGCGATGTGGAATTCCTGGCGGAAGCGGCAAAACAAGAGGCTGTCGCGGAGGCAAAAAAAGCCGGCGCTGGCATGTCGGCAATCCGCGAAGCATCGGAAAAAGCGGACAAGGAAACACGTGCGCAAGTTGAAAAATACAAAATTGATTATAATGCCGTGGATTTGGAGCCAGTCAACCTTGCCATCCTTTCGCTCCACAGCGCGATGAGGGATTTTGACGCTGAAAAAACTCGGGCGCAAGCCGCGTATATTGAAAAGCAGGCGGCGGTTCAACCGGCGCCAACAGAGGCCCTCATTGACGCTACCGCGCCAGAGCCGGCAGTTGAAGGCGTTACGGCCGACATCGGCATGGCGGAGATACCCATCGCGGAGGATGAGGAGCCAAAGGTTGACCTATCCGACTTTAAGCCCACGGAGGAAATGGACCGGCTCACGGCTCGGATTGAGGAAGAATATCAGCGGCTGGCCGATGTGGTTCGTATGGTTGCCCCTCTGCTGACAGAATCGCTTCTTGATAACCTGAAGCCCATCATTCAGAATCTGACGTTCCAAAATGGCGATACTTACGAGAAGGAGTACGACCGGTACGCAAAGCGAAACGCATTAGACGCTTTGGGAAGCAGCGCATTGAACGCCCGGTTGGCCCGCGTGGGCGACGACTTGATTACCGTTGGAGTAGCGATCATCTTGGTTATGCTGATGGTGCTGTTCTACGATTCCATCGTTCGAAGCGTTGGTTTGCCGTTCTTGATCATCAGCAGCTTCTATATCCTCCTGTGTGTATTGGCGATGATTTATGACCTATCCATCACTAAGCTCTTGTCGGATACCATTGTGCGCGCGGGGATGAATGGAGTCCTGGTGCTGGCGATGCTGCCCGCAATCCAGTGCGGCATAGGGCTGAATCTGGGCTTGCCCATTGGCGTTATCGGAGGTCTGATTGGCGGATTGCTTTGCATCGAGATGGGATACTCCGGGTGGCCCGGGTTCCTGTTTTCGATTGCCGTCGGTCTGGCAATCTCCTTGGTTCTTGGATACCTTTACGGTCAGCTCCTCAACAGGCTGAAGGGGAACGAAATGGCGGTAACGACCTACCTGGGTTTCTCCTTTGTTTCCCTGATGAGCATTGGTTGGATCATCTTCCCGTTTTCATCGCTGGTGCTCAAATGGCCGCTCGGCAAAGGCCTTCGGACGACCATCAGCATGGAGCCCGCGTACTCGCGGCTTCTGGACAAGTTCCTCGCGTTTAAAATTGGAGGCATCACAATTCCCACGGGCCTGATTCTCGCCGTGCTCTTCTGCTGCTTCATTGTTTGGCTCTTTTCCAGATCGAAAACAGGAATCGCCATGCAGGCAGTGGGCAACAACCCGCGCTTTGCGGAGGCCACGGGCATCAGTGTGGACAAGATGCGCATCATAGGAACCATGATCTCCACGGTTCTTGGCGCTGTGGGTATCCTGGTGTTTTCGCAGAGCTACGGCTTTATGCAGCTCTACACGGCGCCGCGGCCCTTGGGGCTGATTGCCGCGTCCGCGATTTTGATAGGCGGCGCGAGCACCACGAGAGCAAAAATCAGCAATGTGTTGATAGGATCCTTTCTATTTCAAGGCGTATTGACCCTTGGAATGCCGGTCGCCAATGTGCTGGTCCCCGGTTCCATGCTTGCCGAAGTGCTCAGGACGCTCATCTCCTACGGCATCATCCTCTACGCGCTAACGAAGTCAGGAGGTGGTTCTCGTGCGTAAAAAGTTTGATATCGCGGAGATTCTGAAGAACAATATCGTAACCCTCCTGATTGCAGCGATGTGTTTGGCATGCCTGCCGTTTATTTCGCTTCCCTTTCCAAACCTGCTGTCGGAATTGATCGGCAGACTTACCCGGAACATGTTCATCGTGCTGGCGCTGGTCATTCCCATCGTGGCGGGCATGGGCATTAACTTCGCGATTACCATCGGTGCCATGGCGGCCCAGATCGCTTTGCTGTGGGTCCTTGAGTGGCAGATTCCCGGAACGCCGGGATTCCTGGTGGCCATGCTCTTAACCATTCCGATTGCCGGTTTGTTTGGGTTTCTGGTGGGAAAGCTCCTCAACAAAATGAAGGGGCAGGAAATGATTGGCACGATGATCCTTGGCTATTTCGCCAACGGCATTTATCAGCTGCTGTTCCTGTTCATCTTTGGAAATCTGATTCCCATGCACGGGCCAGGCTTGGTGATCAAGGGTTCCAGCGGCATTGCCAATTCCCTGGACTTGAAGCCGACAAAGCTGATGTACGCTTTGGATAACCTGTACAAAATCAGGTTGGATGTGGCGATATACATTGCTATGGGCATTATCGCCGCGGTGCTTGTGGTAGGCTACATTCGCAAGCGTGGTAAAAGGAACAAGCTCATCCTCCGCTTTTCAGCCGCGGCGGCTGTCTGTATTCTTACTGTGATACTCCAGCGCAATGGGCTGCTGATTGTCGATAAGAAGGCAAATACGCCCATTGCGATTCCCTTTGTGACCTTTTTGATCGTTGGGGTGCTCTGCCTATTCAATGTGGCGATTATGAGAACGCGGCTTGGGCAGCAGTTTCGCGCGGTGGGCCAAAATAGGGTGGTTGCCAATGCGGCGGGCATCAATGTGGATCGCACACGTTTGATCGCCATTACGATCTCGACGGTGCTGGCAGGCTTCGGCCAGCTTATCTTCGTGCAGAACATGGGCTCCTTGCAGACCTACGGCGCTCATGAGCAGGTGGGCCTTTATGCCGGCGCGGCGATCCTGGTGGGTGGCGCATCCATTGTTCGCGCCAACAACAAGCAGGCCATCCTTGGCTGCCTGCTGTTTCACATGCTTTTTATTTTCGTCTCCGACGCAGGAAAAAGCATTTTTTCCGATGGATCCATCAACGAGTACTTCCGCGCATTCATCAGCTATGGCGTCATCACGGTGTCCCTAGTGCTGCACGCATGGCAGGGAAACCGCAAGACCAAGGAAGCCCAACTTCGAGCCAGAAGCGCGAGGTCTGGCGTATAGCGAGTACATCTTGAAGGGCATTCATTAAAAGGCGCCACGAGGAAAACCTCTGGCGCCTTTTTTCAATCCTTATATCTGTCGAAAAATTCAAATTGCTAAATCCGCGCAATAACCGATATCAGTCGATCGATATCGCTCTTTTGATTAAAAAAACCTGGACTGACGCGCGCGGCTCCTGTATCCAGCGTTCCGAGAAAACGATGGGCAAGGGGAGCACAATGAAGCCCGGCGCGGATGCCAATGCCATATTTGTTTAGGGTATCCGCGATCTCACCAGACCGGTTTCCTTCCAGATTGAAAGAAATGACACCCACGTTGGGTGGACCATTGGTGTACAAAAGCGCATGATCAAGGTTTGCTAGATTCTCGTGAGTGTATCGAGCCATTTCTTCTTCATGGGCCGCGATTTCACCCTGATGGGCCATGACAAAGCGAACGCCCTGAAGAAGCCCGGCGATTCCCACAAGGTTAAGGGTGCCGCTTTCAAACCTGTCGGGCAGCTCGTCAGGCTGATCGACCCGTTCGGATTGGGAACCTGTTCCACCTTCCCGATAGGGGATTAGTTCGATGCCCTCCCGAATCCACAAAACCCCCGTGCCCATTGGACCCAAAAGCCCTTTGTGCCCTGGAAAGGCCAGAAAATCGGCGCCTAAAAGATCTGGAGATACATTCAGAATGCCTGCCGTTTGCGCGGCGTCCACCAGCAGCTTTACCCCGTGCTCATGACATGCGCGGCTGATTTCCGCAACGGGCTGCACCATTCCGGTGACATTGGAGGCGTGAACGCAAACCATAAGCCGTGTATTGCTTTGAATCGCGTGCCTGACCTGGGATTCCGTCACATAGCCATTCGGACCAGGCTCCAGCACATCCAGCGAAATCATCCCGCGACGCATCATTCCATAGAGCGGCCTAAGGGAGGCGTTATGATCCAGGGAGGTTGCCAAAACATGGTCGCCTGCCTGTAAAAACCCATGGAGCGCGAGGTTGATCGCGTCCGTACAGTTGAAACAAAAAATAATCCGCTCCGGATCTTCTACATTTAGGAATTGGGCTAGGGTTTCCCGGCAATTGACGACGATTCGCCCCGCGGCAAGGGACATTCGATGTCCACTGCGCCCGGGGTTTGCGCATAAGCGCTCCATAATGCCGGATACCGTGCGCAGCACGGAATCCGGCTTCGGAAAGGTTGTCGCCGCATTATCCAGATATATCATCGGCCGCATCTCCTTCAGTCACCCCTCGGGCGGGCGCACAATACACTGTATGAGTAGGGAGGATGATTTCATGCCGTATGGATTAGCGTCGTTTCGTTCGCGCCAACAGGTATTTGCGTTTGAGTCAGCGATAAAGCGTGCCGGACTAAAGGCTACCGTCATGTCTACACCGAGGGAGGTTGCTCTGGGTTGCGGCCTCTCTGTGCAGTTTGACCTGCATGAGGCGGACCGGGTTATGGATCTGTACCGCCGCGCAAGGCCAAGCAACCTGATCGGCTTTTATCAGGTGGATGATCAGCCGGGAAGAAGGCCCGTTTTGACGCCGCTCACTATGTGAATTATTAGACAAATGATGCAAAATTGTATCATCTGTATATATTTATCTGCCTAAAAAGATAATTATGGAAAGAATTCTGGAAAAGTAGAGGAGAGCTTGTCAAGCTCTCCCTACACATGTATAATAAGATGAAATGGGTTCATTGAAGGAGGTATTGCCATGGGCAGGCTTCACATCCTCAACCATCCACTAATTCAGCATAAATTGTCGCTGATGCGTGACAAAGAAACAGGTTCAAAAGCTTTTCGCGAATTACTTGTCGAAGTCGCAATGTTAATGGCTTATGAGGTCACAAGAGACTTCCCCCTGAAGGAAATTGAAATCGAAACCCCTGTGGCAAAAATGAAAACCCAGGTGCTCGCTGGTCGCAAGGTGGGAATTGTTCCTATTCTGCGAGCCGGCCTTGGCATGGTTGACGGAATCTTAAACCTGATTCCTGCAGCCCGGGTTGGACATATCGGCTTATACCGGGATCCACAAACGCTCAACCCAGTGGAGTACTACTGCAAACTTCCCTCGGATGTTGAAGAGCGGGATTTGATCATTCTGGATCCAATGCTCGCCACAGGTGGGTCCGCAAGCGCCGCAATCAACTTCCTTAAGGAGCGCAACTGCAACAACATCAAGCTTGTCTGCTTAATCGCCGCGCCGGAAGGCGTGCAGCGCATCCAGAAAGATCATCCGGATGTGGACGTGTTTGTCGCCGCGCTGGATGATCATTTGGATAGCCATGGCTACATAGTTCCTGGCCTTGGAGACGCGGGCGATCGGATCTTCGGGACAAAGTAGCCTGAGAAACGCATTTGGAGGGGTAGTATGTCGCTGGAACTGCTAAAAAGCATCGAACGTGCTGAAGCGCAGGCGGACGATGCTCGCGCAAAGGCGCAAAGGGAAGGCCGGGATATGCTCAAATCAGTCGAAGAGGCATGTCTGGTTCAAGAGCGAAACGCGGCGTTGGAGCATCGTGCGCTGGCGCAGCGCATTTTGGATGATGCCAAGGCAACCGCCCAGAAGCGCATCGCGCAGATGGAAACTCAGCAGGCGGCAGAGCGGGAAGGCATCGCGAAAGAAGCTCAAAAGAGGATTGATCTTGCGGCACAGCGTATTTTTGAAAGGGTTGTGAACCATGGCGATCATTGAGATGAAACGCGTTTCCCTGCTGGGAATGCTCGCGGAGCGGGACAAGCTGCTCCGCGCTTTGCAGCGTGCGGGATGTGTTCAGATTTCGGAAATTGCCGGGGAAGAACTATCCAACTACCGCCCGAAGGATCATCGTATGCTGGATTCGGCTGAGGAAAAGCTGACCCGCATCCGTTGGGCCATTTCTCAGCTTGGGCGTTTTGAAAAAAAGCAGGGGATGCTTGCCTCAATGTCCATGCTAGAGGTGGATGCCGGTGAAGCGGAGAAAATCGCGGCGGACGAGGATCGGTTCATGGGCATCGTTGAGGCCATCGAAGGAGTGGAGCGAAAGAGCGGAGAGCTTCGCGGCGTGGAAGCCCGTCTCAAGGTGGAAATTGAGCAGCTCTCGCCATGGCTTTCATTGCCTGTTCCCGTGGAGATGCTTCAGGACACCCGGGAAACCATTCAGCTAATTGGAACGGTTCCGGCGCAAAACTATGGCGCGATGGAAGCCGCGTTTTCAGGGTTCCCGCTGCGCATGGAGTGCGTGAACAAATCCCATGGCGCCATGAACATTTGGATTGTATCCCATAAATCCGCCAAAGAGCCTGTGCTTGAAGCCCTTAGAGCGGCTGATTTCAGCGCTGTGCGCTTTTCGGGTTCCACGGGAACCCCCAGCGAGCAGATAGACGGCCTGAACAAACAGCTTCATCAGCTCGATGAAAAGCGGGTTTTGCTGGAAGAGGAGCTCAAAGGCTACGCCGGGGATGCGTGCGGCTTGCGGGTTTTATATGAAATGATCTCCGACGAAAAGGAGCGGCACAGTGCAGCGGCGCACTTTATGACCACCGGCAGCGCCTTCCTCATGGAAGGGTGGGTGCCGGCGACTGCGTGTGAAAAACTGTCGAAAAAAATCAAGTCCCTCTCCGTGGATTCCGAGGTGGAGTTTAGGGATGCCCTGGATGTGGAGCAACCGCCGACCATGTTGCGTAACAATCGGATTTTTGCCCCGTTTGAAACGGTGGTTTCCAATTATTCCCTGCCCGATCCCCGCGGCTTGGATCCCACATTCATCATGGCGCCGTTTTTCGCGTGTTTCTTTGGCATGATGGTGTCCGATGCCGGGTATGGCCTCGTGATGGCCATCCTGATTCCGCTCATCATCCATTTTGTCAAGCCCAAGACAGGGCTAAAAAAGATGATGTGGATCCTGTCCATCGGCGGTTGCTTCACCGTGTTTTGGGGCGCGATGTTCGATACATGGTTCGGAGAGAGTTTGAAACCGCTGCTCATCAATCCCCTAACCCAACCGCTGGAGATGTTGGGGCTTTGCCTGGGAATGGGCGTTTTGCACCTGTTTGCTGCCCTTGGTATCGCGGCCTATATGAACTTCAAGCGCGGAAAGCCTTTAGACGCCATTTTTGATCAGTTTCTCTGGTATGCGCTGCTCATCGGCCTTGGCATGATGTTCCTCCCCCAGACGTCGGGCATCGGAACCGTGATGGCAATCGTCGGAGCAGTGGGAATCTTTCTCACTGCAGGACGCTCGCGGCCAAACTTGATTGGGAAGTTTACCGGTGGTTTTGGTGCGCTGTATGGGGTTACTTCATGGATTTCGGATATCCTCAGCTATATGCGCCTTTTTGGCATGGGCCTGGCCACCGGCGTTATTGGTATGGTCATCAACATGCTCGTGGGCATGATCCTGAATAAGGGGGTCGTTGGCATCGTCATCGGCGTTCCAATCCTCATTTTCGGGCACCTCTTTAACGCGTCAATTAACATCCTCGGCGCCTACGTCCATTCCTGTCGTCTCCAGTACATTGAGTTTTTCAACAAGTTCTACGAGGAAGGCGGCGCCCCGTTCTCGCCGCTTTCATCCAATCCCCGTTATGTCGCCGTTCGTCACGCGGATCCGGACGGCGTGGAATAAAACCAGACAATTTACGCATTAGTAGGGAGGAAGAAACAATGGAATTCTCTTTAGGACAAGTATTGGCTTTGGCTGGTGCGGCGCTTGCGGCTCTCTTGGGTGGTATTGGTTCGGCAAAAGGCGTGGGAATCGCCGGAGAAACCAACGCCGGTGTCGTGAGCGAAAGCCCGGATGTGTTCTCAAAGGCCCTGGTTTTGCAGCTTCTGCCTGGTACGCAGGGCATTTACGGCTTTCTGATCGCCTTTATTGTACTGATTAAGACCAGCTTCCTGGGAGGCATGGTCGACCTCAATGTGACTCAAGGCCTGCTGATTTTCCTGGGCTGCATGCCTGTGGGCATCGTCGGCATGATCTCCGCCATTTATCAGGGCCGTGTGGCTTCCGCCGCCATCAACATGATCGGTGTTCGCCCCGATCAGAGCGGCAAGGGCATTACCATGGCCGTAGCCGTGGAAACCTACGCGGTTCTTGGCCTTCTTGCTTCGTTCTTAATGGTGAACTTCGTCGCCCTATAAGGAGTGCTGCACATGAATGCTCAACCCATCCTGGCTAGGATAGAAAAGGATGCCCGCGACGCGGCGGCCGAGCTGCTTCGCGAGGCGCAAAACCGTGCGGAAGCGCTTCGCAAAGCTTCAGAAAGCAAAATCGAAGCTGGACGCGCCGCTGCGATGGAACAGGCGCGTAAGGATGCCGTCGCGTTGGACGACCGTATGGACCGCATGGCGAAGCTTGATGCGCGCAAGGCGCTGCTGGCTTCCAAGCGCACCGTCCTGGATGAGGCGTTTGCCAAAGCGCTGGAGAAGATGAGGGCAATGCCAGAGTCACAAGCCAAGGATTTTGGGCTCACCCAGATCCTGGAGGTCGCGCAAGGCGATGAAACCCTGGTGCCGGATGCTAGCGCCAAATGGTGTAACCAACAGTTCGTTGATGAGGCCAACGAGGCTTTGAAGAAGGTAAGCAAACAGGCAAAGCTTACCCTGTCAAAAGAACCCCGCGCTTTAGGCGATGGCTTTTTGCTTTTGCGGCATGGGATGGAAATCAATTGCTCCTATCAGGCGGCGTTGGAAACGCGGCGCCTTGATATGGAGGCGGAGATTGCCGCTTTGCTGTTTGAATGATGATGCGCGGAAGGAGGGGGTTCTATGCCCCAGAGTAGCGTTGCCTACGCGGTGGCTCGCGTGCATGTGCTTGAGAAAAACGCCATGGATGCCGCCAAGCTAGACCGGCTTCTTGCCGCGCAAAGCCTTGAAGAAGCCTTTCGGACATTGGCTGAGATCGGGTGGACAACCGTGGATGGCGGCACAGACATTGAGGCTGCCGCCATAGAGCGGATAAAGGAAGCCTGTGCGCTCGTTCGCCGCATATCCCCATGCCCGGAGGCTACGGATTGCTTCTTACTCCGCTATGACGCGCTGAACCTCAAAACCTTGCTCAAAGCCCGCTGCCTTGGACAAAGGGCGGAGCTTCTGTCCGATTGTGGCATTTTCCCAGTGGAAATGCTGGAGCACGCCGTCGCGGATCACCGCTACAAGCGCCTTCCGGATATTTTACGGAACGCGCTGGATGCCTTGGAAAGGATATTGGCCGTTCACGAGGATGGCCTGGCCATTGAGGCCGCTGTGGACAAGGCGATCTTCGCATTGATTCAGCGGAAGATTCGCGGGGTCAAAAGCCCAATGATCCAGACATACTTCACGGAAAGAGCGGATATCCTTTCTGGCATCATGCTGCTTCGGATCCGCAAAATGGGGCGGGATCAGGTATTCTTTGAAGACATGCTGCTTCCTGGCGGTGAAATTAAGAAAGCCCAATGGCTAGAAGCCTTTGAGAAGCCAGAGCTTGTGCCGAAGTTGCTGGTGCGCTACGGCCGTGAAATCACGCAAGCCGCCTCTTTTGCTTGTCAGGACGCAAGCAAGCTACCTGTATTGGAGAAAGTCATGGACGACGCGCTTCTCAAGCGCTTTTCAAAGGTGCGGCGCGATGCGCTCCGGCTGGAACCGGTGATAGGATATCTCCTTGGTGCGGAACGGGAGGCGGCGGCTGTCCGGCTGATCTTGGCTGGGAAAGCTAACGGATTTGAGCCGGACGCGATTCGGGAAAGGCTGCGTGAGCTATATGGCGCTTGACATCATGGGTGTTGTGGGGGAGCGGGACGTTGTCCTGGCCTTTAAAGCGATGGGCATGAAGGTCATGCCGGCTGAAACACCGGCTGCTGTGTCATCCGCCGTATTCCAGTTGGCCGAAGAAGGCATTCCCGTCATTTTTATCACGGAGCAGGCGGCGCGAATGGCGCCCGAAACACTTGAACGCTATAAAGCCTTCGTATCCACTGTACTGATTCCAATCCCTGGCAGCCAGGGAACGGATGGATTTGGTATGCAGCGCGTCAAGGCCAACGTGGACAAGGCCATCGGCGCCGACATCTTGTTTGAGAAAGAGGGGTAAGAACGACAATGCAACAAGGTACGATCATCAAGGTTGCAGGCCCCTTGATCGTCGCAGAGAACATGGCCGATGCCCGCATGTATGACGTGGTGCGCGTGAGCGAAAGCCGCTTGGTGGGTGAGGTTATCGAATTGCGCGGCGACAAGGCTTCCATACAAGTCTACGAGGAGACTTCGGGCCTTGGTCCGGGGGAACCGGTTTTTTCCACAGGCGCACCCTTGTCCGTGGAGTTAGGGCCAGGGCTCATTGAATCTATCTTCGACGGCATCCAGCGCCCGTTGACAGCCATCTATGGCAAGGTGGGGGAGCGCATCACCCGAGGCGTTGAAGTGCCTTCCCTGGATCGGGAGAAGAAATGGGCATTCGTTCCCCGTCTGGCTGTTGGGGACAAGGTCCGTCCCGGTGATATTCTCGGCGTCGTTCAGGAAAGCGCCGTGGTGGAGCACCGCATCATGGTGCCACAGGGTGTTTCCGGTATGATCAAGAGGATTGGGCCGATAGCGGCGACCATTCTGGATACGGTCGCGGAAGTTGAGAATGAGAATGGAACCATAGAAAAGGTCACGATGCTGCAAAAGTGGCCGGTTCGCAAAGGCCGCCCTTATTTTGAGAAGCTTGCCCCTGAAGCGCTGATGGTCACAGGCCAGCGGGTCATTGATACGTTCTTCCCCGTCGCCTCTGGCGGCGTCGCCGCGGTTCCAGGCCCTTTTGGCAGTGGCAAGACAGTTGTCCAGCATCAACTGGCGAAATGGGCGGATGCTGATATCATCGTCTATGTTGGCTGCGGCGAGCGTGGCAATGAGATGACGGATGTTCTGATGGAATTTCCGGAGCTGCATGATCCCCGCACAGGCGAATCTTTAATGAAGCGGACGGTTCTCATCGCCAATACTTCGGACATGCCTGTGGCTGCCCGAGAGGCTTCCATTTATACCGGCATCACCATCGCTGAGTATTTCCGGGACATGGGCTATAAGGTCGCCATCATGGCGGATTCCACGAGCCGTTGGGCAGAGGCTCTCCGGGAAATGTCCGGTCGCTTAGAAGAGATGCCCGGCGAAGAGGGCTATCCCGCGTACCTGGGTTCCCGTGTCGCGGAATTTTATGAGCGAGCTGGCCGTGTCATTTGCCTGGGGCAGGATGGCCGCATGGGTTCCATCACAGCGATCGGCGCCGTATCCCCTCCTGGCGGCGATAGTTCCGAACCCGTTTCCCAAGCAACACTACGCATTGTCAAGGTATTCTGGAGTCTTTCGGCACCGTTGGCCTACATGCGGCACTTCCCCGCCATCGACTGGCTGCAGAGCTACTCCCTGTATGTTGACCGGCTTCAAAGCTGGTTTGACGACAATGTGGCGCCGGACTGGATGGTGTTGCGGGCGGAAGGCATGCGGTTGCTCCAGCGGGAAAACGAGCTGAACGAAATTGTCCGCCTTGTGGGCATTGACGCCTTGTCTTGGCCGGATCGGCTTACCATGGAGGTCGCTCGCTCTATCCGTGAGGATTACCTGCAGCAGAACGCTTTTGATTCTGTAGACACGTATTCATCCATGGACAAGCAATACCGCATGCTGCGCCTGGTGCTTGTCTATGGTGAGAAGGGACGTGCAGCCTTGGATGCCGGCGTCAACCTTTCCCAGATCATCAACCTGAAAGCCCGGGATCGGATTGCCCGCATGAAGTTCATCCCGGAAGATGAGCTCAAGCAGTTTGACGACATTGAGGCCGAGCTGAGCGCCCAAATGGCCGCGCTGGTAGACGGGGGGGGGAT
>JAVBOX010000093.1:0-6297 GCA_031550095.1 Eubacteriales bacterium
GCGGATTGACAGCTATATGCCCGCGTTGGTTTGGATGAGCCGGCATGCCGCCTTGCAGAAAAGGATCGTACACTCTGTGGCGACGCTACGGGGGATACAAGCACGAAGACGATGCGTTCGTTTGCCTGCTCTTCGCATATATCCATGGGAAAACCATGGGAATGGTTCCCCTATCCCCCCGCAATGTTCACACGCTTGGAGAAACCGCCTTCTTGCTCCATGGCATGACAGATGAGATTCCCGTCGATATGGAGCGAATGACCGGGGACATTTCCTTGCCTTTTTGCCAAAAGCTATCGACGCGGCCCATCAGAATATGCATGGCCATGCGAGGCTCCGCGAAGGGTTCGCGCCTTACTGGGATATGATTGTGCTTGCCTCGGAAAAGACGCCTCAATTGCGGGACCTGGTTCGAACGGGGCACTCTCCCTTGGTTTTGTGCCATACGGACCTGCATGGCTGGAACATGATACGGTCAGGCGGTCAGCTCATCCTGTGGCTTGGGAAGGCTTATGTCTCGCGCCAGCGGAGCCGGATTTATTTATGTTCATAGAGCAGCTTTGGTGGAATCATTTTCTCGAAGCATACGCCCACACCCGGGGCCAGGGCGGATTTTCCTCAACGGTCCAATGATGGATTTCTACCGCCTGCGCCGCATGGTGGAGGATATCTTGGAATTCGTTGCACGAATTTTATATGAGGAAAACGATGACGAAGCGGCGGATATGGGCCATGGGCACACCGTCAGGCTTCTTGAGGAGACCAAATTGTTTCTCCTATTGAATTGAACGCATTTTACCAAATGGGTACATCACAAACCGAACATGGGCGATGATCTGTTTCCGTGAAAGAGGTCCAATGATGTGGCTGTCATTGGAATTGGAACGATTATCCCCCAGCACAAAATACTCCCCGTCCTTCACCGTATAATCCTCCATGCGATAATTGGGGCGATGCGCTATGTACCCCTCCTCATAGCGCTCCCCGTTCACATATAAAAAGCCATCCCGCACAGCAACGGCATCTCCCGGCAGGCCCACCACCCGCTTGACGAAATTCTCCCTGCGATCCGGATAGCGGCAAATGACGACATCAAAGCGATCCGGCTCTCCCCCAAACAGATAGTCAAACTTTGTAGCAAACACCACCTCCCGATCGGCCAATGTGTCGTTCATGGACTGCCCCTTGACGACATACGGAGAAAAAGCCGCCGCCCGTATGGGCAGCGCAATCGCCAAGGCCGCCACGATGACCATCGCCCATTCCAGCAGTTCCCGCTTCCAACCCTTTTTGCGCTTTTCCATTTTTGCTTCTTGCATGAAATCACCTTCCTTACATCATTGCGATTCTGGCAAAGTCCTGCGCGGCTCCCACTATGGGCAGCAAAATGACAGCTAGGCCCAACGCTGCTGAAAGGGACAATTTCAATCCAACAAATCCCTTTCGTTCTTTTTGCAAACGATGCGCCGCTTCCTGAAGCGCTTGCTTCTTTTCGATTTTTCTCCATATGCCATCCATCCGTTCTCTCATGGCTTGGTCAATCTCCTTCACAGGTTATTCGAATTACATTGCCCCAGAAAAAATGAGGCGAGGCACAGGCGTGATGCCGCAGTTAACCTTCAACCTCAAAATCAAGCGTCCCAGTCGTCCCTCACGCGCCGCAAGGCTTTCCGGACGCGATGTAGCGTTATCTTCACCTGTGCCAGAGACATTCCAAGCTCATCAGCGATCTCCCGATAGGACCGCTCCTCAAGCGCATAGGCGATCAGCGCACGGCGCTGGACTTCCGGCAACCTCTCCACCGCGGCATACAAGGTTCCTCGAAACATGGCTTCCACAAAGGCGTCCTCCGGCAAGCGCTCATGGGAGGACTCCTCCTGAGAATCCCAAAGGGCTTCGTTCCGCCTTCGCTTCCGCAAAAGGCTGATGCTCTTGTATCGGGCAACAGCAGCCACATAGGCATGGAAGGGAAAGCGAAGTTCATACCGCGCCCGCTGCATGTAGATATCCGCGAATACATCCTGGGCAATGTCTTGGGCAAGCTGCGCGTCGGATAGAAGGCCTCGGGCCACGCGCTCAGCCACTGGCCAGTAAGCCGCCACCAGCGCTTCAAAAGCTTCACGATCCCCCGAAAGTGCCCGCGATATCCTTGCCGCCTCGTTCTCCATCATCCGACTCCCTTTGAAGCAGATCTGCACCTATATCATCGCATAAAAACATAAAAAGTTACAGCCCGGAAAAAATTTCCAGGCTGTTGGTATATCCAGGATAGACGGCTACATATCCCAAATAATTTTCTTGATATCGATTATCCCTTCCACAATGGTTACATTCGCTTTCCCATCACGCACTTCGACGGTGCCATACCCGCCGTCCACCGCCAAAAAAGTCCGATACGACACGCTGTTGCGAAGGCTGGCATGCAATGCCTTGTCGACCTTGTCATAGTACACGCCCGTATACCCCTGCAGCAGCGCGTAGGATGCCATGGCTCGCGCATACCAGTGGCCGCATTCATATTCGTCATATGGATTTCGGGAGGTGCCGTCATAGCGCTTGCGGCAAGCGCCGACGATATCAAGCGCTTCCTTCGCGTATCCCTTGATCAGCAGGTGTGATGCGACCTGATACTCAATGCCCGTCCAGACCTCATCGCTATAAACAAATGGCAAGGAGGGTTTTCCCTCATGTGGCCAAGTGCATAGCAGTAGCCCGCCGTCATCGTTAAGGGCAAAGCCCGGACGCTGGGGGTTTTCGTGTTCCGAAAGATCCGCTTTAAAGTTGTACCTGTATATGCTCTCCAGGTTTTTTCTCAGCATCTGATCATCAAGAATATCATGAATGCCGCTGATTTCCGCCATCCAGACGCCCAAAACACCATCGGAAATGCATCCTGTGCCATATTGGTAGCGCGGTCCTTCCCGGCGTAAAATCTCCTGCACCTCGGGTGGGTTGCCTTCCAATGCAAGCTGTGCATTAAGGCCTTCCCACTGGACATTTTGCTGGAAATACTCGCCGGTGAAGAGCTTCTCCTGCATATAGGTTCGCCCTTTTTCGTATAGGGAAAGATACGTCGACGGATCCTCCCCAAGCGTTTCAGCCAAGGCTGCCGCCGCTCTCAGCGCACCAAGGTAAAAGCAGCTGCACATGCCATCCGCGCCCCAAAATTCAATATCATACGTATTGTGATGGGGTTCTTTCAGCACGCCCTCCCCTACGGGATCCCATGTCTTGATGCAATATGCGAGGCTCTCCTTAACCTTTGGCCAAATGCCCTTGAGCCAATCCCAGTCACTGCTGATGCGAAAATCCCTATATACCTTGATGATGCCGCCCAGCTGTCCGTCGCTGGCGGCATAAAAAGACGGTTCAACCATCTTCTGAATCGGCAATGTGGCGCGAAATGTCTGATGGCCCTCTTCGGTCTGGGTCATAAAGAATTCCGTATCCCGCAACGAGCGCTCCAACTTCGGGAAAAGGTTGCAAATCGCCTGGGCATAGTTCCACACATGGGTGCAGGAGCCATGGCAGCTCCCCTTGTCATCATGGCATCCCTCCCATCCCCAGAGTTTCCCATCCCGTTGGCGAAGGATGGTCGGCGACTTCAGGATGCACAGGTTTGCCCCAACGGCGTCGATCAGCTCATCAGGCAATGTGGTATCATAAAAACACTCCGCAAAACGCGACGTCCTATCCCGCAATTCTTGGTAACGCATTCCCCAATCGGCGGAAAGGGTTTCAATACCGCTGTACTGCGCACTATACCAAGGGCTATGAGCATCTGAACGTTTATTCAGCTTTGCGCCACTATCTGCGGAGGCAAACAATCCGATGGAACCGGCGCGTACATCCGAACCTGGGACATACCAGCACAACCGAATCCGCACCGTCTTCTTTCCATTGGGCTCCAGCGCAAAGGGAATGGCCAGCGTCCCTCCTGGACCAGGGCTCAGATCATCCTTCGCGTATGCCTTCGAAGCGCATAAGCCGGCCTTAATGCCCTTCCAAAGCATCGTTAGCACATCAAAGGACCAACCCCCATTTTCCCGTAACCAGGCCGTGTCCACAGCCACATCGCCATCTGCCGCCGCGCAAAAGGCCCCTTCTACCTCGGGTTTTCCCGGATCGGAAGGTTGATTGAGGACAAAGCCATTAGGCAATGCATACACATTGGCTTGATCGTTCACCTTCATGAAGTTTTCCGCGCAGAAATAGTAGACGGCGTCCAGCCGCTTATCCGTCTTGTTTATGAAGGTGTACTCCAAGGCCGCAAAGGGCAGGCTGGACGCCTCATCGTCGCCCGGCACAAAGGGACTCCATCCGATGAGATGAGCATCCACCGGCAATCGGTCATCCGTCAGGTCTAGGTGGGCAAAAGGAAAGCGAGCGCTGAAGTTGCCACTTTGAAAGCGGGGCAGACCATAGCACTTTCCTGTCAGGCCAAGGCTCGCGTCCGGATATCGTATGAACACATTGGCATTGGGCACCGGGGTTTCCAAGATCCTGGCAAAACCATTTTCTCCCTTGACTGAAAGCGCGGCAAAGATCATTGGATCGTTGCGGTAGTTTGGTCTGTTGCGGAGGGCAACATTGCCCAGCGTCCCCGTTCCCTGCAAGCAAAGCGTACCAGCACCGATTCCTCCAAGCGGATAAGCGATCTGGCCCAATGTTTCACCCGAATATGTTTTCATCCGCGTCCACCTTTCTGTACATATGGTATGATCAGAAATTCCGAGAATAGCGTTCACGTACATCGTTTATGTTATCATGGAAGACATGTAGCGTCAATGCGTATTCTTCCAAAATAGATATTTTCCGCCTGCCGCTTGTTCGACTTTCGCTGGGATAATTGCATAATTTACCGGCAATGTTGACAGCCTCTGAATCGTCGGTTAGAATAATTGCGATGTACGTGCTCTTCAAAATGATCGAAAGGCAAAGCGCGATGGGAATTACAACAAAGGAAATCGCTGAACGATGTGGTGTGGCGCGGATTACCGTGGATCGTGCGCTGAATGGCCGACCTGGCATTGGCGAAAAAAAGAGGCGAGAAATCCTCGCCATTGCCAAGGAAATGGGATACCGGCCCCATTTGCTGGCGCAAGCTTTGGTCAAGGGCAGAAGCATGAGCCTTGGGATCATTGTTTTCGACCTGAACAACGCGTTCTTCGCTCAGATGGTAAATGGCTTTCATAGCACTGCCTTTGAGTCCAGATATGTTACCTATACAATGCTCACCAACAAGGACCCAAAGCAAGAAAAAGCTTGTATTGAGCACCTGATCGACCGCCGGGTGGATGCCATTGCCCTGGATAGCGTTGTTGGAGAACCGGGCTATGCGGATATGCTGCGCTCTTTACAAATTCCCGTCCTTTCCCTCATGAACGAAATCGCTGCTGAAATTGCTTTGCTATCCTTTAACGACTTTCAAGCCATGTACGATATGACGCGATATGTATTGAGCAAGAATTATCAGCGCCTGATCTATGTGTGTCCCCCTCTCTCTCTCGCCGGGGAGACCAACATGGATTCCTTAATTCGTCGGAAAGCGGGATTTGATCAGGCGATTCTTGATGCCCATGTCCAAGCCCAGGTTGTTGTCCTAGGAAATGGCGACTATCTTCAAGCCCTTGAAAGAACCGATTTTTCAAATGAGAAAAAGACGGCCATCCTCTGCACCAGCGATATGTATGCCATCACCATTCAGAGCGCTTTGCGAATGCGAGGATTACGGGCGCCCTTCGACTATGGGCTGAGCGGATTTGACAACATTCCAATATTGCACCAATTTGAGCCAAAGATCACGACCGTTTCCCTGGACATCGGCGCCTTTGGCGCACAAAGCGCCAAGTTGTTGATCGACGCGTTGGAAGGCGCTCCTCTTCCCCTGCGCACCATTTTACCCTACAAAATCCTATCGGCGCAGACCATTCTGTAGAAGAAAGCCTTCATTTGATGGGCTCTGCAAGCCGCCAGCCTTGACAAGATATTCGTTGGTGTTTATAGGCTTCACCTTGCCCTCTGAAGAATCTGAATTTGCTGGATAACATCATTTTTCCCACCGCGTGGGAGAAGAAAAATACCGGGGCAGCGGTGGAAAGGGCAAGGCTACTCATGAAAAAAACCGGCATTGAGCTTTGGGGGCCTGGGACATTGCCCAGGTTTCAGGCGGACAGCTTCAGCAGGCGGGTATCTGCCGCGCACTCATGAGTGCTCCTGATATCATCTTCGGCGATGAACACCGGAGCGCTTAACTCCAAGTCAGCCGATGAGATCACAACACTTCCAGATAATCCC
>JAVBOX010000124.1:0-24071 GCA_031550095.1 Eubacteriales bacterium
TTTTATCTTTCAGAGGGAGGCATTTGGATTATGTTGACACAAGCGCCTAAGGGAACCAGGGACGTACTGCCGCAGGAGAGCGCGGGCTGGCATGCGGTGGAAGCCGTTTGCCGACGTGTGGCCGCTCTCGCGGGCTTTCGAGAGGTGCGCACCCCGGTGTTTGAGCATACGGAGCTGTTTTTGCGCGGCGTCGGCGATACGACGGATATCGTGCAGAAGGAGATGTATACCTTTGAGGATAAGGCGGGGCGTTCCATCACCTTAAAGCCCGAGGGAACGGCCGGGGTGGTGCGGGCGCTGGTGGAGCATAGCCTTTACGCGGGGCCGTTGCCCGTGAAGATGTATTACCTGTCCACGCCAATTTTCCGCTATGAGGCACCCCAGAGCGGCCGCTATCGGGAGCATCATCAGTTTGGCGTGGAGGTCTTTGGGGCAGCAGAGCCTACCTGCGACGCGGAGGTTATCGCTTTGCTGGTGCGTATGCTGAGGGAGGTGGGGCTGGACGGCCTTCTGGTCAGCATCAACTCCATCGGCTGTCCGGAGTGCCGAAAGGTTTACCATGCGGCTTTGAGGGCGTTTCTTTCCACGCGCCTTGAAGCCCTTTGCGGGACTTGCCGGGATCGGTTCCAACGAAACCCTCTCAGGATCCTCGACTGCAAGAATGAGGAATGCCAGAAACAGCTGGCCGACGCACCGGAGATGCTGGATTTCCTGTGTGAGGGTTGTCAAAACCATTTTACCGGCCTTCAGGAGGCGCTAAGCGCTCTGTCCATCCCATATCAGCTGGATCCCCGGATTGTCCGCGGTCTGGATTACTATACGCGCACCGTGTTCGAAATCGGCATGAAGGGAGACGGCGGCGCACCCTTGGCGGTTTGCGGTGGGGGACGCTATGACGGGCTGGTGGAGCAGCTGGGAGGCCCGGCCTTGCCCGGTATGGGCTTTGGCCTGGGGATTGAGCGGGTGCTCATGCTGCTTTCCCAAAGGGGGGTGATCCTCCCCGAGCCACGGCTCTTTGACGTCTATGTCGCCGCGCTTGGCGCGGATGCCAGGATTCCCGCTTTGAAGCTTACGGAAACCCTTCGAAGCGCCGGGATTAAAGCGGAGATGGATCACGGGGGTCGCAGCTTGAAAGCCCAATTCAAGAGCGCGGACAAGGTGGGAGCCCTTTGGGTGCTCCTGGTGGGCGGCGATGAACTGGCCCGGGGAGCGGTTCGCTTGCGGAATATGGAAAGCAAAGAAGAAATAGAATTGCCGCTGGATCAGGCGGTGGAAGCGATGGAAAGGAGCATGCGTCATGCTTGAGAACTGGCAGCGCACGAGAATGTGCGGGGAAATTACGGAGGCCAACAAGGGCCAGACTGTCGTCTTAAATGGCTGGGTTCAGCGTACGCGGAACCTGGGCGGCGTTATTTTCGTCTGGGTGCGGGATCGGGCGGGCATTGTCCAGGTGGTGTTCAACACCGAAACCTGCGATCCGGAGACGTTTGCCATCGGTGAAAGCCTCAGGGGGGAATTTGTCGTCTCGGTGTCGGGAATTGTTTCATTGCGCGCTGAGAAGGATATAAATAAATCGATGGAGACGGGCATGGTGGAGGTGATCGCCAAGGAAGCCAGGCTCCTGAACGCCGCGGCTACGCCGCCCATCTACATCGACGACAAGGTGGATGAAAATGAGGCGGTCCGCCTCAAGTATCGATATCTGGACCTTCGGCGTCCCGCGCTCCAGCGGACGCTGCGCCTGCGGTCTGAAGTGTTGGCGGCCATCCGCCGCTACATGAGCGATAGCGGCTTTACGGAGGTAGAGACGCCCATTCTCACCAAATCCACCCCGGAAGGGGCCCGAGACTTTTTGGTTCCCAGCCGCCTTCACCCCGGGGAGTTTTACGCACTTCCCCAATCGCCCCAGATTTACAAGCAGCTGCTGATGCTTGCCGGCTTTGACCGGTATTATCAGATCGCTCGCTGCTTCCGGGATGAGGACAGCCGAGCCGACCGGCAGCCGGAGTTTACGCAGGTTGACCTTGAAATGTCCTTTGTGAAGCCGGCCAACGTGCAAGCCGTGGTGGAGGGTACTTTTGTCCAGGTTTTCAAGGATGTGATGGGTGTGGAGCTACCTCAGCCCCTGCCCAGAATGACTTGGCGCCAAGCTATGGACGACTATGGCAGCGACAAGCCGGACACCCGCTTTGATATGAAGTTGACCGACGTAACCGAGGCCGTGGCTGGGTCAGGGTTCAGCGTGTTCGAGGCGGCGCCTACCGTCCGAGGCCTCAACGCCAAAGGCGGCACGGCGCACTTGTCCCGCAAGGAAATCGACGCTCTGGGCGACCTTGCCAAGACCTACCACGCCAAGGGATTGGCTTGGCTGACGCTGGATGGGGGAGGGCAGGCAAAGAGCTCCTTCGCCAAGTTCCTCTCACAGGAGGCGATGGATCGCCTGCTTCTCGCCATGAAGGCGGAGCCGGGGGATGCGCTGTTCTTTGTGGCGGACACCCCCAATGTGGCTTGCACCGCCCTGGGGCAAATCCGGCTCTTCCTGGGCAAGAAATTTGGATGGGTGGATCCGAAACAGTACAACCTATTGTGGGTGACTGAGTTCCCCCTGCTGGAATGGGGCGAGGAGGACAAGCGCTTTGTGGCCATGCATCATCCTTTCACCAGCCCCATGGATGAGGATGAGCGGTACATGGAGACGGATCCCGGCCGGGTGCGCGCCAAGGCTTACGATTTGGTGCTCAACGGCATCGAAATGGGTTCCGGGTCCATCCGCATCCACAACAGCGGGCTCCAGGAGCGGATGTTCAGGCTGATTGGGCTTTCCACGGAAGAGGCGTGGAACCGGTTTGGCTTCCTGTTGGAGGCGTTCAAGTACGGCACGCCGCCCCATGGCGGGTTTGCCTATGGGGTAGACCGCCTGGTGATGATGCTCTCCGGAAGCGACACCCTCCGGGATGTCATTGCCTTCCCCAAGGTGCAAAACGCGTCCTGCCTGATGATGGGCACACCCTCGACGGTGTCGGAGGATCAGCTGACCATGCTTCATATTCGGTCTGCCCCGGGAAAGGAGTAATCCAATGGTTCGCACTGGAGAGGTCGTGGAGAGAGAGGACGGCGTGGTTTCCGTCGTGTTTGAGCGGCCGGAGGCATGCGCCCACTGCAATGGCTGTGTGAACCACCAGTGTACGCGGGTCGAGATGCGCGCCGACGCGGATGTTGGGGACATGATTGACGTGGAAATGCCGGAGAAGACGGTGGTCAAGGCTTCCATGATTTTTTACATACTGCCCCTTGGGCTGATGTTGCTGGGCATGTATGTGGGGTCCTTGTTCTACGGGGCGCTGGGATACACGTTCAACCGGGAGATGTTCGCGGCGCTCTTCGGCCTTGCGTTCATGGCCCTTGGGTTCTATGCCGTGTATCGCGTGGACAGAAGGCTTCGAAAGCGGCAGGAATGGGAGCCCAAGGTCATCAGGGTGCATAAAAAGGAAAAATAACAATACGATAAAAAGGAATGATAAGGAGGATTTTAATGGCTGGCAAAGTGCGCGAAGTGAATGAAAAGGAATTTGAGTCGGCGGTTCAAGGGGCAAACGTAACGCTCGTTGACTTCTGGGCCCCTTGGTGTGGCCCTTGCCGCATGGTTGCGCCGCACGTGGAGGCGGTTGCGGAAAAGATGGATGGGGAAGCATCCTTCATCAAGATCAATGTGGATGAAAACCAGGCGCTGGCCCAGCGCTATGGCGTGATGAGCATTCCGACCCTTGTGATTTTCAAGGATGGCTCCGAAGCCGCCCGGATGGTAGGGGCTCGCGGCCGCGCGGATATCGAGAACGCCGTGCGGGAATGGGTGTAATACCCGCAAAACGTGTCTTTGCGGGGTAAAAGCGCTGGATACAGGGTGATTAGGGTGTCGACTCGGTCGGCATCCTGATTTTTTTTAAGACCGCTCTTCCTTACGCGTTGGGGGTGCGCGGCTCCTTTGACGCTTCGATGCGGGTGACAAATGTTCTTCGCAGCACTTCTCCCTCGTCCAAGGTCTCCACATGATTCATATTCTCATCCACCATCACGAAGAGATGATAGACGCCCGCTGTCAGACGGGTGGCAAGGCGTTCTGTTCTCGCGTTTTTTTCCACCGCTGTCCAGCGAACGGGGAGCATTCCCTCATGTTTAAGGCGCTCCGCGCGGCCATGGAGAGCCCCAAGACACGCCGCGGCCAGGGTTTCCTGCTCTTTAAAGGCCGCGTAGATCAGGTAGGCGCCGGAAAGAAAGAGCAGCGGGTTGAGCACGCCATTCAATGCTGCCCAAAAGCCGGAGACTACGACAAGAGCGCCGACGATGACACCGGCTTTGGAAAGAACATTGGTGGCCCGAACATTTCCGAAGCGTATGCCGATCAAAGCCCGAAGCGCCCGCCCGCCATCCAAGGGGAGGGCCGGCAGCAGGTTCATGAGCCCGAGCAAAAGGTTGACGCGAAGAAACGCCTGGATGAGAGGGCCGGTTAGCCCACTGACAGCGGAAAGCATGGAGGTGATCAGGCTTGCGGCTGGGCCCGCAAGGGCGATGGCTAGCTCCTGGGTGGGCCGAAGGGCGTAGACGGTGGTCATCTGCGCCACGCCGCCGAAAGGCATCAGCTCAATGGACTCCAGCCGATGGCCCATGGCCCGGGCGGCAAGGCTATGGGCGGCTTCGTGGAGGGTCAACGCCAGGAGGGAAGCGATCAGCAGTCGCCCATACCCGAGCCAGACCGAAAATGCCATAAGCGCGGGAAAGGCAAAGTGCATCTTCAGCGCGACGCCCATAAAGGTGCCTAAAGGAATCATCGGAAATAGGGGATCGGATCCATTGCTCGTCCTTCCCCCCGAAGCTCATAGGTCAGTTCCTTGGCAGCGCCCAGAACCTCTCCGGCCTCCACCCAATCTCCTTCCTGGACGGAGGTGCGCAGCAGATTTCCATACATGCTCTCCATGCCACTCGCGTGGCGCAGGCGGATGACCGATCTGCCGGCTGGGTCTGTGGAGACGCTCATCACCTCGCCGGCAGCGCTGGCCAAGGCCTCGCTGGCGCTATAGCTGATCCATGGTTCCATCTGGCTGAAGACATGCACGACAGAGCCTTCCGAAGGCGCTTTATGCCGTTCACCCGCCAGATTCCAAAAGACCGATACGCTCTCCGGAATGAGATTCGAAACGAACCGAAGGCTGCCAAGGCTCTCGGATAGATCCATGGAAACAACTTGTGACAGCAAGTTGGTGGCTTTTGTGGCGCCGGGGGTGTTCAGGCTTTGTGCTGCCAACACGCATAACAACAAAGCCACGCAAATCGCCGTGTTGCGCAGCATTCGCTCCCCGAATCCAAGGGGTTTTGCCGTGTTTTCAGATGGCGGGATGGGTTCTTTCGGGCGCAAAGCGGAATGCCGATCCGCGGTTTGCACATGGGCTAACGGCGCACGGTTGCGGACTGTCGTACCGCGCACCCGCGTCCTGGATTGTGACATGCGCATCGCCTCCTCGTTGGAAGGTATGCGCGGGGGTTGCTCAAAAGAAGCGGGATTGGCCTCACAGAAAGCATTTGTTGGCAAAGGCGCGGTGATAATTTAAGGCAGCAATACCCTGTGGCTGATGTGTTGCCTCAGTCCACCGTGACCCATGTGGAGGCCTTGTAAAACGCCTCGCCAACACGGGTCGTCGTTACCACCTGGTACTTGCCAGGGGGCACGAATACGCCGCCCTTATCCTCGCCATTCCAATAGAACTGGCTTCCCGAGGGGATCAGGGACTGGGGCCTTGTGGGCTGGCTGATGGCCAAATGGCGCACAATCCGGCTGCTCTCGTCAAGGATGGAGACAGTCAGGGAGATGGGAATCATGTGCTTCACAAAAATATCCAGCTCAAACTTATGGTTCCGCCTCCATGTTGAGGATACTTCCACGGAGAGCTCAGGATTCACATCCTCAATTTTCGCGGAAAAAACGCGGCTCGCATAAACGAAGGGCAAGCGGTCCGAATCCTGGTCGCCAAGGGTCATCACATGAATCAGGGCATAGGTCCAATTTTCAGGCAGTTGATCCGTGAGATCAATGGCGATTTGCTTCCGGCCAGGGCTGATGTCGCCCGTGGGATCCATATCCCCGTCATACTCCGTTACATCCGCCAGCGTAAAGCTGTTGTCCCAATCCCACTTGCCATTTTTTTGGTAGGTGATATGATAGGCCACCCGCGTGTGCTTTTTCGCTGTGTAGCTGAAGGTGAGTATGGGGCGGCTTTGATCCAGCCAAGTATCCTGAAAGACAAAGCCATTCAGTTCCCCACGGTCGTCCTTCCCCGCCAGTTCCCGGTCATAGATCAGCAGCGGAAAGGGATCGTCCTGGGGATACATCTGGATGGCGGAACTCGCTTCGTTAATCCAGAGATGATCATACATTTCCTTCAGGGTGATGACGCCGTCCCGGTTGGCGTCGGCGGCAAATTCTCCCAAAAAGCCCGCGCCAAGGGCCAGCGCCGTTGTAAAATAGGAATTGCCCGGAGGCGCCTCATCCAGGGTGGACTGCCAGTACCAGGAAGGCTCACTGGCGCCGGAGGAGGTCAACACCTTGTAATCTCCGGACTGAAACATTCGCATGACTCGGGCGGAACCGATGTCGGGAGAGACTCCCTTGCCGATTAACGCGCCTGAATTGCACGCGTCCACCAGAAGCACCTTGGTGCCCTTGACCTCATCAAGCATGGCATTGAGCTCTTGGGCGGAGATTTGGTCTTCCAGCGCCCCGTCGGACAGGAGAAGATACCCCTCCGGATTGTTTTTTGATGTGTCAAACTCGCCGTGGGTGCATATATAGAGCAAAGAAACATCCCCATCCCGCGCATCGCCCAATGCCCACTGGATGGCATTCCGCAAGGATTCCTTGCTGAATATGATGCCGTATTGGCGCTTGATGGAGTAGCCTCGAAGATCCTGTTCCAAAATGGATTGCACGAGATCCAGGTTGTTTTGTCCAATCGGGGTGGTTTCCTGCGCGGTGAGAAACTGATCGCACGCCACGAGCAGAGCGCGATACGCAGGCGGTATTTCATCGGTGGCATTCGCCGGAAAAAAGAGGCTCAGCGCGATGAAAATCGAAATAAAACTACAAAAAAAGACATTGTGTTTTTTCTCCATGGAAATAGTATAAGGGATTTTCGTAAAAAAAACCAGTGCCAATTATTCCTGTTCAGGCTGAAACACCTCTGGAGCGCCGGGTGCCCTGAAACCATAAGCCGGTTCCGTTGACATTTATTCGCAATATGGCTACAATGATACACACAATTGTACGCACAAGGGGGATTCTCAAATGAAGGTAATCCTGCTAGCGGATGTGAAGGGAACGGGCAAAAAGGAGCAGATCGTCGAGGTGTCCGATGGCTATGCCCGCAATTTCTTGCTGCCCCGCAAGCTGGCCGCGGAAGCTACCAGCACCGCCATGAACGCTGTTCAGCGCGCCAAGTCCGCCGAGAACCATCGGGAGGCCCAGCGGAGGCAGGAGGCGGCCGCCATGGCGGAACACCTGCGCCGCAAGGACATCCATTTGGTTGCGCGAGCGGGAGAGAAGGGGCGTCTTTACGGCTCCATTACCGGCCAGGAAGTCGCCGACGCCCTGGAGACCCAGCATGGCGTAAAGGTTGAGAAGCGGCGCGTGGAGCTCCCGGAGCCCATTCGTGCCGTAGGGGAGTACGAAATCTCGATTTGGCTTTATCCTGGCGTCACCACGCCCATGCGCGTTGTGGTAAAGGCGGAAGGATGATGCAGACCGGGGCTCTGCCGCCCAATAGCCAGGATGCCGAGCGAAGCGTCCTTGGGGCAATGCTCCAGGATCCGGAGGCTGTGCTGCTAGCCCAGGAGTTGCTGGTGGCCGCGGCTTTTTATCAGCCTGCTCACCGGGAGCTGTTTGACGCGATGATCGCCCTGACGCGGTTTGGGAAGCCTGTGGACTTGGTGACGGTGGATGACGAGCTAACCCGGCGGGGAACCCTGGAGGGCATTGGCGGCGCGGAGTATCTGATTCAGCTGACCCAGTATGTGCCGACGACGGCGAATGTGCGGGCTTACATTGAAATCGTCGATGAAAAATTTACCCTCCGCCAGCTCATTGACTGCGCCAACGGCATTCTTCAGGAGAGCTATACCCAGGATAAGCGCCTGGGGGAGCTGCTGGGCAGCGCGGAGAAAAATATCTTCGATATTTCCATGCGCAAGAGCGGCGCCGATACTCTGGTGCATATCCGGGATGTTTTGACCCAGACCTACGCGCGAATTGAAGAGCTGGCAAAGCTCAAGGGGGCCATAGACGGCATTCCCACGGGCTTTATCGATTTAGATCAGCTTCTTACCGGCCTTCATGGAGGGGAGCTCGTGTTGGTTGGCGCCCGCCCCTCCATGGGCAAGACCAGCTTTGCCATGAACGTCGCGGAAGCCGCGGCGCTTAAAGCGGGAAAAACCGTCGCCGTGTTCTCCCTGGAAATGCCAAGGGAGCAGATTGCCATGCGCATGCTGTGTACCGCCGCCAAGGTTGATATGCAGGCGGTGCGCCATGGCACCATCACCGATGAGGACTGGATGAACCTAACCACCGTGCTGGGGCCTTTGGCGGCGTCCAGCATGTACCTGGACGATACCCCGGGCATCACGCCTTCTCAGCTTCGGTCCCGCTGCCGACGCCTGATGGCGGAGCGGGGGCTGGATCTGATCGTTCTGGACTATTTGCAGCTCATGTCCGCTGACCGCCGGAGCGAAAACCGGCAGGTGGAGGTGAGCGAGCTGTCCCGGGCCTTAAAGGGGATCGCTTTGGAACTCCATGTCCCCCTGGTGGCCTGCGCACAGCTTTCCCGCGCCAATGCCCAGCGGTCGGACAAGCGCCCCATCCTCAGCGACCTTCGGGATTCCGGCTCCATTGAGCAGGACGCGGATATCGTACTTTTCTTGCACCGGGAGGATTACTATAACCCGGACACCCCGGACAAGAACATCGCCGAGGTCATCGTGCAAAAGCAGCGGAACGGTCCCCTGGGCACTGTGAAGCTGGCATGGCTGGGGCAGTACACCGAGTTTAGAAATCTTTCCGCCGATTTGCATTCATAGGCCTTGTAAAGATATCGGCATCTTTTGAAAATAAAACGAGAAAATGGGCTACCCTGCCGGCTTTTTCGCTGGCAAGACAGCCCATTTCTCAATTCTACAGGCGGCTCAGCCGTTGGACGCAACAAACTCCCCATAAGTTGGCTGTTTCGCCTTGACTTCTTCCGCCAGCTTTTCTTTGAAGGTTTCAAAGAATTCGGGGCAAGCCCACGCGCCGCAACCGCCCAATACATCGCCTTGAACATCGAGCTGCAGGGACAGGCCGTTTTTCAGATAGATGGTCAACGCCTGATCACCGCTGGCGATTTCGGCGCTGTGGTAGATGGCAAACTCAGAGAGCATGTAAATCAGCTCGTTTGCGTTCACCTCGTTCCGCAGAACGCCCACGCCGGAGAGCTCCAGCATCTGCACTTGACCCTCGATATCCAGCGTATCTTCAAGCATCTCATTGCCCACGATGGTTTCGGAGGCATATCCGACCCGCTGGAACAGCCGCAATACGCCATCTACCTCAGCCAGGCATGCCGTCTTTTGAGACAGGCCATCGACAGCGTAAACCTTGGTGCCCAACTGGGCGGCATTGGATACGACGCCAACCGAGCCGGCCAGCGCTGGCTCATTGGTAAAGGTCTGTATCTCGGCGATGGTCGTGCCAACGAGGTTGGAAGGAACGGGAGCGGGCGAATTCAACATCCGGTAATACCGCCCGTTCATGCAAATCAGGGGCGGGTTTGCCGCGTTTTCTCCCGCAAAGAGGGACCGGTACTCAGGAACTCCCATCGCCGCCGTTTGCCCCGCCTGATATGTTTCAATGCCGCTGGTAATGGTTGGAACGCCGGAAATAACCGACGGTTTCTGCCCATAGGACAACCCCAACCCCACCATGAGGGATATGGCCGCGACCATGGCAACGGCAGGCATGACGCGCGCCATCAGGGGAGACCGCTTTACGGGAATGGAACGAACCGGAGCCGGTGCCGGAGCCGGCGCTATCTTCTTGCTGCGCTCGGCGGCTACGAGAATCCGATGGCGCAACGCTGGCGTAGCATGAAGCCCATCCAGCATATCCGCAGCAATTTCCGGGATTTTGTCAACAGCTTCTGCCTTAAAGCGCAGCCGTTTGCTCATCGCCTCCCCTGCGGAAAGCCCGCCAAGCATTTCATCCGCAGTGGGGCGCAACAGTTCAACGGCTATCATGGATCCTCACCTCCCTTCAATATGCTTTCCAGCTTTTTCCGTGCTCTGGAAAGTCGGCTGGATATGGTTCCTTCGGGCAGATCCAGCATTGCGGCGATTTCCGCGATGCCAAATCCCTGATAATAATGAAGCAGGATGACCTCCTTGAACGATGGGGACAATTTGGAAACCGCTTCCATTAAATCCGTCTTCTCCGTGCGAAAGTCGATGTCGTCTTGGGCTGGGATACAATCGAAGGGTGAGCCAAGCACGACGCGCTTTACCCAGGCGGCCCGCCATAGATCCCTGCATCGGTTAAGGGCCACCTTGAGCAGCCAAGCTTTCTCATGGCCTGGCTGAATATCGGGAGCCCTGGTGAGTAGGCGCAGGAATACATCCTGGCAGACATCTTCCGCTTTTTGCCGGTCGCCCAAATAAAAATAAGAGACCCGAAGCACATCGTCGGCGTAAAGACCATAGAGCCGCTCGAAGAGGTCATCCGCCTCGGGCGCGTTGGACATTCAGGCAGCACCGCCTTTACTCGACATAATTGAAACGTGACAACCTTTCCGTTTCTTGCATCTTTTGGGAAAAGAAATCTTGTTTCGTGTCCTGAGCATCTTCTCATGCAGTTTGGATCAAAAAAGGCCGACTTATCCGCATGATCTTCCTAGATAAAACGAGCGAGCAATGGATTGTATTCCCATCCCTTCTTTCTTTTTGTCATTTTGTAGTGATTCCAGGATAAGCTTGCCATCCCAATCGACAGTCTTCGACATTCTTTCCCCCTTGCGAAATCTTTTGGAATTTTGTATGATGACTTTAAGAAAAGACGAAAAGAGGAAACATATGTCAAATACTGACAAGCGGATTGCCGAACTTAAAAATCTGCTGAGTTATTTGTATTTGCAGGGCGATAAAGAAGCGGCACTAAAGGTTAGCCAACAGCTAGACACGTTGATTGTCAAGGCTCAACGGATCGCCTCCTTAAAAAAAACAAACAAAGAAGAGGAACTCGACTTGGACTCGGCAGTGAACGCCATCTAAGAACAGCGTCCGTTTTTGACTTCACCAAGTTCAGGACCTCCATTTCAATATCCCCAAAATCTTCTCTGTTTTTAAGAAAAAATAAAATAAGTTAAGAAAATATTACAAAATAGCTTGACACACGACACAAATGATCCTATAATGGCACCATCCCAACACGGGGAGGGTTACTCGTATGATGAAGCGCATAGGTGCATACATGTTGATGGCTGTAATAACCATCGGATTGGCGTTGCCAATGGCGTCCGCCGTTGCGGCGGGGACACGTGTAGCGAGGTGCGATTTACGCCTGCGCAAGGAGGCGAGCACCAAAGCCGATGTTCTGGCGACGATACCGGGAGGCACTGAGCTGACCGTGCTGGGAACGTCGGGCGGCTGGACAAAGACGACATATAATGGACATACGGGATACGCGAGCAGTGCGCACCTGATGGAGCTGACCAAAAGCGGATATTATCCGCTGAAGGAAGGGGACGAAAATCCCTATGTAACGGAAATGCAGAAACGGCTTATCCAGCTGGGATATATGACCGGGAATGCGGACGGAAACTTTGGCGAATCAACACTTATCGCGGTGAAAAGCTTCCAAAAGGCGAATAAAATGAAACAAGACGGCGTCGCGGGCGGGGAAACACAGCGCGTGATGTTTTCCGATAAGGCGATTGCTGCGCAAGGCGGATCTTCCGCTACCGCCACCGCGACGGCGCAAAGCACTGGAACGGCTACGGCCGCGGCAACCGCGACAGCGACGAACACGCCCTCTGCGAAGACCCTCCGCATGGGCGACCGGGGAGAGGATGTCAAGTCCCTCCAGGCCCGGCTGATTGAGCTGGGATACCTTTCGGGAAAAGCCGACGGCATTTTCGGGCTGGATACGCAAAAAGCGGTGGTGGCGTTTCAAAAAATTTCCAGCTTGTCATCGGATGGCAAGGCGGGAAAAGCCACGCAAAATTTGCTTTATTCAAATGGCGCCAAGACGGCTAGCGGAGCCCAAAGCGCGGCAACGGCCTTGGCGGATGCTTCCGATTATAAGACCCTCAAGCGGGGCATGACCAATAACCTGGTCAAAAACCTCCAGCAGGCTTTGAAAGACCTTGGCTATATGGCGGCCAGCGCCACGGGATTTTATGGTTCCCAAACCCAGCTTGCCGTGGAGAGTTTCCAGAAAGCCAACAACCTAAACTCCGATGGGATTGCGGGCGCGGCCACGCAAATGCTTCTTTTTAGCAGCAATGCCAAGCCGAACGCTGGCGACACCAATGCGAATGCGGGAACCACATACGCCACATTGAAGGAAGGTATGAAGTCCAGCGCGGTCACCACCATGCAGAAAAAGCTCAGGGAACTGGGCTACCTTTCCGCCAATGCCACAGGGTTCTATGGCAGCGCGACCCGGGAAGCCATCATGGCGTTTCAAAAGGCAAACCGTCTCAATGCGGATGGCATCGCGGGCAGCGCCACCCTAACCACACTGTATAGCAGCAACCCGATTGCCAACGGCGGTTCTTCCGCCAGCGGCAGCGGTTCCGGCGGTGCTGGAAAGATTGGTGGGCCCGATGCCAGCTCCGTGAAGCTCCTGCATTGGTTCAACAGCGTAAAGCCTTCTCTGAAATCCAACAGCGTGGTGCAGGTCTATGACCCTGTTAGCGGGTATGGATTCAAGATCAAAGCCCTTTCCCTTGGAAGGCACTTTGACTCAGAGCCTCTCACTGCGGAGGATACCCTGTACATGAATGCCGCCTTTGGCAATGTGACCACCTGGACGCCCAAGCCCGTTTGGGTAAAGCTTCCCACGGGCACCTGGGTACTGGCCACCATGCATAACACCCCGCATTTGAGCGGCAACATCTCTAACAACAACTTTAACGGCCATCTCTGCATTCACTTCCTGCGGGATATGGATGAGTGTGCGAAGAACGATCCCAATTATGGCGTGCAGCACCAGAAGGCGATTCGGGAAGCCTGGAAGAAGCTGTCCGGTCAAACGGTGGACTGAGCCTGGTTCCTGTCAAGGGCAAAATCTCCTTAACCTTTGCGACATAGCGGGTATAAATGAAAGGGCTGTCCTATAGGCGTTTTCGCCGGCAGGACAACCCTTTGCTTTATTTTCATGAAAAGGCGCTTCAGCGCCTATATGAAGCATATCCGGCTTGGCCTGGAGGAAAACCCGTTGTACCCATGGCCGTAGATTCCTACATTTTTTCGACAGCTTCCATGGCCTCAAAAAGCATGGACTCCGTGATGACATAGGGGATTTTCCGCATGTCCGGCGACGACAGGGTTACCTGAATCATGGGCGCCAAGGTTTCCTTATCGCAGGACAAGCCGTTTCCCGCCAAGGTCACCGGGATGTCCAGGGACTGCAGGAACCCGCGAACCCGGGGGAGTAGGGCGGCAGCCGCTTTCGAATGGGTAGCCGCGCTGTCGATGGCCAGCTGCACCAGGCATCCATAGCCAACCAGCTCTCCATGAAGCGCCCTGTCGGCAACGCCTTCGATGGCGTCCAAGCCATAGCACACTGAATGGGCAACAGCGCAGTTATATCCCTCATCGACCAAAAGAGACACAAGGCCTGTGCTGATGATAATCCCCTGTAGGGATTCCGTGAAAGCCGGGGAAGGCTTTCCGCCCAAGTTGTCCTGATAAGCTTTTGTGCCGCAGGCGAGGATTGGCTCCAGACACATGGGGGAGATGGAAAGCCCAAGCCGAGAGGCGTAGTTGGCGTCTTCGTCGCCCCTGGCGGCAAAGGGTGGCTCAATGCCCTTGGCCAAGGTGTCCGCCAGACCCGCCCGGAGGTACCGGGGCGGCGCGTTGACCAGGATAGAGGTATCCAGCACTGCGTATGCAGGGGGAGTTTTATGAAACCAGAAGGCATCAAAGGCGCCGTCCTCCCGATAGACAACGGAAAGTTTGGTGATCGCCGCACAGGTGGCCGCGATGGTGGGCAGGGTGTAGGCGGGTAAGGAGAGCATCTCGGCGGCCGCTTTGGCCACGTCCAGCGCCTTACCGCCGCCAATGCCCAAAATGGCATGGGCGCCGGCCGCTTTTGCCGTTTTCGCCGCGGCTTCAATGGCGGCGGGGGTACACTTGGCGCCGTAGCGGTGGTGGGCGCATATTGAGAACTCCGGCAAATGCGGCTTGGCCGCAGCCCAGCTCTTTTCCCCGCTGACGATGGCGACGGGCATATCCTTCAATATGGACTGAAGCGTTGAGGAGGCGCCTTCTCCGATGGTGTAGGTGGGCAATGCGATGGTGCTCATTGAGCCTTCGCCATCCTTTCCATTTGTCCTAAGCGGCGGATCGCTTCGTCCAGCGTATCCTCCCGCCTGGCAAAATGCAAGCGAATCAGGTGAGAGACGGGCTCCCGGAAGAAGCTGGAACCGGGAACGGCCGCGACGCCTACGGAACGGATCATCCATTCACAGAACTCCAAGTCGCTCCACCCGTGGAAGCAGTCCATTTGCAAGAAGCGGCTGATATCCGCCATGACGAAATAGGTGCCTTGGGGGACACTGTGCTCAAGACCGATATCGGCAAGGCCGGACAGGAAACGGGCACGTTTCTTTGTATATGTGGCGCCAAGCTCCTCATAGTAGGAACGGGGAAGGCGCAGACCCTGGACGGCAGCTTCCTGTAAAGGCGCAGCGGCGCCCACAGTCAGAAAATCGTGAACCTTCTTGGCGCTTTCGATGACAGCGGTCGGGCCGATGAGATACCCAAGGCGCCACCCGGTGATGGAGTAGGTCTTCGATAGGGAGGAACAGCAGAGCACCCGATCCTTGAGCCCAGGCAGCGTCGCCGCGTATGTGTGGGTGTTCGGGGCGAATACGATGTGCTCGTAAACCTCGTCGGTAATCAGAAAGGCATCATAGCGCTCGCAAAGGGAACCGATATAAGACAGTTCCTCCCTTGTAAACACCTTGCCGCAGGGGTTGGAAGGATTGCAAACGATGATGGCTTTGACCCCTTGCTTGAACGCGTTTTCAAGCGCCATGGGATCGTACTTGAATTCCGGCGGCGTCAGCGGTACAAAAATGGGGGAGGCCCCGGATAGGATTGCGTCCGCGCCGTAGTTTTCATAAAAGGGGGAGAACACGATGACCTTGTCGCCCGGATCGCAGATGGTCATCATGGCGGCCATCATGGCCTCTGTGCCGCCGCATGTGACGACGATCTCCGTTTCCGGATTTATTTCAAATCCATATGCGGCGCCTTGCTTATCCGCCAAGGCTTGGCGAAAATTCTGCGCACCGAATGTGACCGAATATTGATGGGGTCCCTCCAGGGCGGCTTTGGACAGCGCTGAAAGGAGCGCTGCGGGAGGGTCAAAGTCTGGAAATCCCTGGGATAGGTTGATGGTTTCCGGATATGCATCGGATATTCGGGTCATGCGGCGAATGACAGAATCGGTAAAAGTGCTGACACGATGGCTTAATGTGGGCATTTGCGTCCCTCCTTTGTCGCTAACGCGGCCATTGTACCATAGGTTTGACGCAGTTGTCACCGTGCATTTGATACTTTTTCAAACTTTCTTTTTTTGGATTCTTGACATAGCAAGTTTTCCTTGATAGAATAATAATACAATTTTGGTGATTAAATTTACTTAATCGAGAGGAGCCATTATGATGAAAAAATTCTTGGTGCTCATGCTGGCGATGGTGCTTTTCGCCGTTTCGACCACTTCCGCCCTTGCGAGCTCGTCTTACGCCAACTTGCTGGAGAAGGTGCTGGGAGAGAAAAAGCTTGTTGTTGGCACATCTCCGGATTATGCGCCCTATGAGTTCATTGATCTTTCCAAGACCGGCGAGGACGCCATTGTGGGCGCGGACATTTCCCTTGCGAAGTATTTGGCGGAGCAGCTGGGTGTGGAGCTTGTGATCGAGCCCATGGACTTTGATACGGTTCTCGCCTCCGTTGGCAACGCTTCCTGCGACCTGGCGCTGGCTGGGATGGTGCCCAAGGCGGAGCGGGAAGCCATCATGTCCTTTACCGATGTGTACTATAACGATGGGGATCAGGTGGTGCTCATCATGAAGGATAAGGCGGACACATTTCAAACCCTAAAGGATTTCGCCGGGAAGACCGTTGCGGGGCAAAACGGGACACTGCAGGTGGAGATGATCCAGACCCAGCTTCTCGATACGAAGGTGGAACTGATCACCGCCATTCCCAACGCCGTCCTCATGCTCCAGTCCGGGAAGGTTGACGGTGTGGCGCTGGCCTCCGTTGTGGCGGAACAATATGTGAAAAACTATCCGGATCTTGCCATTTGCGCGGAAAAGTTCCAGTATGAATCCCTGGGCGTGGCGGGAGCCATTCCAAAGGATGAGCCGGAATTCCAGGCTAAGCTCAACGAGATTTTGGAAGGTGTCGCTGAACAGGGATTGTACTATCAGTGGATTGATGAGGCCAATGAGCTGGCGAGCAGCCAGCAGCCCTAGGGCGACGCTCCTTTGTGCGGTGTCGCCCTAGCGCATTTCTCGAAAACATAGCACACATCCTGGCGGAACTTTTGCCTTCTCGCGTTGCCTCGTCCGCTCAGCGTAGCGCTGCTACGCCTCGCTCCCTCGTCTTGGCGAGACGGCAAAATCTCTCGCCAATCTATGCGCTATGTTTTCAGAAATTGCTCTGAACGCGCAAAGAAAAGTCAACCTCAAAACAGGCGCGGTCAAGATGGCCGCGCCCGCTTTTGCTTTAAGGAAGATTCTTTTAATAGAACGATTCTTCGGCCATAAAATAAGTTCCCGGAGATATGCCGTCTGGCCTTGTTTTTGCTACATCATTTCAAACAGCATCGGCATCAGTCGGGTTCCATCTTCCACCATTTGCCCCTTTACGGCATTGGATTCTCCAAAAAGCCTGGGCGTCGCCTTCTTCCGACTGTCATAGATACAGAATGGGACGGGATTCCCGCTATGGGCGCCGTTGTCCAGGAAGGTAGGGTGATCGGAGAGGAACAAGACGCGGTAGTCCTCGCCAGCCTTGTCCAGACCCGCAAGCAAAGGCACGATAACCCTTGCGTCCAGCCTCCGGATGGCCTCCAGCTTTCCATCCACATCCTTGGCGTGGGAGCATTCGTCCGGGGCCTCCACATGGATGGCCGCGAAGCGGGCTCCTTCCTGCAAGAAATCGAGCGCGGCCTGCACTTTCCCATCATAATTGGTATCCAATTCGCCGGTGGCGCCGGGAACATCCGGAGCGGGAAGCTTGGTGAGCCTCGCGATCCCCTTGACCAGAGGCACCGCGCTGATCACAGGGCCCGTATGCCCATACCGCGCCTCAAAACCAGGAAGCTCCATGGCCTCGCCGGGGGCCCAGGGCCAGATACAATTGGCCTGGTTTCCCTTGAGGAACGCGAAGGAGGCTTCCGCCAGCCGGCGAATATTCCCCTCCGGCACCAGCGGACCGATGGGTTCCCCAAGATGATCGTGGGGGCCAGGCAAAGGCAAGCCCCAGTTGCCCGCCGTAGGCCCGACGCCCATCTGGCGGAATGTTGGGCTCTCATGGATGACAAACTGGAAAGATTTGCACAGATCGGAAAACGCGGGGTTCCGGAGCAATGTCCGGACGGTTGCCAAGGCTTCCTTTCCGCTGATGCCCTTGCCATTATGGGAACGCATCAGCGCCATCTCAAACTGATCTCCCTCTACGGTTGTAAGGTTCACACGCCAAGCGGTTTCCCCGGCTTTCAACACAACGCCCGCACCGGCGGCCTCAAGGGCTGCTCGGCCCGTGTAGCAACTCCGGGGATCGCAGCCGAAGATGGACAAAATGGCTGTATCGCTGCCCGCCGGTGTGCCAATGGGCACTGTCCGAACCAGCCCGAAGGTGTGGGACGCCAAGCGCGCCATACCTGGGAGGGAAAGGTATTCAAGGGGTGTCTTATTATTGAGAATTGAAACGGGTCGATCCGCGATGCCGTCACCGATGATCAATACATAGCGCATGTCTTTCGTGCCTCTCTCAATCGAATTCTTCGCCGTCATCAGCCATAAAATCAGGGTTGGTGTTGGGGAGTGCCGGGGGATGGAACGGATTCTCCAGTTCCATGGGCGGTAACCCGGCGATGGGCTCATCCTCGGCGGACGTAAAGCGCATGAGTCCCCGGCGCTTCGCGGGCTTTCCGGTCACCGTGCGGACCACACCCCCCCTGTCGCCCCTCTCCTGAGGAAGCGGCTCCCGCTCCGGCTGGACAAGGCGGCTGGGCCGTTTGTCTTCCGGAGCCCGGGGATCAATGGCCGCTCTTTGATGGCGGGGCTCAGGTATTTGCACGTCAGAGAAGGGGCGGGGATTGTCATATGCGGCATCCGCCGAATCAACCCGGCGCCGCCTGCGCTTGGAGGGTTCTTGATAAGGCGGCTTGTAAGGCCCTTCATCCATGGCCTCCTCATCCGTATAATAAGTCGGCTGGAAATGATAGAGATCCTCGTTTTGCGGAGAAGATTCCTCGTCGTTCTCAGAATCCTCCACAGCAAGGGGAAACGCGCCGGGCCAAAAACCAGGCCGGCCGTATTGCATCGTCTGCTCCGCGTTTTCCATGGCGCTTTCTGGAGGTTCATGCGCAGCCTCAAGGGGTTCGGCATAAGCCGAGGCCTCGTCGTAAGGGACTTCCTCCTCAGAGAATGCTTCTTCCTGCTGAACGGGATCATCATAGGCCATTTTAGCCTCTTGAGGAATCACCGCCGCTTCGTCCTCCGTCTCATCCCAGTAGCCATCCTCGGGGACGTCGGCGATGTAGCTCTTTCGTTGCGGTTCCTCGTAGGCTTCGGTATAGTACTCCGCCTCTCCATACTCGGAGGAAGGCGCATCCATCACCACGCTCCCCGCCCAATTCGGATCGATCTCCGAAAGGGTGCGCAAAGTCATATCCGTCCATTCGGCGGGATCGCTGTCCAAAACGGTCTCCTGCTCATAATATCCCGTGCCGTCGTCCCAGGCGTCATCTCCGGCCATGGCGTTATCCAAGGGGCGCTTGCGAAAACGCCCCCATAACAAACGATAAGGCCGCCAGCGGACAACCCACATGAGCCAGTCCACCACAAGGCCCCCAATGAGCAGTATAATTAGCCAGACCTTCCAATTGGACAAAAACCAAGTCCACCCGCTGCTTCCACCGCGGCCGGATACCATCAGCCAAATCCAATCAAATACGGTGCGCATCCATCCAAGGAGCAGGGTATAGATAAATTCTCCAATGCCTGACACAGTTTCCTCCCAGGCCAAACCGCCCAGGGCATAGCCCCAGCCGGTGATCATTACATGGTATTGTCTAATTAACGAACGGATGAGGGAAAACGCTTCATTTAGATTCCAGACTTGACCAACATTAAGGTAATTTGAGGCTCCTCCAGCTCAAATTCATATGCCTCGGTGCCATCAACCTGAAGCTTTACATTCACCACATGCTCGCCCTCTTCCAAATAGGACGCGTCCACATATAGGTGAAGGTCTTCGGCTTTCAGCGATTCGACGCTGGGATATTCCCCGCTGATGACCACGTTCATCATGCTCTTGCTAAGCCTGGGGGATAGACCGTTTGTGACGCCCATGACCGTTATGGGAATATCCACATAGGTATGCGCGTGCGTCGCGGGGAGGATCTCCACCATGAGCGCCGCCTCTGCCGTGGAGACATGCGCCATTCCCGTCAACCCCCGAAGGGGTGAGGTGGATATTTGGCTCACTGTTTGGCCGGAAATGTCCAAGGGGGAGGTGAAATGAAGGGTTTCCAAGGCATCCAGCACATCCTTCGGGGCCGCGACCTCCACCGTGGCGGGCGATAGGGTGACGCTGCCGACTTTGTAGCCATGGGCGGGAACGCCGGTATAGGCCGTATCCACGCTGATGGGAATTTCCCGGACAGGGTAAACCTTCACATGGAGGTTCACATTGGCGATGTTGATGGATTCGCTTGTGATGCGGACTAGGGAAGAGGAGATGGGAACGCCGTTTTCATCCTCCAGGGTGATGGGCAGGGCCAGGACGTCGTTGGCCTGATTGGCGGACAGGCTGTCCACAGGGAGGGAAACCACAGCGCGCTTGACGCGCCGCACTAACGCCTGGGGACCGCTCACATAGATCTGGCCGGGATCCACCGTAGGCGGGTCAAACCAAATGGGTTCCTTGGCCTCTCCGGTTTCCCTTACCACGATGGGCACCCTGGTGGGGGGAACGTAGGTATCCACATCAAGGGCAATGGACTCCGGCTCAATGGACAGAACCTTTCCCAAATCCGAGCTTGCGGTAAATTTTAGCTCCTGCTTGCCGCTGCTGGCAATCTGGGATAAATCCAGCCTGGGGGAAAAGCTCTGAGCAGTTGCCCGCGTATAGTCACCCTGCTTCACCTGGATACGCATTTTTACGGTGATCGGTTCCTTGGCAAGGTCGTCCACAACGATAAAGCCACGGTTGCGGAGGGCTTCCGCGCCAAGGACGGTGACCGTCGCGTCCACTATGGTCTTTTCAATGGTGAGGGTAGGGTCGGAGGCGATGACAACGGCCCAGAACACAATGGCCAACACTAGCGCCCCCAGCTTTGTAAAGGGGCGGCGATGAAAGGCATCCCATATCCGGCGCGTCAGCGATTGTATGGGTTTGTTGTTTTCCGGAGCGATAGGTTGCATAATGCCTCCCGGTAAAATGCGCTAAGTGCGGCTCTTGGGTTTGCGCTTGGTAAGCAGGACGGAGAGCAAGTTGGTTGTTTCTCCGCCAAAGACCTCATCAAAAGTCTGCCGGAGCGTTCGGGCATCCAAATGGCGTGTCAGCCGCCCATTGCGGGCCATGGAGATGGTGCCGGTTTCCTCGGATACGATCATGGCGATGCAGTCGGTGGTTTCTGAAACACCCAGGGCTGCCCGGTGGCGTGTGCCCAGTTCCCGGCTGATGCCGGTATCCTCGCTGAGCGTCAAAATGCAGGCGGCCGCTTCGATTCTATGGCCCCGAATGATCATGGCCCCGTCATGGAGGGGGGTGTTGGGCTCAAAGATGTTCTCAATCAGCGGCGTGGATATTTCCGCGTCAATGCGGGTTCCGCTTCCGATAAAGTCCTGCAGTCCGGTTTGCTGCTCAATGACAATGAGCGCCCCGACGCGGCGGCGGGACATGTTGAGCATCGCGTTGACGAGTTCGGTGGCTATGCGGTCATGATGCCGCTGGCTTTCACCTGCCCGGATGCGGTCCAGCCGGGTGGAGCCTGCCCGCCCGATTTGCTCCAGGGCGCGGCGTAGCTCGTTTTGAAACAGGACCACAATGACGACGGCGCCGCTATTAACAACCATGTTGAGAATCCAGTTCAACGCCTTAAAGCCCAGCCAATCGCTTGCCCAATAGAGGACGAACAAAATGCCGAGCCCCTTGAGAACCTGGGAGGCGCGGGTATCCCGCGTGAGCATAAGAAGCTTATAGAGCAGAAACGCTACAATGACGATGTCGATAATATCTACAATCGTCGGTCGGCTGATGATGCTCCAAAGCAAACTGGAGGTTTGTTGCCAAAGTTGCTGCATCCCGGGACCTCTCTTTCAGAGTGGGTCCTTATTATTATACACCATATAGCGATTTGTGCAAAGGAGCGTTTCAATGAAATTTCTGTAAAGTACGCCTCTTGTGGCTTCAATGGAGTTCGCGAAAAGTTGGAAGCCCAATAGATTCTCTCGAATCCTCTTGCATTTGGCGTGCCTGCCCAAGTATAATAAATGTAATTTCTCACAATATGTTATATGGAGGGTTTTTTATGAAAGCGAACCCTAAAGCAATCCCCATGACGAAACCGCGCAGCCAGCTGCTTGGTTCTCTTCCCAAGATTGGCATTCGTCCCTGCATCGACGGCCGCCGCAATGGCGTCAGGGAATCCCTTGAAGAGCCCACCATCGGGCTTGCCAAGGCGATCAAGGCCTTTTTGGAAAAGAACGTGTATCATAGCTGCGGCATTCCGGTGGAGTGCGTAATTGCTGAAACCTGCATTGGCGGCGTGGCGGAAGCGGCGGCTTGCGTGGATTTGTTTCGCAGGGAGAATGTGGGCCTTTCCATCTCCGTGACCCCCTGCTGGTGCTATGGGTCTGAGACGATGGACATGGATCCCCTCATCCCCAAGGCTGTCTATGGCTTTAACGGCACGGAAAGGCCGGGGGCGGTTTACCTGGCGGCAGTTTTGGCCGCTCACAACCAAAAAGGGCTGCCTGCTTTCGGCATCTATGGCCATGATGTGCTGGATATTGGCGATATGAATATCCCCGAGGATTGCCAGGAAAAGCTCTTGCTGTTCGCCCGGGCGGGCTTGGCCGTCGCCACCATGCGGGGCCGCTCCTACCTGTCCATGGGAGGAACCTGCATGGGAATCGCCGGATCCATGGTGAATCCGGAAATGCTGGAAAAAACCTTTGGCATGCGCTCAGAGTTCATCGACCTGTCCGAGTTTGTTCGCCGCTGGGATGAGGGTATCTATGATCCCAAGGAGTATGAGCTGGCGGTCAAATGGGTGGACGACAATGTGACACTGGCAGACTGGGACAAGAACGACCCGGCCATTCAGCATTCCCCGGAAAAGAAGAGGGAAGTTCTCCTGACGAACATCAAAATGTACTTGATTGCCCGGGACTTGATGGTGGGCAACAAGCGCCTTTCAGAGCTTGGCTTTGCCGAGGAAGCCATGGGGCATAACGCCATTGCCGCCGGTTTCCAAGGCCAGCGCCAATGGACGGATTATTTCCCCAACGGAGACTTTTTAGAGAGCCTTCTGTGCACCTCCTTTGACTGGAACGGAATCCGGGAGCCCTATGTGGTGGCCACTGAAAACGATCATCTCAACGGCATGACCATGTTGATGGGCAAGCTGGTCACCAACTGTGCTCAAGCTTTTGCCGATGTGCGGACTTACTGGAGCCCGGAGGCCGTGGAAAGGGTTAGCGGCTGGAAACCCGAAGGCAGCGCCGCCAATGGCTTCATCCACCTCATTAATTCCGGCGCCGTAACACTGGAAGCGGCGGGTCAGGCCTTGGTGGACGGCAAACCGGCAATCAAGCCCTGGTGGGAGATGACCAGCGAGGAAGCGGCCAAAACCCTGGATGCCACGGATTATTGCTATGCGGACCTTGGGTATTTCCGGGGCGGCGGGTATTCCTCCCACCTTCGCACCCCTGGCGGTATGCCCATGACCATGGCCCGGCTAAACCTTGTGGATGGCTTGGGCCCGGTGCTGCAGATTGTCGAAGGCTTTAGCGTGGAACTGCCCAAGAATGTGAATGATATTCTGGAAAAGCGCACGGACCCCACTTGGCCTACCACCTGGTTTGCGCCCCGTATGACAGGACAAGGGGCTTTCCGGGACGTCTATAGCGTGATGGCCAACTGGGGCGCGAACCACGGCGCGTTTGGCTACGGCCACTATGGCGCGGCGCTGATTACCCTTGCGGCGATGCTGCGCATCCCGGTTTGTATGCACAATGTGCCGGAAGAGGCGATTTTCCGCCCCACCGCCTGGGCCGCCTTTGGCACCAAGGATCCGGAGGGCGCTGATTTTAGGGCCTGCGCGAATTTTGGCCCCATCTATGGGAAGAAATAGGGAAAGAGGCGCGTTTTTTCCAAAGAGAGCAAAAGTAGGGGATAGTATCAGCTATCCCCTCTTTTCTTTTGAGGCCAAGTGGTTTTGAAGCCGAAACAGGCCTCGCTTGTCATCCTTCTTGTAGTGGTGTATAATAATTCTATTGTTCTGAAAGGAATCGCGAAGCCAATGAAAA
>JAVBOX010000037.1:0-3902 GCA_031550095.1 Eubacteriales bacterium
AAAAGGCTAAAAAACCGAGTGACGACCATCAATACAAAAAGCGGCGGCCTCATGGCTCGCAAGATGGTATTGTGATATGCCCGCCGCGTGGCCACCAGTGGCTGAGCCCCATCCCTTCCGTCCCCGCCGAGCTCCTGACGGATGATCCTTCATTCGTTCCCCATTATTACTCCGGTATCGAAAAGTCGGAAGAGAGGCACGAGAGATTTTTTCGTCCAGCAAGGAGCTGGAACGAGGCGTAGCAGCGCTACGCTGAGTGAAGGGCGACGCCGCTGGACGGAAAAAGATCCGTGCCTAATTCCGAATATTCGGTGCCGGAGTAATATTTTGATACGCTCTGATTTTGGCCGTTTGTCCCTACCCCTTGATCCCCAAAAAGAGAACAATTGCCCCTGCAATGATGGAAAAACAGCCGATGATCCGGTTGATGGAAATCGCCAAGTCGGAGGGTTCCACATCTTTGTATCGCCATCCCTCGCTTATGTACCATACGCTTCTGGGGGAGAACGCATTCCAAAGTCCAAGGGCGGCCAGGAATAGCCCGGCGGCGATCAACCCACCCTTGGGCTTCCACTTGAAATCCTCCACGGCATGAACAGCGCCCCGTAACATATAAATATTCGCCAAATCCGGAGGCAAATCTTGCGGCACGATCATCCTGCCGTTTCCGGTTTCCGAGGCAAAAGTATATTTCTCCCCAGGATATGTGATGCCGCCAGGGTAATTGATACTCGATACGGTGCCGCTCTCGTTGTTCCACGCATAGGAATATCGGTCTTGGCCGAGCAGGATGCTGCCGCCGTTTTGGCCATTCCCATTTACCTCATAATCCGTGAGGGTAAGCGTAAACCGCTCCCCGGTCTCCGTGTTCAGTACCGCCATATCCAATACTCTTTGGCCCTTTTCGTTTTTTTGATCCCCAGTGATCGCATAGGCGAACTGCCTATATACAAGCTTGGGCTCTTGAAAAGTTTCCGGCGTTTCGGCCAAACCCACCCCAAGCAAAACGGACGGGAGAAGCGGCACGGCAAGAAGCGCGAGAAAAAACCAGCGGGCTTTGCCTTGTGGGTTCCTCATGGGATAACCTCCTTATCAACAGCCATCTTCTTCACACAAAACACCGCCGCTGTCTGACAACCTTTCCTTCAGTCAATCCACTTTTGTACCATGCTTCCAGACGGCAAAGCTCCGGGAGATGCGGCTACTTGGCGTAAAGGGGCAAAAATGGCGGCAACAAGCATGCAAGAAACAGGGCACAGGCACGGAGGCGTATTAAATGATCCTGCATGACCGCATCGTCCCCCTTTCAAACAATATCTTCCATAAAAAGGCAAATCTGTGATATAATGATATCATTGATGCTGGAGGCCCACGGATGGCGAGAGAATCTACAAGCGCGTGGGGGGCTTTTATTGGCTTTAGCGCGTGGTACCAAGTGGCGTTTTACCATTTCCCCAATTCTCCGCTCCGGGCATTGACCGAGGCGCGCGTTGGCGTGGATCCATTCATACTTCAGCCGCTATTTCATGTCGGCATGGGCTTTGCTGCGATGTTGGCGTTTTTTTTCATTGGGGACCATGGGCCAAAGGGCGGCCGCTTCCTCAGGGGAGCGCTATACACCCTTACATTTGTCGTTCTTCTTTCGCTTCCCTTCGCCGCGAGCCGGGCGCTCCTGTATGCGTTGGCCTGCCTCGCTGGTTTGCTCGTTGGGTTGATCCTCCATGGAACCGTCTTCCGCTGCTTTTTATCCTTGCCGCCCATTGGCCTGAATCGCATGACCGTGATTGTGTTCGCCATTGTCCATGGTTTCGTCTATTTATTTGCCGTTCTTTCCAATGGACCGGATCCTGGATGGATGTATGGCATATCCACGGGGCTCTTCTTGGCAGGCGCGGTCTTTGGCCTGCTCGGTCAGAACGGGGGCTTGCCGGCACGGCGGGATTTGCCGGGGAGTCGGTTCTCCCCTCGGTTCATGCTTCCGGTGATCGCGCTGATCCTTGGGATGGGAATCTGCGTCTCCGCCGCAAAAGCTTTGGCGTTTCCTGAAATGCCAGCGAACGCCTTTTCCATCCTCTACGGAATTCTTCCCAGTGCCGCCGCCATGGCTTTCATCTATTTTTTCGGGGGAAGGGTTGGGCAAGGAACTTATCTGCGGTGGCTGTTGGCGCTGACCATGGCCGGGTTTATCGCCTTCCAAATCCTCGGCGTTAAAGGGCGCACTGCGGTCCAAGCCCTGACCCAGTCGGCTGTCCTCTTCTGCGGAATGGTTATGATAACGTATTTGCGCAATCTCTTTGGGTGCCATCACCAACAACATATAAGGCCGCGTTCCCTCCTGACGATCCTCCTTTTCGCCCTCGCCTTTTCCGAATCCTTCGGGCATTATGCCTTTCGGTCTTTTTTATCGGAGAACATGGCTTGGTTTGGCTGGATCTATGCCCTCTTGGCGGGGCTGATCATGCTCATCCCCCGCTGCGCCGCGGTGCTGGAGGACTTTAGGCATACAAGCCCAAACTCAACGGAGGATGAAACGACGCCTCTTTTGGCGGATGCCTCCGAAGCAGCGGCCTTCCAAGCCAAGGCGCGGCTGGAAGGCGCCTTGGCGCTGCTGATCCCCCAGGAAAAGCTGACGCCCAGAGAGTTGGAAGTCCTTGCCCCCCTCTTGGATAGGCAAGACGCGGAAGCCATCGCGTATCGGCTGGGCATTTCCTTGAATACTGTCCGCACCCACACCAAGCATATCTGCGAAAAGTTTGGCATAAAGAACCGGGTTGAACTGCTGAACCTGACGGGCTCTCTGGGAGTGCTGGACCGGCTTTCCGCCAGGGAGCGGGAGGTTTTACAGCTCGCTTCCATCGGGGACAACGACGAAAAAATTGCCCAGACCCTTTTCATTTCCGCCAGCACCGTCCGTACCCACATCCATAACATGGCGCGGAAATTCGGCGTGGAAAGCCGCAGGGAACTCATTCTCCGCTATCGCGGCATGGTTTTATCATCATCTGGAACCGAAATGTCCGAGCTGGAAAAGGGCTCCGCCGCCGATTCGCCGATTCCCGATTCTTTCGCACACTGGGCGCAAAGCCCCGCGTCCAAATCAAAATCCTGATCGCAGACCCATCGCAAACACCCCCGGCAGCGGTTAAACCGGAGCCTGGCCGCATAAACCGCCTTTTGGAACGCCTGTGCCTTTGCATAGGGCAAATGCCTGTGTGCCTGACCGGCAGCCCGGATGGATACATGGGTGGGCCGTTGGCACAGGTCGCAGAAAAAGACAAACTCAAAACCGTTTGGCGCACAGCGGGACGTATAATGAAAAGTGAAAGGGGTTCCCATGCTCTCACCGCCTCATCGCCTATCCTTTCGCACAGTATACTACGCCCAAGAAAAGTGCGCATCCCCAATCGCGTCAACAGTCCGTTGATTTTATGACGAGACACGCGAGGGCCTTTTCCCGCAATACACAGGGATTCCCATCATCAAAAAACCAACGAAATGTCGACCGAAAAGGGGATGCGCAATCCATTCAAGCGGCGGATAATGGAATCGAATGATCGAGCGGTTGGGGTGATTGTTTGAAAAGCCTGCTCATTGGGTTCCTCTGCTCCACACTATGGGCCGCCTTGTCAGGGGTTCAGGTTCTCCGGGTTCCCGTGGTTTTGGAAGCCCGGGAGATGGGCGTATACCCGAAAGCCGCGCCGTTGACCATAGAGGATTTTGCCGTGACGCTTCCGGGAGGAGCCTTCAACTTCGCGGCGGATACCCGGCGTCAATTAGGGCGATACCGCACAAAGGAGCGTCGCTGGCATCGTGAGAGATTTTCATGCTGATCAAGAAGCCTGGAGGAAGGGCTGTCGTGATAGGGAGGAACGGCGGGTCGCGTTGCCGGAACCGGGCCAATG
>JAVBOX010000106.1:0-31199 GCA_031550095.1 Eubacteriales bacterium
AGGCACGAGAGATTTTTTCGTCCAGCAAGGAGCTGGAACGAGGCGTAGCAGCGCTACGCTGAGTGAAAGGCGACGCCGCTGGACGGAAAAAGATCCGTGCCTAATTCCGAATATTCGGTGCTGGAGTAATATATGGCATAAATCTATCCATATATTGTTCCCCTTCATGAATCCCAAGGGTTCTTTACAAATTCCCCGCCCCGGCACCATTTGAGGTAGTTCAGGGCGTGGAACTGCCCCGTCATCTCCCAGGCCTTGCTGTAGATGGGGTCGTGATAGCCTTCCACACAGATATCCCCATGAAAGCCTCCCATCCGAAGGATCGCGAAAATCACGCGCCAGTCGCAATCCCCAAAGCCGGGCGTCCGGAAAATGCCAAAGCTGCCCTCGGGCATCAGGCAGCCAAAGTCGTCCAGCGCCCTCTTGTCCAGGGTCATGTCCTTGCCGTGCATGTGGTACACCTTGCCCACCCATTGTCGAAGCTGGGCAATGGGGTCGATGAGCTGGGCCATCTGGTGGGCGGGCTCCCATTCCAATCCCAGGGCATTGCTCTTGACTTCGTCGAACATCCGAACCCATGCCTTCGGGTTAAAGCCAATATTGCATGTGGCCGCCTGCCAAGTGCCCCCCATGGGGCAATTCTCAATGGCAAGCCGGATGCCCCTGTCCTCCGCCCGCTTTACAAGCTCCCGGAAAACCTCTCCGAACCTTGTAAAGGCTTCCTCCACCGGCCGCCCTTCAAAAGCCCCCGCAAAGGTGGAAACAATGGAGGCCCCATAGACAGGCGCCGTGTCGATGACCTTTTCCAGAGTGCGCAGGTGCTCCTCATGCTCCAAGGCATTGCAGTAGTAGCCCACGGTGGTGATCTCCGCGCCGGTGCCCGCCAGGGCTTCCCGGAGGCGTCTCCCTTGGGCGTCCATATCCACGCCGTGAAGGCTCATGTGGAAGTTGATGGAGAGCGTCTCAAAGCCCGCTTTCGCCATAGCGGGCGCCCAAGCTTCTGCGTAAGGCCCCGGCAGACAGGTACCCACCCGGATTTGAGCGTCGCTTCCCTCATATTTCATATCAGTCATTCCTTTCAAAAGGCTCCATGTCCGTTTTTGTTCCATCTCCCTGGAGCAGGGCAGGCAGCAACCCTGGCACAATTTCCTCATACAGGAACAAATCCCGATCCCCAATGAGCAGCATGGGCACAAACTGCCGATCCTCCGGGATTTCCATCCCCTCATAATACGCCTGAACAACGGCCATCTCCGCCGGGTCATTTTTGTTCAGGCCAATGAGCCGTACGCTGCTTCGGGTGCCATCCGGCAAGGTGATTTCCCGGGGAAGCCCTTGAATCAGGGCCTTAAGCTCCAGACAATAAGGGCAGGCGGGCTTATAGAAGTATACGATGACGCTATCTCCGGGACGGACATCCGCCGGCTTATCCGAAAAGGGCAGGGTAACGACCTCCGGAGGTTCCTCCGGCTCGGACTCGTTATCACCTGCCTTATCGTCCCGCTGCAGGAAAGAAGCCCTGAAATTCTTGTAGCCCCGAACCATCTCCACAGCTTGGCCCAGCATGGCGTATCCATCCTCTCCGGAGAAGAAAATAGCTTCCGGCGCCTCCCCCACAATGAACGCGGGAAACCGGTTCTCATGGCCCGCCGCGCCAAAACGCGCAAGTTCCTGCTTGTACCGCTCATCCGCGGCTTCGTCCAGCACATTGTAAAGCTGAAGCTTCACCCAGCCCTCATTCAGGCCATTCCGCAACATGTTTCCAATCCGGTTGGATACGGCGATCTCAATGTCGCATTCCCCGCAGCCGGGCCGCACCCCTTCGCAGCCGCCGCAGGGGTCATATAGATACACGCTCAGGGAAACAGGCGTTTCTTCCCCCAGGGCAAGTATCCCCACGAAGAACATGCAGATCGCCAAAGGCATGCACAGGGCCCATTTTATCATGCGGATTCCTCCTTGGCAATCAGAGGATGCCAGCAGAGCACTCGGCGCTCCCCGCCCAGTTCCACCATGGGAGGCCGATCCTTGCGGCATTCCTCCGCGGCATAGGAACACCTGGGAGCGAAGCGGCAGGAGGTAATGGCGTACTCCTGGTCCTCCATGCCCGGAAGGGCGACATTCTGCTGCCAAAGCTCTTCAACCCTAGGCACGGAGTTCATGAGCAATTCCGTATAGGGATGGGCCGGGTTTTCCATGATAGCCTTGGAAGGCCCATACTCAATCATACAGCCACGATACAGGGTGGCAATATAGTCGCTGACGTAATAGGCTGTGGACAGGTCGTGGGTGATGTAAATAAAGCTGACGCTGTACTTCTCCTTTAACTCTTTGAACAGGTTGACGATGTTCATCTTCATGGAGGCGTCAATCATGGCAACAGGCTCATCCGCCACAATGAGCTTTGGCCGGGTGACCAATGCCCTGGCAATGGAAACCCGCTGCAGTTCACCGCCGGAGAACTGGGTGGCGTACTTCCCCTTGACCAGCTTCAGGCTCAGACCCACGGAGGTTAGCGCCTCATCCACCCGTGCGTCGGCCTGAGCGCGGCTCTTGCTCAAGCCCAGGCGCAGCGCGGTATTGTACAGATAGGTATCCACCGTCTTGCGCATGGAGAACGCCTCGAAGGGGTTTTGGAAGATGGGCTGCGTATCTAGGCGAAACTGGGTGGAATCATACCCTTTCCTGTCGCTATAAGCGTGATCCAGCAGGTGAATATCCCCACTATCCGGCTTTAAAAGCCGAAGGATCATCTTGCAGAGGGTCGTTTTGCCGCATCCGCTCTCCCCCACGATGGAAAGAATGACCGGCTTCTCCGCCCCGATGGACAGGGAAATGCCATCCACCGCCACGAGCTTTTTGCCCATCAGCATGCCGCCGATTTTGAAAACCTTGGTGACGGACTGGACATCCAGGAGTTTATCGCTCATGATCATTCCCCCCCTTCTCAATCCGGTGGCAAGCCGCATAGTGCCCCGGGACAATCTCCCTTAGAGGGGGCACGGCGCCTTGACACTCTGGCACCGCATTGGGGCATCTGGGCGCGAAACGGCAGCCGGGAGGCGGTTGGCGCAGGGAGGGGGGCGCACCGGGAATTCCCTTCTTTTGGCTTTTATCCCCCACCCGGGGCAAGGCGCCGATGAGCATATCCGTGTAAGGGTGGAGGGGCTTTTCAAACATATCCCTCGTGCGTCCCAGCTCCACGATGGAACCCGCGTACATGATGCCCATCCGGTTGGTAGTCTGATAATGAACCCCCATGTCATGGCTGACCAGCACCATGGTGTTTTTCAGCTGCTTCTGCAGGTCCATGAGCATCATCAGGATGCCCCGCTGCACCACCACATCCAGGGCCGTGGTCGGCTCATCCGCCAGGACGATGCCCGGGCCCATGAAGGTAGCCAAGGCGATGATCACCCGCTGGCGCATGCCGCCGGACAGCTGGAAGGGGAAGGCGTTCAGGATGTCCGGAGAAAGGTCAAGCTCCTTGAGGTACTTAGCTATCCGAGCGATGGCGGCTTCCTTATCCCGGCGCTCCTCCTTGGGAATGGAATCCAAAAATTGGCTCTTGATCCGGGTGATGGGGTTCAGGACGCTCATGGCGGCCTGTGGCACATAGGAAATGTGCTTCCACCAGGCGGAGCGGATACTCCCCGAAGCGTAACGGTAAGGCTGTCCGCTCTTTTCCCCGGAAAGAACCACGGTGCCCCGATCGATATTCAGAGGAAACTCAATGATATCATAAAGCACCTTGAGAAGGGTGCTCTTACCGCAGCCACTCTCCCCCGCAATACCGAAGATCTCATTATCCAAGATATCGAACGTGACATTCTCCACCGCCAGCACGTTGCCGTCAATGGTCTTGTAGGAAGCGGAAAGATTATCGATTCGCAGCATCGTCTACCGCCCCCTCTTCATGGACATGTATTCGTTATAGCCGGTAATAAGGAGGAACAGCCCAATAAAGAGGATCATGGTCGTAATGACCGGGGAACCGATGGCGAACCACTGCTTCAGCAGCAGGGCATTCCGCTCCCGGGCCCATTGGATCATGTTGCCCAGGGTGGGTAGGTTAGCCGCCGAAAGGCCCAATACCGCCAGCCCGGATTCAGACGCGATGGCCGCCAGGGTGGCATTCATAAAGTTGGAAAGGGACCATGTGAACACATACGGAAGAATCTCCGTTGTGACCACCTGCAGGGTTCCCTCCCCTGAAAACCAGGCGGTATGGATGAAGTCCCGCTCCTTCAGGGATAGGGCCATCGCCCTGATCTGCCGGGATGGCCAAGCCCAGGCGAAGCACCCCAGCACCACCGCCAGCAGAAGGATAGACGCCCGTCCCTTCATGAGGGAGGTCATTAAAATTAAAATGGGAAGAGACGGGATCACCACAAAGGTATCCGTCACCATCATTAAAATTCGGTCCACCAACCCGCCCCGGAAACCCGCGATCAGGCCCACAATGACGCCCGCCAACGTGCCGATGGTGGCTACGATAAGCCCGATGGACAGGGAATTTTGCACCGACATGGTCAGGAGCCAAAAGGTGTCCTGACCCAGCTCCGTGGTACCCAGCCAGTTGATGCTATTGGGGGGTAGCCGCTTGGAATAGGTGTTGTAGATCACCGGGTTCGTGGGACAGAACCTGGGGAGCACAAAGCCGAATATCAAGAAAAAGAGGGCAATGATCAGCCCGATCTTCAGCCTGAAGTTGGCGTTTTTCCAAAATTTTCGCATGTTTCGCCCTCCTTTCTAGCTGTAGCGAATTCTCGGATCAATGAAGGGATAGACCAGATCCGCCACCAGGGTGGCCGTGGAAATCGCGACGATGGAGATGGTGATCGTCCCCAGGATCAGGTTGTAGTCCGACTGGAGAATGGCGCTCTGCATGAGCTTTCCCACGCCGGGATAACCAAAGATGATCTCCGTCATGAGGGCGCCGTTGAAAACGCCCCCCAGGCTCATGGCCAAGGCAGTAATTTGAGAAAGAATGCTGTTGCGGAACACATAGCTTCGGCCGATTTTCCCTTCCTTCAGCCCCCGGAATCTGGCGTAAAGCACGAAATCCTCCTCCGCCGTCGCCGAGGAGATAGCCTTCATGCTGATGATCCACCAACCTGTGCCGATGAGCAGGAGGGATACCGCCGGCAAAATGGAGTTCCGGATCACGCTGGTGATGAAAACCCACGGCCCGCCTGCCATGGCGAATGTGGTGGTCAGCGGAAATACCCTCCAGATGTAGCAAAAGACAATCTGCAACACAATGGCCACGATAAAATATGGGATGGGGTAGATGGTGATGGCAATGCCCTCCAGAATTTTACTGGATGTCTTGTTCTTGCGAAAACCCGCCAGCAGGCCTATGAAATTGCCCAAGCACCAAGCGATCAGCGTGGTGAAGACCGTGAGTCCCACCGTATAGGGCATATACCGGCCAATGATCTCCACCGCCGGGGTAGGATAGTTCAGCAGCGAAGGGCCGAAGTCAAACCGAATGATGGCGTTTTTCAGAAAGGTTCCATACTGGGACAGCAACGTGCCTTCCAGGCCAAACTGGGTGCGCAGCTGTGAGCGCATGGACTCAACATACTCCGGGTTCATGGTGCCGGATTGGGCGGCCATCCGGCCAATCATGGCTTCCACAGGGTCGGACGGAAAAAACCTGGGAATGAAGAAGATAAACGTTACCCCGATCCAAATGACCATAAAATATGTGATGAGCCGAAGGCCCAAGTATTTCCAAAATTTCATTGGGCAACACCCTCTCCTGTATTACAAAGGCACGGCAAAACATTGACGGCGGATAGGCTTTTAGGGGCTTACCGCACAGATCGCGCACGTTGTCCTCGTGGATCTTTTCGCGCTGCTCTATGTCGCGCTTGCGGTCGCCGTAACGCTGCTACGGCTTCCTCCAGGCTCCTTGATCAGCACGAAAATCTCTCACGATGCCAGCGACGCTCCTTTGTGCGGTATCGTCTTAGAGCAATTTCTGAAAACATAGCGCATAGATTGGCGGGAGATTTTGCCGTCTCACTAAGACGAGGGAGCAAGGCGTAGCAACGCTACGCTGAGCGGTCGAGGCAACGCGAGAAGGCAAAAGATCCGCCAGGATGTGTGCTATGTTTTCGAGAAATGCTCTAGAATTGGAAAGGGCCGCCCTATAGACAAAACTCAATAGGGCGACCCTCGCGCTTAGGGTCGGGCATGCCGTTCTGTCCTAGTTGAGTGGAAAGCGCATCACGCCCTTATCCGCTTCCCCCGCCCTTTGATTCACTGAACGGGCTCGATGAAAGGCGTCATGTACTTGAAGCAGCTCCACCACCACCAGGGCCCGTTGTAGGGATTCTCGGCTGATGGGTAGTTGGTCCAGTAAGTGGAGTTTGTGGGCACGAATTTCGTTCCGCTGTGGAATGGGATGAAGGGCATGTCTTCCACGAAGATTTTGAGAATATCCTTGCACAGCTCATAGGATTCATCCGTGACAGGGGCAATCTTGGCCAGCTCATGAATCTTCTTGGTGAATTCCTCGTTGGCCCAGCGCTCGCCCATGCCGCCGGAGGACCGGGTGCCGATGGGCTGGATCAGGTCCGCGTCCCAGCCCTGAATGCGGTTGTACAGGTCCCGGGTAATCCCACAGCAGGGCCAGTACGCGCCGACCGTAAAGTTGCCCGTGGACTCTGCCGTGGTGAACTCCGTTTGGATCATTCGCTGCACGCTCACGTCCAGGCCAAACTTCAGCCACTGGTCCACGGCGGCAAGGCCGCCGCGCTGGGCCTGGGTCTCAAAGTCGGCGGGGATGTTCACGGTGAAGCTGAAGGGCTGGCCTTCATAGTACCATTTGCCGTCCTTCTTCTCCAATCCCGCGGCGATCAGCAGCTTCTCCGCCTGGGCCGGGTCATACTTCCACCAGCCTTGGCCAAACATATCCTTTAAGGTTTCCTCGTCGTCCGGCAGCTCAATGCCCTTTTCCGTCTCCATGTACTCCGCCATTTCTTTGGCGTAGTTGGGGTTGTATGGCTTATAGCCGTCGGCCAGTTCATAGTCGGTCAACCAGTCCTGCAAGGGCTTGAAGTAGAGCTCCACCAGGGCGGAGGTGGCGGGAATCTGCAGCACGCCCGCACGGCCGGCGCCGTCGAAGATGTTCAGGGAGATCTGCTTCATATCCATGGCCAGCGCCAGAGCCCAGCGGAATTCCTTTTTGCTGAAAGGCTCCACCTGGCCGTTGAAGGCAATGCCCTTGGCGCAGGGATCGTCAAAGGTGGCGTAGGGGTATTCGTCATACCACATATGGATGTTGGGGTTGGCCTCCCGCATGACTTCCCAGGACTCCGTAGAGACCTCGCACATGATATCCATTTCGTTGTTGATCATGGCCATCAACCGGGTCTCTTCCGCGCCCAGGAAGCGGAACAGGACGTATTTCGCCTTGGGTTCCCCATAGATAATACCCACATCCGTGTTCTGCCAATCGGCGCGCTTTTCATAGAGGATCCAGTTTCCCAGCGGGTCATATGACTTGACTGTGTAAGGCCCAAGCACCACAGGGTTATCGAATTTGAAGGTGGTGGGATCTTCCACGTCCTTGAAAATATGCTCGGGCATTGGACGAAAATCACCGCCCCAGATGGTGGCACCCAATACTTCGGTCAGGCGGGGGAAAGCGTCCTTCGTCGTAATCTTCACTTCGTAGTCGCCCAGCTTCTCAATACCTGCGAAGATGGTGTTATAGTAGGTGTGAGGCCCACAGCCCTCCACGCTCATGATCATGTTGAAGGTGAACACCACGTCGTCCGCGTTGAAATCCTCTCCATCGGACCATTTGATGCCTTCGCGAATCTTAAAGGTATGCTCGGTGAAACCTTCGTTCTGCGTGGGGAATTCCGCCGCCAGGGACGGGAACTGCTCACCCTTGACGGTATCCATATCCCAAAGGTGGCTCGTAAGCAGCTGATGCATGCCAAAGCCGTTGTCCGTGCCAAGCACATAGGGGTTGAATTGGCCAGGGTTTCCATAGGTGCCATTTGTATTTTCGACGATCAGCGTTTCAGCGCGCGGGGTTCCCACATCAGTCATTTCAGCGGCAGCGGTGGAAACAAGGCCCAGGGAAAGAATCATCACCAAGGCCAACAGCGCGAATATGGTTTTGCGCATCTCTGTATTCCTCCTCTTATTTGTGTCGCGGTCTTTATTGTGCCTGAGTGTTTTTCTGAAAAGAAGAAAATCCCAATTCCCCGCGCTCCTTTCTTCATTATATTTTCATCTTAAACATACTACCAACTGTTTTGAATATAATAATTCACAAACAATTGTCAGTATTGCTTCATTTCTATTATTATAGGCGATATTGGTTCGTTTTGTCAATCCAGGCAGAAAGAGGTATTTTCATATTGATTATTGGAAAAATGCAAATTAGTGAAAGAATCCCGGCGAAACGCTGCATAAAAGATCAAAATGAGGGGCTCGAAAAAGAATAAAAAAACCAGCCTGAAATCTCCTCGATTTCCGCTGGTTTCACTTTCTGAAAAGGCGCTTTGTATACCCAACAGTATGCAAGAAACCCAATCAGGTTTTAGCGTGTGGCGGTAAACATCCAGTTAATGCCGAATCTGTCCCTAAGGGAACCATGGAGCGCCGCAAAAAAACTAGGGGCGAGTTCCATGTAGATTTCACCCTCTAGCCGAAGGATATTCCATGCCTTCTGGACATACGCAGCGTCCCCAAGGGTAATGGATACATACATGTTTTGCCCTTGCGCCGTGCGCTCCTTGCTGTCGGCACACATAATCTCCCCATCGTCCAGAGCAAGTTTGGCGTGCAGCACCAGGTTTTTATCGGCTTCGGCTACCGGAAAATTTGGATCGGCCGGCATATCCCCATAGGTCTGCAACTCCTTGATTTTCCCATTGAAAGCTTCCGCATAGACCCGCAGCGCTTCTCCGCAATTCCGGTTAAACATCAAATAGTGGCTCAACATTGTATCTTCCTCCTGCTTATTAGGGTCACCAAAAAACCCTTTGGCATACATCGGATGAAAGTTCTCTAATTATCGCTATCGCACCTTTTTTAGGTATTGAGTCGGGGACACGCCCATGAGCTGCTTGAACTGCATGGAGAAATACTGGCAGCTTGAATATCCGAGGATTTCAGAAACCTCGCTGACATTGTGCTGCCCCGTTCGAAGGAGCCTCCTCGCCTCATCGATGCGCATTTGCTGGTAACATTGCATCACGCCCATACCGTTATAGCGGCGGAATAGCGTCTTTAGCGACGTTCCTCCCATGCCGCAAAACCGGCAAAGGTCATCAAAGGTCAGGTGATCAGATAGGTGCTCCCGCATATGGTTGAGAAGCTGCTGGGTTACCTCCGCGGCCCGAACCTCGTCCGCGTTGTGGTAAGGCCATGCCTCGCTTCCCTTTTCGACGGGTGTCCGCGCCCTGGAGAGCAACACGAGAAGCGTTTCCAGATAGGCAAATATCAGCTGAAGGCTCCCAATAGGCGCATCCACCCGCATGTCCTTTTCCAGATCCCGATGGCAATCAAGCAGCGGCCCATAGAGATGCCTGCCCTCCGCCACGATCTGCCACAGCAAACGCTTATGCTCCGCGTTGGCGGTCAGGCACGCGCCGGCAAACACATCCATGGCCGGCGACAACGTGGAGAAGGAGATCACCATCACATTGGGGGATGATGAACGGTTGGTCCAAATCCGGTGGTACTCATTGGGCTGATGGAAAAGAATCTCTCCTTGGCGAAGAATGATGGACCGGTCTCCCGCAGTGATTTCCGCCTCGCCTGAATCCATATAGACGAGCTCCCAGAAATTATGCTTTTCCCCAGGCAATGGGTATCCCGCTGAGAAACGAAAATAATACAGACAATGCAGCTTGCGAATTTCTATGTCGTGCGCGGCCTTGACTGGCGGATAGTACATGGTTTCCCTCCCACATCTTGCCGTCTTATCGTAACTGTGTCACGCTTCTCACGCGAAAACAACACGAATTTCCGAAACGGAATCAAATGTACCCCATCTGCTTTTCAGGTCGACACTGGATGACTCAGCTATGCAAAAATCCGCATACAATGCGCTTGCATCTGAATAAAGGAAGAGAAATAACGGTTGCATACCTTTCGCATCGCGTCCACGGTGTCCGGCTGCGCACTTTCCTCAATGCCCCACACGGTACACCCGGCGGCTTTGGCGCTTCGCATCGCGGGCAAGGCTCTCTCCACAACAACACAATCCTTAGGGGAAGCAACGAGCTTGTGGGCGGTTCGCGCGTAGCACTCCGTCCAATCGCTCTCCTGAGAAAAATCATCAACGCTGTCAACAAGGCCAACATGCGGCAAAATTTCTATATCAGCCAGCAACTTTTTCGCCATTGTCTCCTTAAACGCGGTCAACACACAGCATGAAATCCCAGTTCTGGCTAGGTACCGCACAAAGGCCAGTGCGCCGGCCTTTGGTTTCACAACCGATCCATAGAGGGAAAGCATCCGTTCGTGACACCAGTCCACGCATGCGTCCAAATTCATTTCCGTCCCTGGTTTCCATACGCCCTGCCGTATGATTTGTAAAAGCATTTGATGTACACGATCAACGCCAAGACATGGTTCAGCCCCACCAGGCAAAGAAATGCCCATTTCCTCCATGAGCATTCTCGGCAGTTGAATCCGCACCTTTTCCGAGTCCAGCAGCACCCCGTCCATAGAAAAAATAAAAGCCCTGTACATGTGCGCAATCCTCCGGCGCAAGAAGTCTTCTCGCGCAAAACGATTACTTTATTATAGCAGTTACACGCCTTCCGGACAAGGTAAATATTTATAATATACGTCACAAGAATTACAAAAAAAGTCTGTCGCCCTGCAAATCAATGCCGAAATCATTACCTTTTGCAGCTACGATCAAAATGTAGTTTCCATATCTTCTGAAATGCGTAAGATCTTTGTTACATCCGGAAAGGATAAAAAAGAGGGCTGCCGGATTCTTCAGCGCCCTCATTCTCAGCCGCGATGGCAACATCAGGTGTCTAAATTGATTTTCAGGCTCTTACAGATATCATTGATGTATGCCATGGATAGCTTGAGCTCCACTTCCATTACGTCCGTGACGCCTGTAGAGGTGGCGGCATCCGGTGTCACGGCGCCCGGCACATCCTCCAGCTCGAAGCTGATCACGTCGTCATAGCCGACTTCCTTCAAGGCCTTCATCACCGCGTACCAGTCGATCTTGCCCTTACCCGGCCTCCAGTGGACATTGGTGAGGGTATCATTGTCGCTGAAGTGGGTATGTCCGATCTTCTCGGCCACCTCGTAGACCGTCACCTGGGGCATATCGCCAGAGGGGAACAAGTGGCTGGGATCAAAGTTCATGAAAAGGTTATCCATCCCCACATGCTCAATAAGCCGCAGCATGGACGACGCGGAATTGACATACCGGTACGGATGGGGTTCAATACACAGGCGCAAGCCCGCCTGTTTCGCCATTTCGCAGCACTTGCGAACGTTTGTGACGTACTGCTCATAGTTCCCTTTCCAGTCCTTGGTCAAGTTCGCGTTCACCGTCCATATCTGTACCTCGGGAATATGGCGGATGTGCATGATCTCGCTGTCGCCCCATGCGAAGGGATAGGAAGCCACGGAGGTCATGTTCTTGGCGCCTAAGCCCGCGGCAGTCTCCACCGCGTACTTGAAGCCTTCCAAGGCAGCTTCCTGCTTTGCCTTATCCTCGTTGGCAATGTTGTTCACCGTGTGGTTGAAGTTGGTGATCACCATGCCCAAATCCCCCACCAGCTTTTTCAGGCTGGCGATGGTCTCCTTGGTGTAATAGTCTTTAAAGTAATCCTTGTTCCAGGCAATCAGCTCCACGCCTTTGAAGCCCAGTTCCTTGATGCGCTTGATGGTGCCGTCATAAGGGAAATCCCATTTCAAGGGCCACACTGGAGTTCCAAAATACATGCTCGTCATCCTTTCTTTACTGGCTTTCGTTTATTCCCAAAGGCTATCGCCTCATGGCTTCCGAATGCCTTTCAGTGCGCACACGATAAAGTCGTTGCGGCGCCGCACTAGAGCGTCCATGTCCTTCTTGGACCAGTCATAGAATCCTTTGCCGGTTTTATAGCCCAATTCGCCCCGCCCCATCATCTGGGCAAAAAGCGGGGAGGCGTCGTGGCGGTCGGAAATTCCGGGAAGCACAGTGTTCTGCACAGGGGCGCAGATGTCAAAGCCCACGGCATCCACGTGCTCCAAAGGCCCCCACACGGGAAAGCGCAAGGCCATGCCCATCTTGATGGCCGTATCCACATCCTCCGGGGTGGCCAGCCCCGTCTCCACAATGTTGACCGCCTCCCGGATGATTGCCTGCAGGATTCGATTGGCCAACTGCCCGGGCAAATCCCGCTTCACGATGACGGGAGATTTTCCCCAATCCCTCAGCATGTCGCTTACCGCCTCCGCCAGTCCAGGGTCGCTCCGATCGCCGATGACGACCTCCACCAGGGGAATCAGGTTGGCGGGCAGCCAGAAATGGGTGGTGAGGCATCGCTCCGGATGCTTGGTTTTTGCCGCGATATCCGTGATTCGAAGGCCCGAGGTATTGCTCAAAAGGGGCACTTCCACAGGCGTCCGCTCGTCCAGGAAAGCGAATATCTCCTGCTTTAGCTCCATCTTTTCAAAAACCGCCTCAATGACCACCTTGCACCCGGCGCAGGCGGCTTCCAAATCCTGGGTTACGGTTACCTTGGCCAGCGCCTCTTCTGCGCCTTGGCACATGCCGTAGGAGGCCAGCTCGTCCAGGTTCCGCTTGACATTGGCCAATACCTGTTCCGGCGTATATTTCTCGTAGACAAGGGTCTGGTTTCCGGCAAGGGCCGCGATGGCCGCGATGCCGCACCCCATCTTGCCTCCGCCGACGATCAGCACTTGATCCCGCATCAGAACACAACCTTTTCTTTTTTCTTGCCGCTTTCATACAGCCCAAGCACCAGGCGCATGGTATCCATAGCCTCCTGGCCGTCGATGAAGGGCCGCTCGCCCCGCTCAAGGTTGCCATAGAAGTCCTGGATTTGCTTGATATGGCTCACGCCCCAGTAGCCTTTCACGTCGCCATAGGAAAAGCTCTCCCCAGGCACAGGACCCGCGCTGCACTCCCGCCCGTCCTTGAATGTTATGGCGCAAGTATCCGCCTTGATCTGTATGATTCCATTCTCGCACTGGATTTCCAGCTCCACGGCGCTGTCCATGGTGTAGTAGTTGATGGTAAAGAAGGAGGCCAGCACGCCGTTATCAAACTTGATGATGCCCTCTGCCATGTCTTCCACATCGATAATGTGATGGGTTCGGTTGGCAATGTGGCAGTCCACATACTCCACCCGAGCGCCCAGCAGCCACCGGAGCAGATCGAAGGTATGGATCGCCTGATCGATCATCACGCCGCCGCCCTCTTTGTCCCAGGTGCCTTTCCAGTCGCTTTTGCTGTAATACTCGTCGGTCCGCATCCAAGTCACATTCATCTTCGCGCCTAGAGGCTTGCCCAGTTCGCCGCTATCCAGCATCTTTTTCGCAAGCACGGAACCCGGGTTGTAGCGGTTTTGGAAGATGACGCCCAGGGTTTTACCCGAACGCTTGGCGGCCTCCACCATGGCGACCGTATCGGCGAAGGCGACGGACATGGGTTTTTCCGTCAACACATGGCAGCCTTTTTCCAGGGCGTAGATGGTCATAGGGGGATGCATATAGTGGGGCGTGCAGACATGCACCACATCCAGGTTTTCCCGGTCGATCATCTCCCGATAATCCGCATACCACCTGCAGCCAAACAGCTCCGCCTTTGCTTTCGCCCGATCTTCTTTATTGTCGCACACGGCCACCAGCTCACAATTCTCCAAAGCGTTGACGGGATACGCGTGCATCGGGAAAATGTTCCCGCATCCGATGATGCCAACCCTGAACTTCATGGTGCTAATTCCTCCAATTTTATATAGGTTTCATGCCGAGTTGGATGGGTATCACAGCTCCCATGCCTCATGGAGCTTGGGAACATCCGAAAGGAGCCGCTTTGCGTATTCGCTCTTTGGATTGTTGATCACTTCACGCGCGTCGTCCGCCTCCACAAAGCGGCCTTTTTCCATGATGTAGATGGTGTTGCTCACAAAGTACGCCAACCCCAGGTCATGGGTAATGAAGATGATGGTCATGTTATTGGCCTGGCGCAGCTTCAGGAGCATTTCAAGGATGGTGGACCGGGAGCATGCGTCCACCATGGAGGTGGGCTCGTCCGCGATGAGCACCTTGGGCTCCATGAGGAATATCCTGGCAATCATCAGCCGCTGCATTTGACCGCCCGAGAGCTCAAAGGGATACTTGCCCTCCAGTTCATTGTACTCCAGGTTCACAAACCGGCAAGCGTCACGGATCTTCTCCAAGGCTTGGGACTTTGTCAGGCGCAACCCCCGGAAATCCAGGCAATCATAGAATATCTTTTCGATTTGATAAAACTGATTGAACGAGCTGAAGGGGTCCTGGAAGATGGCCTGCACACTCAGCCAATAGCGCCGTAAGGCCGTCATGTCCCGAAAATCCACCGGCTGGCCGCTGTAGGTGATCTTGCCGGAAGTTGGGCTTAAAAGGCCCATGATCATGCGCATGGTCGTGGTCTTGCCACTGCCGGATTCCCCAACGATGGAGACAATTTCTCCCTCATGGATGGTAAAATCCACATGGTCCACGGCGGTTACCAGGCTTTTCCGGCTGCCAAACTCCCGCGTCAGCCCGGACCCTCGGAGGATTACCGGTGCGCTTGCCGGATCGTACCCCGTTCGAAAATTCAGGCCATCAGCCACGGGAATACACCTCCCTCAGCTGGCTTTCCGTCAGATCGCATCGGTAGAACCGCTCCGTTCCTTCGATTTGTCGAACGATGCCCTGCTTTGTCTGGCAGCGAGTACCCGCATAGGGGCACCGATCCGCGAAGCGGCAGGTGGTCATGCGGATTCTCAGGTTCGGCGGGGCCCCAGGAATGCCGATGATCTTCCAATCCTTGGCGTCCTTTTCTGGCACGATGATGGAACCCATCAGCGCCTTCGAATAGGGATGAACGGGATCGAAGATCACCTGTTCCGTGGTGCCGTACTCCACAATCTGGCCGGCATACATCACCATGATGTGATCCGTGATATGGCGCAACAAGGGCAACTCATGGGTGATATAGAGGACGGATTGGACGATGCCCATCTCCCGCATCTCCTTGATCATCCGCATCACCAGCTTTTGGGAGGACACATCCAGGGCGGAAGTGGGCTCATCGGCAATGAGAACGTCCGGGTTGAGGATGCTGGAAATGGCGATAACCACCCGCTGCTTCATGCCCCCGGAAAGCTCTGTGCTGTAAGCGGTGATGGCCCGCTCCGGCAACCCCAAAAGGGCGAACCGCTCCGCCAGAAGCCTGTGTACCTGCTCCCTTGCAATATCCTTGTTGCGCACCCGCATAATGTGCCAGACAAAGTTGATCACCCGGAGCGTTGGGTTCAGGGCGTTCATGGCCGCCTGGGGTATGTAGGCGATTTCCTTGCCCAGGGTGTTCACCCGGAGATCCTTGTAGGGCACCGCCATGATGTCCCGGCCATTGAGATTGATTTCCCCTCCCATATAGGTCAGGGGCGGGAAATAATGCCCCATGAGGCTCAGCGCCAGGGTGGACTTGCCCGAGCCGCTCTCCCCCGCGATACCCAGGGCGGAGCCCTTCTCCAGATCAAAGGAGACGTCGTCCACCGCGTAGATCAGCGCCTTGCTCCGGGTCTTATAGGCCGTTTGCAGGTTTTTTACGCTTAAAATCTTCTCCATGGGCTAACTCCTTATCTTGGGGTTGAATATCTCATCCATGCCCGAGTTCATCATGTACATGGAGAACGTAATGCACGCAATGATCATGGAAGCGGGGATGAAACACCACCACGCGCCGATGGAAGGAGCCGTGAACATCAGCGCCCAACTCATCAGCGTCCCCAGAGACATGGTATTAAAAGGGCCAAGGCCCAACATGGAGAGGCTGGCTTCCTGCAAAATGCTCGAGGCGATTTGCAGAATGAATGCCATCATCACATAGGACGCCAAATACGGGAAGATCTCCTTGCGGATGATCTTGGGCGTCTTATACCCGCTGATCTTCGCGATGGCCACATGCTCCCGGTTCCTGAGGGACGCCGTCTGGGCGCGGACAGCTCTGGCCGTCCAAGGCCAGCTGGTAAAACCGATGATGATGGCCGTGGTGCTGGAAGACCGGGTTTTCAGGCTCATAGAAATCAGAATTAAAATGACAAACGTGGGGATAACGATGAACATGTTGCTCAAGGAGGAAAGGGCGTTATCCACATTGCCCCCCTTATACCCGGCGAACAGGCCGATCAGCAGGCCGATAAGCGTAGCGGTGACCCCGCCAATTACGCCCACGTACAGGGATGTCTGGGTTCCATGGACCAGCTCAAGCAAAACATCCCGGCCGAAGTTGTCCGTGCCCAATACCATATTCCGCTCGCCCACCATGGAAACAGAGCCCGGCTTGCTGAAGGGCATGGAGATCATCTCAAAGGGGTCGTATTTCATCACCGCCGGATAAATGAACACAAATAGCAGCATAACCGTCAACAGCACAAACCCCACCAGGAATCGGGGCGTTTTGAAAAGATTCTTCAATCGTACTGCCATATCACTGTTCCTCCAGCTGGGCGGCCTTGATGCGGGGATCCAGCAGGCCGTACACGATGTCGATCAGGAAGTTGGCCAGCAGCACGGTAATGGAAACCATGAGCGTACAGCCGCTGATGAGAGGATAATCCGTCTGCCGGATGGCGGAGAACAGCCAATATCCGATGCCAGGGTAGTTAAAGACGATTTCGGTGATCAGGGATCCCGTCACCATGGTGCCTAGGGCCAAGGCTAGGCCGCTCACCTGGGGCAGCATGGCGTTGCGGAACACATAGAGGGAAATCCGCCTTTCCCCCACGCCCATGAGCTGGGAATACAGCACATAGTCGGCGTTCAGCTCATAGATGGACATGGAGCGCATGCCAAGAGCTTGTCCGCCGATCATGACAAGGGTGATGGCCGAAAAGGGCAACGTATGGTGGCGAACGGCGTCAGAGATAAACCGGAACGACAGGCTCGGCATCAGCGTCATGGAATAGCCCCCGCCCGATGGAAACCACTTGAGCACAATCGAAAAGAAATACATGATCATGATGGCAAACGCTTGATAAGGGATGGAATATAAGAACAGGGACAGGGGATATAGACCCTTGCCCACCAACCCTTTTCGATACGCGGTCACGGCGCCCAGGGTGTTTCCCACAATCCAGCCCACGGCAATGGCGGGGATCATCAGGGCCAATGTCCATGGCAGCGCCTCCCCGATGATGGAGGCCACAGGCCTGGGATACCGGACAAAGGAGGTGCCCAGGCTTCCCCTGAATAGGTTTCCGATGAAAATGAAAAACTGCTCCAGCATAGGTTTATCCAGGTGGAACTCAGTAATGAAGCTGTCATACACCCGCTTCATGGTGGCCGTATCCCCCACGCTGGTGCCCATTGAGCTCAGAATGATGTCCACCGGGTTGCCGGGCATCAAGCGCGGCAAAAAGAAGTTCAGCGCCAGCAGCACGAAGAACGTGATGAGATACCATATCAGCTTTTTCCGAAGATACCTAAAATACTGTGACATGAACCGCCCACCTCACTTGGGGTGCCGGCCGCGGGGCGCAACCCCGCGGCCGGTCAAGCATTCGTATCCCACGGTTTTGAGGATGCGGAGAAAGGGTTATTGGGCGGGCTGAATGTTGAAGAAGATCTTCAGCGCCGCGTAACGATCCGCCATGGGCGGGATGTTCGTTCCGTCGCCTTCCTTCGGCCAGCCGGTCCAGTAGGTGTTGTTGACCTCATAGAACTGGAAGGGCCGATACATGATCGGGATCAGCGGCAGCTCATCCAGGAAGAGGGTGTTCAGCTCCGTATGGAGGGCTTTCAGCTCCGCTTCATCGGTGGTCTTGGGAATCAGATCCACGATTTCGTTTGCCCGCTCGCTATGGAAGCGCATCTGGTTGCTGAAGGCCAGCTCGCCAACAGGGGGAACGCCCTTGTCGGACATGATCCACCAGTAGCGATACCAGGGCTGGGAGGGGCGAATGCCTTCGCCGGGGATCGTCAAGGCCAGATCGAAATCGCCCGTCTGGCGGTTGGCCATGAAGATGGCGCCTTCCGGCATCTCGGACTTGACCTCCAACCCCACAGCCTTCGCGCTTTGGGAGACGATTTCAGCCGCGGCGTTCCAGTCGGTCCAGCCATAGCCGGTTTGAATGGTGAAGGACAGGCGGGTACCGTCCGGCAGCACGCGGATGCCATCCGGGCCGGGAACGGCGCCAATGCTGTCCAGGATCTCAATGGCCTTGGCCGGATCATACGAATACTGGAGCGGCGCGATGGCGTCCATGTCGACGTACTTGTTTTCCACGCCGTTGTTCAGCGCCAGCATCGGGGAGAGTTCCTTCGTGTAGCCGGACATAGCCATTTCGCCAACCAGCTTATAGTTGATGCAGTATGCCAGGGCGCGGCGCACTTCCTTGTTGTCCAGGCCAGGCTTGCTCAGGTTGCACATGATGGAAACCATACCGCCTTCCAGGTGGTAGGGGGACTCATCCAGATACGTGGCAATCTTTGGGTTTTCCTTAATCAGCGTCCAAATCTGAGGAATGAAGGCCTGGGCGTAGTCGATTTCATTGTTGCGGAACGCCAGTGTCAGCGCGTCATTGGAGGCGAAGTGGGGATTGATGATATACTTGGCGGAAGGCAGCTTGCCAAAGCGCTCCACGCCCCAGTAATTCTCGTTGCGCACCAGCACGGTCTGCTGGTCGTTATAGCTATGGAGCTTATAGCAGCCGGTGCCGATGGGGCCTTCCCCGTCCATGTTGGTGAAGTTCTTGCGGATTTCGCCGATGTCGTTGTTGTTATCCGCCTCGATCTTTTCCCAAATGGCCTTGGGCAGAACATAGCAGCTCTGGAAGCTGTCCAGCACGCATAGATAGTTGGGGTTTTCCGGGTTCTGGTGGAAGCGGAGCGTATAGTCATCCACCACTTCGATGCTCTCCAGGTATTGCCAATAGCTGGTCCAAGCCACGTCATATTTCTTGCCCAGCTCATAGCTGTAGGCCACATCCGCGGCGGTACAGGGCGTGCCGTCGGAGAAGGTGACATTGGGGTTGATCTTGACCTCCACGGTCATGTCATCCACCGGCTCATAGCTATCGCCAATCAGCGGCTCCAGCTCGCCTGTCAGTTGGTTCATCATGAACAGCGCCTCATAGACCAGGAACACGTTGCTCAGGGATGATACCGGGAAAGCGGTATCTCCGGCCATCGGGTTCATGGAATGAGGTACCACGCTCATGCCGGTAAACAAAAACACGCTTTCCGCATGGCTGAACTCGGTGGTCGTGGCGTCCGCGGCGGAGAATGCGCCAAACATCAGCATCAGCGAGAGAACCATCGCAAGGGCCTTCTTCATTGTGTCGCCTCCTCATTTATTGTTGTGGTGTCGTCCTAAAAAAACGCATGGATCCCAAGATGATAAACGAGGAAACCTCCTTTCCGTTGTTTGTTTGCCTTTCGTGGCGCGAGCGCGAACGGCCAGTAGTCATGGTGGCATGCCCATGGTATAATCATGGAAATGAAGCGATGGAATGCGCACAGAATCCATTTGGACCGCCCACACCCTGCATTTATGGGTATCATAACAGGCAGTTCAACCTGTTTCTACAATAAACTTATTGAATTATAAAACAATTTTACGATAGGAGTGGGGCAAGTGGAGGCCTATACGCTGCAAGACGCCAATGGAAAAGAGCTCATCAACATGGAGGTAAGCACCTTGCGGCTGGACTTCCAGTATAGCCCCCATACCCATAACAAGCTGGAGATTTCCTTGGTGAAAAGCGGGCACGGCGTGTACAATATCGGTGACCGTTGCTATGACATCCAGAGCAGCGACGTGTTTCTCATCAGCAACACGGAAATGCACAATATCGTCATCAATGATAGTTCCGTCCTGGTAAATCTCGTGCTCCACTTTGAATCCGAGCTGCTGTGGGATCTGCTGGGCCACGACCCGGACGACCGGCTTCTCAAGGTTTTCTTCGCCCGCAATGATAAATTCCAGCACCGGCTCAACAGAAAAAACCCCGCTACCTTGCGGGCCGCAAAAATTCTGCTGGAAATCGAAAAGGAGATGATGGACAGGCCCCTTTATTATGACCTGCAGGTGCGGCTCCTTATGAAATCCCTTTTGCTGCTCATCCTTCGGGAATATGACTACTTTGAGGTGGAGGACGACCAGATCGCCATGACCCAGCGGGAGGCCTACATGGCCAAGGAGACCCTGCGCTACATCGAGCAGAACATCAGCAACAACCTCTCTCTGGCGGAAATTGCCAATGTGGCCTGCCTGAGCCCCACCTATTTTTCTTCGATATTTAAACGGTACAACGGCATCACGGTCTCCGCCTACATTGCCAGAAAGCGGGTGGAGCAAGCCGTCCATCTCATTCGCTCCACCAACCTGAGCCTGACGGAAGTGGCCGTGCGCTGCGGCTTTAACAACTCCACCAGCTTCAACAAGACCTTTAAGCGCATGACCGGGGAAGTGCCTTCCTTTTTCCGCAAGTGCCCCGAAGCGCAGATTGAGTAAACATTCTTATGCTTTCTTTGGCTTTTTTTATGATTCTCCCCCGCCTCTCTTGACATTTTGCGCAAAACCCGATTTAGTGACTGTACTAGGTAAAAAAATCGACGCGACTAACTATATTATAGGAGGCATTCCCATGGAGAAGAAGCTGCTAGTGTTCGTTGGCACCTACACAAAGCCCATACGGTTCGGAACCGGCCAGATTCTGGAAGGCAAGGGCAAGGGCGTTTATTGTTACGAACTGGACATGGCCACCGGCGCGTTGAAACAGATCGCCGAAACAAAGGGCATCGACAACCCATCCTACCTGACCCTGGATGCCGCCCAAAAGCGCCTGTACGCGGTCAATGAGCTGAAGGAGATCGACGGCAAAGCCCAAGGGGGCGTCAGCGCCTTTTCCATCAACCCAGATTACACCCTCACCTTCCTGAACCAGTTTGGCACCGGCGGCACCGACCCCTGCCATGTGGTGGTCAACGATGAGAACACCCATGTGTATATTTCCAACTTCATGAGCGGCAGCGTGGCCGTGTTCCCCATCCAGAAGGATGGCTCTCTGGCTCCCATGAGCGATTTCAAACAGCACGAGGGCCAAAGCGTGAACCCCAAGCGCCAGACCGGGCCTCATGCCCATTCCCTGATCTTTGATAAGGCCAACAAGCGGGCCTTTGTACCGGACCTGGGCATTGACAAGATGATGACCTATGAGACGGATTTCAAAACCGGCAAGCTAATTCCCGGGGAGATTCCCTGGTTCCAGACCTTTCCCGGCGCAGGCCCTCGCCACTGCGAGTTCACCGCCGACGGCACCGTCAGCTTCCTGATCAATGAGCTTGCCTCCAGCATCAGCGCCTTGGCATACGACACGGCGACCGGCGGCTTCACCCTGCTACAGACCGTGCCCACCATCGTGGACAAGGATTTCACCGCCGACAACATCTGTGCCGATGTTCACCTCTCCCCGGATGGGAAATTCCTGTATGGTTCCAACAGGGGCCATCACAGCATCGTCATCTACCGGTATGATCACGACGCTCGGACGCTCACCTATGTGGACAACACCAGCTGCGGCGGTGAAACGCCCCGAAATTTCTGCATCGACCCCACGGGCCAGTACGCTTTGGTGGCCAATCAGGATACGGACAACATCGTCACCTTCAAGATTGACAAGGAAACCGGCAAGCTCACAAAACTATCCGAGGTCTTCGCCCCGACGCCTGTGTGCGTAAAGCCCTATTGGTTTTAATGCCAATTTGCGGAAGATATTATAAAAATCGGGCGGTCTCCCATATGGGAAGACCGCCCGAAAACAATCATCCTTGCGTTTAATTTTTCATGCCCGTGGTGGAAATGCCCTCCACCAGGTACTTTTGGAAGCTGAAAAACAGAATGATCACGGGCACCAGGGAAAGCACACTCATGGCATACATGGCGCCCCAATTGGAAACGGCGGAGGGGTCGGCAAACATCTTCAAGGCGATAGACACGGGATATTTGCGGATGGACTGCAAATAGAGCAACGAGCTGAAAAAGTCATCCCATTTCCAGTAAAACGCAAAGATCGCCGAGGTGACCATGGCTGGAACGATCAGGGGCAGGATGATCCGAAAGAAGATGGTATACTTGCTGCACCCGTCGATATACGCCGCCTCGTCCAGGTCCCTCGTAATTCCCTGGATGAACTGGTAGATAAGAAAGATAAAAAAGGAATTGCCGAAAAACGCGGGCAGGATCAAGGGCCAGTAGGTGTTGATCCAGCCGATGGCGTTGAACATCACATACTGAGGAATGGCAAGGATCTGCACCGGCAGCATCATCGTAATGATCACACACGCAAACAGCGTTTTCTTGAACCGGAACTTGGTACGGGCAAATCCATAAGCCACCAGCGATGAGCTGCCCACCTGCCCAAAAGTGCTCAGCCCCACGATGTAAAATGAGTTAAGAAAGAAGGTGGAAAAGGACACGCCGCCAAAGCCCTTCATGCCCTGGGCGTAGTTTTCAAAGGCCCATTTCTCCGGGATCAGGCTCAGCTGGTTTCTGAAAATCTCGCTTGGCCCTTTGAAGGAACTGGCCACCAGCCAAAGGATCGGATAGATCATCACAAATCCAAACGCGATGGAAAACGTATGAAACGCAACCCGCTGAAGAATTTTACGCGTACTCATCAATGCCCCTCCTCTCACTCGCTGGCGGACTCGTAGTACACCCAAGCCGAAGACGACTTGAAGAGAAGGAACGTCACAAGGCTCATGAACAAGAGCAAGAACCACGCCATAGCGCTTCCGTATCCCATTTTGCCGTACAGGAACGAGTTATTGAACATGTACAACACATAGAGAAGCGTCTTGTCATTGGGCCCTCCCTGGGTGATGACATAGGCCTGCGTAAAGGTGAGGAAACCAGAAATGGCCTGCATGACCAAATTAAAGAAGAGCACCGGCGTCAACATGGGCATGGTGATCTTGCGAAAGCGTTGGCCCCAATTGGCGCCGTCCACCTCCGCAGCCTCGTAAAGGGAGCGCGGAATCTCCTTCAGACCGGCCATGAAGATCAGCATGGGCGAACCGAACTGCCATACCGCCAATACGATCAGCGTCAGCATCGCCGTGGTGGGCCAGTTGATCCAGCTAGTAGGCCGGGTGATCAGGTTCATGCCGATCAGGATCTTGTTGATCAGGCCCTGGGAGCCGAAGATAGACCGCCACATGACCGCCACGGCCATGCTGCCCCCGATGATGCTCGGCAGATAGTACACCGTGCGGTAGACGCTGGTCATGCGGCTCTGCTTTGTGAACAGTATGGCCACCCCCAAGGCGAATGCCAGCCGGAGCGGCACGTAGATCACAACATAGAATAGGGTATTGCTAAAGGCCGTCCAGAAGCGGGGATCCTTGGTAAACATATCAATATAGTTGGCCAAGCCCTTCCAGACCGGTGCGGAAAGACCGTCATACTGATTGAAGGATAAAAACAAGCTCACCAGCATGGGCATGATCGTAAAAGCGACAAAGCCTATCAGCCACAGGCTGATGAACGCGTAACCTATGGTGTTATCCCTATAAAGAAACCGGCGTGCTTTGCTTTGCATGGCTTTGGTATCCTCCCTTTTCCTCGGGAATCACAGAGAGGCTGCCCTGGTAAGATTGTGGACGCAAAGATGGATTCTCCATCATGCCCGCGAAAGGAAAGCTCTCTTCGCGAGGCCAGAAACCATTCCCTAACGTTCTTTCCTTACCATGGCAGCCCCGCATGTCCAATACAGGCGAAACTCATCGGAATGACTTCATTCCAGAGGCAGCGCCTTGATTTGCTTATTTCGCGAAGAGTCTATCGGCTTCGGTGCGAATCTTGGCCGCGCCTTGCAGCGGTGTGATCTGCTCCGTGAGCACCTCAAACTGAATATTCTTGAGGATGCCGTCCATCTCCGCATGCTGGGCAGGTTCCGGCGCTCCGATGGGGAAGGCAAATGCGGAGACCGCGTCGATATAGCGGTAGATTTCCTTCTGGGTGTCGTCCAGGATCGGCGCGAGGGCTTCCCGGATCTTGCTGGAAATCGGCACGCCCCGCTCACCCTTCAGGCACATGTTGGCATCCACATCGTTGGTAATAAAATCGATAAACTTGGCCGCTTCCTCCGCGTGCTTGCTGCCGGAATAGATGGAGAAGAACTGGCTGGGCTTGAGGAACTGGCCGGATGTCTCGCCAGGGGTATGTGGAAGGGCCGCCAGCTTGAACTGCTTGCCCGCCGCGTTGACCATGGCCGCCAGCTGGTTGCTTCCGCCCAAAGCGCCGAGCATCGCCGCTTGACCGGTAATCATCAGCTGGGACTCGGGATTCTTGATCTCATTGCGGATGTCCGGACCGGGCACCGCACCGATCTTCACCAGATCCAGGTCCATCTGCCAATAGTCGGCCACCAGCTGGTCATCCGTGTAGCCCAGGCCAGATCCATCGGGGGCATAGAAGGAGGAGCCATGCTGGCGCAGCCACAAATTCAGGCCATGGAAATAGCTGGAGGCAAAGTATTCCTCGCCATAGACACCCAGCTTCTCATGGAGGATCTTGATATTTTGAATGTACTCTTCCCAAGTCCAGTCGTCCTTGGGGGGCTCCAGGCCGGCCTGCTCATACATCTCAGGATCCCACACCACGCACTGGGAATTGAGGCCCAGGCTGATGGCGTACAGATTACCATCCACCGTGCCGCCCTTCAAGGTATTTGGCTCAATGTTTTCCACGTTGATGATGCCGTTGTCAACGAACTCATTCAGGTTATACATCAGACCCTTATCCGCATACTGCTTGAGATACTGATAGTCCTGCTGAAAAACATCCGCCACATTGTTGCCGGCGATCTGGGCGGCCAACATTTCCCAATAGCCATCCCAGCTCATGAACTGGGGCTCAATCTTGACATTCGGGTTGCGCTCCATATACAGCGCAATCGCGGCAAGGGTATTGTCGTGGCGTGTCTGAGATCCCCACCATACCACGCGAAGTTCAATCGGTTCCGCAGCGGCCAGCGCCGATGTTCCCGCCGCGCAAAGGGACAGCAGGAGACACAATGACAGGAGCAAAGACCCGAAACGCTTAAACATAATGGCTATTCCTCCTAAAAATAAGTGGTGTGTTATGTATCATACCACACTTTTTAGTAAAATCAATATGCATACAATATGGTTGAAACAGTTTCATAAAGTTTCATTAACGGTTAAACAGGCTGATCTGTTCCCCGCCCTCCGCCTGCCAGCGGACGCTTAGCTCCGCCGCCTGCAGCACGGTCTCCACACGGGCATCTAGGGCAAGCCACGCCTCCCTAGCCTCTTTGGCAAACAGAACAGGCATCCGGTCATGGATGAAGGCGATGCCAGGCGCCGCTTCCCGGGTAACAATGGAAAAAACGGGCAGCGCTCTGCCGGGCTCCCAGCGATAGACGGCAGCCATGTACATAAGCGACGTGCCCGCCTGGCCAATGCGGTATTTCGTCCTTTCCTTTCCCTTATGCTCCCACTCAAAATAGTAAGCACCAGGGATCAGGCAGCGTGCGGTTCTCGCCGGCTCTCGGAACATGGGCCTCGCCAGCAGATCCTCAGATCGGGCGTTGATGACAATTCCTTTTCTATCCCAGCGCACAAACCCCCAGCCCATAGCCGCGGGGCCTTCGGCCGTTAAAACGGGCACCACATCCGTAGGAAAGACTTCCCCATGGGTCTTCACTTCAACGGGGGCGCTCGCGCTCACCCGCCTGTTGACCTCCGCGATGATCTCCCTGAGCTCTTTCCCATCCACCTCATCGGTCGCGTAAAAACGACTGCACAAGGGAAAACCTCCGATCCCCCCTGTATTCATATCCCCGCATAGTATATACCCAAGTCCGCGGTTTGAAAAGTGATCGAAAAGCCTCCCGCCAGAAATTGACGGGAGGCCAAGCGATTGAATAGACCTAGCGCTTGCGCGTCGGACGCAAACCCTTACTCCTCAACGTATGCGTACGTGAGGATGGTGCCGCCGATCGGGAGCACCATGACACCCTTCAGGTTCAGGCTAAGCATGTGGGGATGCGTATAGAAATACATCGGCGCGACGCCGCCGGTAGCCATCAGCGTCTTCTCGGCTTCGGCACACAGCTTAGCGCGCTCCGCCGGGTCTGCGGTCACGCGAATCTGATCAACCACCGCGTCAAACGCCTCGGCCCAGGTCTGGTCGCCGTTCGGTCCCCAGTAAGCACCCAAGCCCGCGTCCTTCGTCACATCACTGGCCTTCTGGTATTCGCCCACATCCTTGCCCAGGCGCGGATAGTTGTTACCCGAGTCGCTGATAAATATCTCCAGGAAGTTAACGCAATCGTTGAAGTCCGCCAGCCAGCCCATGCGCGCCGCCTCAGCGTCTCCAACCTTCAGCTTGGACTGCAACGTGGCCCAGGCTTCCGTGTTGATGGTCGCCGTGATGCCAAAGCTGTTCCATGTTTCCTGCACGTATTCGATGATCAGCTTGTTCGATGCAGTGGGGTTAAACGCGAAGTCAATGGTCGGGAAATCGGTGAACTGGATATCGCCGCCCTCAATGGATCCGGTATACGCGTAGCCCAGATCAATCAAAGCCTGACAAGCTTCCACCTGATCAGGGGTGTAATTCTCGTTCACGTCGGATTCGCCGGTCGTCCCCGTATACCAAGCGCCGTATTCAGCCGCCGCACGAACGTTGCTATTGAGTCCATCACGCAGGTTAGCCGGATAAAAGCCTGTCGCCGGGAGCTGGCCACCTTGGATGACATATTCAACCAGATCCTGACGGTTGACCATCTGGCCAATCGCAATGCGTGCCTTGGACTGTTCCTGCACGCTGAGCTGCTTGCCCGCCGGGGAGTAGTCCTTATGCACGTTGAACAGCACATACCAAGTGCCAACGCGCGGTCCGAAATTAAGTTCGCCCGGATAGGTTGCCTGGAGGCGCGCGAATTCCGTCGGGGAAATGCCCGCGTCATCCAGGAACATGATCGACCTGTTTTCATAAGTCGTGAGCATGGCAACGCTGTCCTCGGACAGGAAACAATTCACGCCGCCTAACTTCACAGCGTCCGCGTTCCAGTAATAGGGGTTCTTCTCAAAGGAGATCACATCATCCACTTTGTAAGCTGTCATTTTGAACGGCCCAAGGCCTACATAGGTCTCCGGATTGGTCGCCCATATGCCCTCAACGTCGGCGATATCGGTGCGAACCGGGTAGAAAGTATAGAACGCCGCCAAATCCGTAAAGTATGGCGTAGGCGCGGCGAGCTTCACGGTAAACGTGCGCGCCTCGTCATCCGCAACAATGTTCAGCGAACCGTCGGCGTTCTTTTCAATCACATCGTACATGAAACCATAGTCTGAACCAAGTTCGGTGGACGCAGCGCGATCCCATGCGGCCTTGAGCTGCGTGACCGCGAAGTCCGTACCGTCGGACCACTTCAGGCCCTCGCGCAACGTAAAGACATACGTTAGCGCATCTTCGCTAACGGTGAAGGATTCCGCAAGCTCTGGCTGCAGTATCCCTTCGCCGTTCTCATTCGGCTGATAGCTCAGCAGGCCCGAGTGTGATAACCGCAGAATGTCTCCACCGTTGGCGGCGCTGTTCAACGCGGGGTCAAGGGATAGGGGCGTGCCACCGCCGAACATGACGGAAATAACAGGCGAGTTAGCTTCAGCAGATGCTGTGGCAACGAGCCCCGTGCTCATGAGCAAGAGTGACAGAATGACCGCGATGATCCTTTTCATGTTTATCCTCCTTAAATATGGTGATCCGTTATTAGGGTCTGCGCGTACAAACCCCAGTGTGATAGAACGCTATAAGCATCCTAACATACCCATTTTAGCCAAGTCAACAGAAGAAAACCGAAATATATGTCACAAATTGTGGCACGCAACAAAATGCTCCGCCCCAACCTCCGCAAGCTCCGGCGTTTCCGCCGCGCATCGCTCAGTCGCTCTGCTGCAACGCGTCCTAAATGAGCAGCCGGATGGCACGCGGAGCGGACTTGGCACATCGCCAGTAAGCAGGATCCGCTTTGCCTTGCGCGCTTTTCCCGGGTCGGGAATCGGCACTGCCGATAAAAGTGAAATCGTATACGGATGCAGCGGATGCCGGTGCAGCTCGTTGGATGTGGTCACCTCAACGATCTTTCCCAGGTACATCACGGCAGTGCGGCCGGAGATATGCTTGACCACGGACAGGTCGTGGGCGATAAACAGATACGCGAGGCCAAGCTGGCTTTGAAGATCCTCCAGCATGTTGATGACCTGCGCCTGGATGGACACATCCAGCGCCGACACCGGCTCGTCGCAAACGATGAACTCCGGCTTTGACGCCAATGCTCGGGCAATGCCGATGCGCTGCCGCTGTCCGCCGGAAAACTCGTGCGCATAGCGCGTTGCCTGCTCGCTGGACAAACCAACCATGAACAAAAGCTCATTGATGCGCTCGCCCCGCTGCTTCTTGCTGTCGCAAAGCTTATGTACATCCAGCGGTTCAGCCACAATGTCACCGACGGTCATCAGAGTGTTCAAGGATGAATATGGATCCTGAAAAACGAGCTGCGCACGCTTTCGGAGCATGTCCAACGATGACCCGGGTTCAATCCGCTTTCCATCAAAGTACACCTCTCCACCGGTCGGTTTATATAGGTGCAGAAGACTCCGCCCCACGGTAGTCTTGCCGCATCCCGATTCACCCACCAACCCCAGTGTCTCTCCCGGCTTGATGGTGAAGGATACGCCATCCACCGCTTTTAGCATAACCGTCTTGAAAAAACCAGTCGTGATGGGAAAGTACTGCTTTAGATTCCGCACCTCCACAAGGTTTGCGGGATCGGGCCTATACGCCGCCCGAGATTGGCTCTCCGTCATGCTTCTTCACCCTCCCCCACGTGGATTTTCACAATCTCACCCCTGTCGTCTGTTTCAATGGTTCCGCGCTTAACGCCCTCCTTGATGTTCACCCAGCAGGCGGAATGGTGATCTTCTCCCACCCAAATCTCCTTTGGGTGCTCCTGAAGGCAGATTTTCATCGTCTGGTCGCACCTGGGCGCGAAAGCGCATCCGCGCGGCATATTCAGCATGTCCACTGGCGTTCCGGCGATGGGCACCAGCCGCTCTTTCTCATCGCTATCAATGTTTGGGATTGACCTGAGCAGTCCCTTCGTGTATTCGTGCTGTGAATGGTAGAAAATCTGCTCCGCCGAGCCACGCTCCGCTACCTTGCCCGCGTACATGACGATCACCTCGTCGCACATGCCGGCGATGACGCCAAGGTCATGGGTGATCATGATGATCGCCATGCCCAGCTGCCTTTGCAGGTTCTGCATCAGCTCCAGAATTTGCGCTTGAATCGTTACGTCCAGGGCGGTGGTAGGCTCGTCCGCAATGAGGATATCCGGTTCACAGGCCAGGGCCATGGCGATCATCACCCGCTGGCGCATGCCCCCGGACAGCTCGAAGGAATACTGGTGTGTGCGCTTCTCCGGATCATTGATGCCCACAAGGCGAAGCATCTCAATGGCTCTCTCCTTAGCCTGCCGCCGGTTCCGGCTCGTGTGCAGGAGAATGGCCTCTTCCAACTGGTTGCCGATGGTGAAAACAGGGGTCAGGCTCGTCATGGGATCCTGGAAGATGACGCTGATTTTTGCACCCCGCACGGAGCGCATTTTCTCCTCGGAAATGCCGATCAGCTCCATGCCGTCCAGCTTGATGCTTCCCCCTATGATCCTTCCCGGATGGGTCAGGATTTGCAGGATGGAATAGGCCGTCACGCTCTTGCCGCTACCGGACTCGCCCACAATGCCGAGAACCTTGCCCTTATCCAGGGTAAAGGAGACGTCATCCACGGCTTTCACCTCGCCGGAATGGGTAAAGAAGGAGGTTCGCAGGTTTTTAACTTCTAGCAGATGCATGCTTCTCTAGCCTCCCTTATGACCGCAGCTTGGGATCAAACGCGTCCCGGAGCCCATTGCCCAGCAGGTTGAAGGACAGCACGATCAGAAAAATGGAAACCGCCGGGAAGATGAGCTGGTAAGGATAAGAGACAAGCCCAATCCGCGCCTCAGCCGCCAAAGAGCCCAGGGACGGCATAGGCATGGACACGCCAAGACCCAGGAAGGAGAGAAAGCTCTCCAGAATGATCACACGCGGCACCAGTAGCGTCATATAGATGGCCACGACACCGAGAAGATTGGGAATGATGTGGCGAATGAGAACCCCGCCGCGCGTCACGCCCAGCGCCTCTGCGGCCTGCACATATTCCTGCCGCTTGATCGACAGTGTCTGCCCGCGCACGATTCGGGCCATGTCAAGCCACTCCACTGCGCCGACGGCAATGAACATCAACACGAAATTCCGGCCAAAGAACACCACCAGCATGATGACGAAGAAGATGAAGGGCAACGCATAGAAAATATCGACGACGCGCATCATCAGTTCGTCCCAGCGCCCGCCGAGAAAACCTGAGATGGAGCCATAGACGACGCCGATGGTCATGGCCACAACGCCCGCCAAAACGCCAATCGCCAGTGAGATCCGACCGGCGAACAAAGTGCGCGTCAAAAGATCCCGTCCAAGATTGTCGGTGCCCAGCAGAAAATACTGGTGCCTGATGTCTGCACTGACGGCCATCGTCAGCCCGTCTTCTGACTTGCTCTCCACCTTGCCATTCGCGAACGTCTTGGACCGATCAATATAGCGCGGCGCGCGGTCGTCAATCGGTTTGGACGAAGTGAAGGTCATGAAGACCTTTTCGCCTTCCTCCCGCCAGTCTTTCAGATCCACGCGCATGGAGCGCGCCACATCCCGGGTGGCGTTCGCCAGTGTTTCCGGTTTGGGATATGCGGCAAGGCTTGGTGGAACGCGGAGAGAATCACCAAACTGCTCCCGATGCGAATAAGGCGAAAGCCAGGGCCCGACAATGCAGATGACTGCGATAAAGCAAAGATAGACAAGTCCGC